>NZ_JBHVXB010000003.1:4660-89109 GCF_042881905.1 Leifsonia sp. NPDC058248
TTTTGCGTCGTTCGCGTCATTTTTTTTTAACATCCACGCAAGTTTGCTTTTGTTCTTCTCGCCTGGGTGGCCGCCCCGGCCGGGGGCGGGCCCGCCACCTCGGCGTGCCCGACGCGTGACCGGCCTCGCCGCTCCGCGCCGCACCAAGACGGCGTACCTGTTCCTGGCGCCGTTCCTGATCCTCTTCATCGTGTTCGTCGCCGCGCCCGCGGTGTTCGGACTGTGGATCAGCCTCACCAACTGGAGCCCCTTCCGGGCATCGCAGTCGTTCGTCGGCCTGAAGAACTACATCGACCTGTTCACCCCGGGCTCCGCGACCTCGGGCGATTTCTGGCAGTCGATGGGCGCCACCGGCATCTTCACCATAGCCAGCGTGCCGTTCCTGCTGGTCGTCCCGTTGCTCATCGCCGTGCTGCTCAACCGGGCGATCCGCGGCGGCACCGTCTTCCGCGCCGTCTTCTTCGCACCGTACGTGCTCGGCGTCGCCGTCATCGGCGTCATCTGGAAATACCTCCTCGACACCCAGTCGGGCATCGTCAACCACGTGCTCGGGATGCTCGGCCTGCCGTCGGACATCCCGTGGACCGTGAACGTCCCGTGGGTCTGGGTGTCGCTCGTCGGCGTGACCGTGTGGTGGACCCTCGGCTTCAACACGGTGATCATCCTTGCCGGGCTCAAGGGCATCAATACCGACCTCTACGAGGCGGCAGCGCTCGACGGCGCCGGCGCGATACGCCAGTTCTTCAGCGTGACGCTGCCCGGCCTGCGTCAGGTGATGACGTTCGTGGTGACGGTCACGATCCTCGCCTCAGCCAACATGTTCGGCCAGTCGTATCTGCTCACCAAGGGCGGCCCGGGCAATCAGACCCGCACGGCGATCATGTACATCTCCGATCAGGGCCTGTCGCAGAACAACATGGCCGCGGCGTCCGCGATGAGCTATGTACTGTTCGTGTTCCTCGCGATCATCAGCATCGTCAACTTCCGTCTCCAGCGCGAACGGTCGGAAAGGGCATCCCGATGACGATTCTCAACACCTCTCAGGTTCCGGATGCTCCGCGGGTCGACGTGCCCGGTGAGGAGCCCGCCCGCCGAGAGCCCGCCCGCCGTCGTGCACCGCGCCGCACGGCGAACCGCATCCTGCTCTACGTCGTGCTCTCGCTCGTCGCGCTGCTGATCGTTCTCCCTTTGCTTTGGATCGTGCTCACCTCGTTCAAGACCGACGATGACGCCATCCGCAACCCGTTCTCCGTGTTCCCCGACCCCTGGTCGATCGATGCGTACGTCACGCTCGCGAGCGGCCAGCAGCCGATCTTCCGCTGGTTCCTCAACAGCCTGCTCGCGGCGACGCTGCAGACGGCGATCATCCTGGTGACCGCGTCCGGAGCCGCCTACGCGCTAGCCCGGCTCGAGTTCTGGGGCAAGAGGATCGTGTTCGGCGCGATCATCGCGACCCTCCTCGTACCGCCGGTGATCTTCCTGATCCCGAACTACTTGATCGTGCAGAACCTCGGCTGGCTCGACACTATCTGGGCCATCTCGATCCCTGGGGCCGCAAGTGCGTTCGGAGTGTTCTTCCTACGACAGTTCTTCATCGGTCTCCCCGTGGAGATCGAGGAGGCCGCGCGAATCGACGGCGCCGGCGACCTGCGGATCTTCCTGCAGATCGTCATCCCGCTCGCGCGGCCGGCGCTCGCGACCCTCGCCGTGCTGAGCTTCCTGGCGAACTGGAACGACTTCCTCTGGCCGGTCTACGTGCTGCTCAGCCCGGAGAACCTGACGCTCCAGCCCGGGCTCGCTCAGCTGCAGGGCGCCTACTCGACGCACTTCGCGATCGTCATGGCCGGCGCGGTCATCGCTTCGATCCCGGTGCTGATCCTGTTCTCGATCGCGCAGCGGCACATCGTCGACAGCGTGGCGAGCTCCGGAGTCAAGGGATGAGACGGGGGCGGCTCGCCGGGGCTGTCGCTCTCGCAGCCGCCCTCGGTGTCGTCGTCGCGGGGCTCATCGGATGCTCGGGCCGCAGCGGTGGCAGCGCCGGCTCGTCCGTGTCCTCTGCGCTCGGCCCCGGCTTCGCGATCGACCAGGACTTCGCCGACCCGAGCGTTCTCGTCGACGGGGGGACGGCCTACGCCTTCGCCACGAACACGCCCGGTTTCACGGTGCGTGCAGCGACCTCCCGCGATCTGAAGACGTGGAAGGTCGGCGACACGGACGCGCTGCCCGAGCTCCCCGGCTGGGCTGTTGCCGGCCGGACGTGGGCCCCCGAGGTCGCACGTATGGGTGCGGGCCGTTACATCATGTACGTGACGGCGACGGATGCCCGGAGCGGACGCCAGTGCATCGGAACCGCCTCCAGCGCAACGCCCGCCGGCCCGTTCGCACCTGTCGGCTCGGAGCCGCTGGTCTGCCCGCGCTCGGAGGGCGGCGCCATCGATGCGAGCACCTTCCGCGACGACGACGGCAGGTTCTACCTGCTCTGGAAGACCGACGGGAACTGCTGCGGACTCGACACGTGGATCGAGCTCGCCCCGCTCAGCGCCGACGGGCTGGCGCTCGCCGGACCCTCGAAACGGCTCCTGAAGCAAAGTGAGCCGTGGCAGGGCGCTCTCGTCGAGGCGCCCGATCTGGTGAAGCGCGGACGGCGGTACGTCCTCTTCTATTCGGCGAACGACTATTCGACCGACGCCTACGCAGTGGGGGTGGCCGAGTCGCCAGCCCTGATCGGCCCGTATACGGCATCCGGAAGCCCGTTCCTCTCGACGGCCTCGGGCGCTGGCAGGTATCTCGGACCCGGGGGCGAGGACGTCGTGACGTTCGGCGGTCGCGACTGGCTTGTGTTCCACAGTTGGGACGATTCGTACGCCTACCGTGGCATGGTCGTGCGGCCGCTCGGGTGGACGGGCGCCATTCCGACGCTCGGGTGAGCGCTGAGGCGCTCGGATGCGTTCGGGAGCATTCGGGTGCGCTGACCGGGTGGTCACCGGTTCTCCACACTCCGAGTTGTCCCCAGATGCCGGGCGATCGGACGGCGTTGCCGGTGGTCTCTGAAACGATGGCTCCATGAGCACCACCAGAGAGCAGGCCCTCGACACTCTTCGCGCGCTGGTCGGCCGCGATGACGCCGACTTCCACGACGGGCAGTTCGAGGCCATCTCCGCCCTCGTCGACGATCACCGCCGCGCACTGGTGGTGCAGCGCACCGGCTGGGGCAAATCGGCCGTCTACTTCGTGGCGACGATGCTGCTGCGGGCGCGCGGGTCCGGCCCGACCATTCTCGTCTCACCGCTGCTGGCGCTCATGCGCGACCAGGTGGCCGCAGCCGAACGGGCGGGCGTGCGGGCGGTCACGCTCAACTCGTCCAACCGTCACGAGTGGGACGACGTGATGCAGCGCCTCCGCGACGACTCGGTGGATGCGCTCCTCGTCTCGCCGGAGCGGCTCAACAACCCCGAGTTCCGCGACCAGTACCTTCCGTCGCTCATCGAGCGCAGCGGGCTGCTCGTGATCGACGAGGCCCACTGCATCTCCGACTGGGGGCACGACTTCCGTCCCGACTACCGGCGGCTGCGCGACCTCATCGCGACCATGCCCGACGGCGTCCCCGTGCTCGCCACCACCGCCACCGCCAACGAACGCGTCGTGGCCGACGTCGCCGAACAGATGGGGGCGGGGTCGGGTCACGCCGACGTGCTCACCATCCGCGGGCCTCTCGCGCGCAAGTCCCTGCGGCTCGGGGTTCTGACGCTTCCGGATGCCGGCGCCCGCCTCGCCTGGCTGGTCAGCAACCTCGCCGCCCTGCCCGGCAGCGGAATCGTCTACGCCCTCACGGTGTCGGCCGCCGAAGACACGGCGCGGCTGCTCCGCGAGGCAGGACACGAGACCTACGCCTACACCGGGCAGACCGACACAGCCGAACGCGAAGACCTCGAGGGCCGGCTGAAGCGCAACGAGGTCAAGGCCCTCGTCGCCACCAGCGCGCTCGGCATGGGCTTCGACAAGCCCGACCTGGGCTTCGTCGTGCATCTGGGGGCGCCCTCGTCTCCGGTCGCCTACTACCAGCAGGTCGGCCGTGCCGGGCGGGCCACTGAGAATGCCGATGTGCTGCTGCTCCCCGGCCCAGAAGACCGCGCGATCTGGGAGTACTTCGCGACCGCCTCCATGCCGTCCCAGCCCAAGGCGGCCGCCGTGCTCTCCGCCCTCGGCGCGGAGCCGCAGTCCACCCGCGTGCTCGAGAGCCAGGTCGACCTCAAGCCGTCCACGCTGGAGCTGCTGCTCAAAGTGCTCGACGTCGACGGGGCGGTCCGCCGGGTTCCCAAGGGCTGGGTATCCACCGGCGAGCCCTGGGTCTACGACGAGGATCGGTACACCCGCATCGCTGCAGCGCGCACGGCCGAGCAGCAGTCGATGCTCGACTACGAGACCACCACCGAGTGCCGCATGACCTTCCTGCAGAGCGCGCTCGACGACCCCACCGCCGAACCCTGCGGGCGCTGCGACCGCTGCGCCGGCGCGTGGTACCCGAGCGAGGTGGCATCGGGTGTGGCCGCCTCTGTCGCCACCGCACTCGACCGGGTCGGGGTGGAGCTCGAGCCCCGCAAGCTCTGGCCCACGGGCGCCGACCGGCTCGGCGTGCCGGTGCGCGGCAAGATCGCGCCGGAGGAACTGCTCTCACCCGGGCGTGCGCTCGCCCGCCTCACCGACCTCGGCTGGGGAGGGCCGCTCCGCGAACTGCTGGCGGCCGATGCGCCCGACCAGGCGTGCCCGCCTGCGGTGCTGACCGCGTGCATCCGGGTGCTGGCCGATTGGAGTTGGGCCGAGCGGCCCGTCGCGGTCGTCGCGATGCCGTCGCGACGTCGGCCGGTGTTCGTCGAGTCGCTCGCGCGCGGCTTCGCAGAGGTGGGGCGGCTGCCGTTCCTCGGGTCGCTCGAACTCGTCGGCGGCGGGCCGACGGGGGAGCCCGGCGGCAACAGCGCGTTCCGGCTGGCGTCGGTCTGGGAGAAGTTCGGTGTCGGGTCGATCGATGTGCCGGCCGGGCAGCCGGTACTCCTCGTCGACGACCTCGTCGACAGCCGCTGGAGCATCACGGTCGCCGGGCGAACGCTGCGGCAGGCCGGCGCCTCGGCGGTGCTCCCGTTCGCGGCCGCGCTTCGCAGCTGAGGGGACGGCCCGGGTCGGTGTCCGCTACGGCGGTCCCGTCTCGGCGCCCCCGGCCTCCGCCGCCGACCGTGGCGACCCGCCCTCAGCGGTCCTTGCGGATCCAGCGGAACGTGAGCCGGCACGCGACGATGCCGACGACCAGCCAGAGCGACAGCACGAGCGCCATCAGTCCGTACTGCCAGCTCCCGCTCGGCTCGATGGCCTCGAAGCTCGCGGGAAGGAACACGCTCCGCATCCCTTGGGCGATCCACTTCAGCGGAAAGATGCTCGCGATGTTCTGCAGCCAGGTCGGCAGGAGGTTGAACGCCAGGTATACGCCCGAGATGAACTGCAGTACGAGCACGATCGGGATGATCACGGCCGTCGCGCTCTTGCCGCTGCGCGGGACGGACGACAATGCGATGCCCAGCACAGCCGAGGTCACGATCCCCAGCGCGTAGATCCACGCGAACCGCAGCCACGCATCCGGCTCGGTGGGCAGCGCGACACCGAACACGAACCGGGCCACCGCCAGCAGCAGGGCGATCTGCAGAATGCTCGTGACGATGACCTGCCCCATCTTGCCGATGAAGTAGGAGACCACCGGGAGTGGAGTGCCGCCGAGGCGCTTCAGAGTTCCGTCGCTCTTCTCGCCGGCGATGTCGATCGCGAGGTTCTGCACGCCGCTCAGCAGGATGCCCGCGGCGATCATCGCCGGCAGATAGTAGGCGGCCTGCGTGATGCCGCCGGACCCGTCCGGTGCGGTGCCCACATTGCCCAGACCCTGGAACGCGACGGAGAAGATCCCGAGCATGACCACGGGGAACAGGAACGTGAAGAAGATCGTGTCGGACTGCCGGAAGTACATCAGCACCTCGTAGCGGGTCCGCACCAGGCCCAGCGTGAGCGTCCTCATGCGCGGCCCTCCTCGGCGACCGCGTCCGCCTCGGCCTCCCGCACCAGGCCGAGATAGATGTCCTCGAGACTGGGCCGGATCACCTCCAGGTCACGCGGCTCGCCGCCGGTCTGCTCGGTGAGGCGCGCGACCAGCGCGGCCGGCGCATCCGACCGCTCCGAGTGCGGCTGACCGGACTCGTCGCGCCAGCGGACGATCGGCACGCGGGCACTCGCGTCGCCGATGGAGTCGACCGCGCCCATGTCGACGAGACCGCCCCGGGCGATCACCGCCACCCGGTCGCTCAACTGGGCGGCCTCGTCCAGATAGTGCGTGGTCAGCAGGATCGTGGTGCCTTCGCGCTTGAGGCCCCGGATGAGCTCCCAGAAGTCGCGGCGCGCCTCCGGGTCGAACCCCGTCGTCGGCTCGTCGAGGAACAGCAGTTCGGGCCGGCCGACCACGCCGAGCGCGACATCCAGCCGTCGGCGCTGGCCGCCCGACAGGTTCCGGATGCGCGTCTTGGCCTTGTCGGTGAGCCCGACCGCCGCGATGATCTCGTCCACGTCGTGCGGCCGCGGATAGAGCCGGGCGAAATGCGAGACCTGCTCCTTCACCGTTACGTCGGCCGCTTCGGCGCCCGACTGCAGCACGATGCCGAGTCGTGCCTTCCAGTGGACGCCGCCGCGATGCGGGTCGATCCCCAGCACACTCGCGGAGCCCCCGCTGCGGTCGCGGTAGCCCTCGAGGATCTCGATCGTGGTGCTCTTGCCCGCGCCGTTCGGGCCCAGCAGGGCGAACGTCTCGCCGGACGCGATGTCGAAGGTCACCCCTCGCAGCGCCTCGAACGCGCCGTACGACTTGCGCAGCTCACGGACCGAGACGGCCGCGTCCGTCGGAGCGTGCCGCGGCGGATGCGAGGTCATCCACCCATCATGCCCGTCGCCTGCGCTGAGCGCTCCGCACCACAGCAAGCAGAGCCAGAATCAGGATGATCGTCCCGGCCGCGACCAACGCGAGCGTCCACGCACTGGACGGTGACAGCGTGCGCAGCCACACCTCTGCGGCGAGCACCCGCGAGCGCGCCGAGACCACCCACAGCATCGTCGCCGCGAACACCACGAGGATCGCCCCCCACACCACACCACCCCATCGGATGCTCGGACGCGGCGCCCGCTCGGCTGCGTACGCATCCGGGCGATAGGCGCTCGGCCACGCAGCGGCGGGCGTGGCTGGTGCGGCGGGTGCGGTGGGCATGGCGGCCGTGGCGGCCGTTGCGGCCGTTGCGGGCTCGGCCGCCGCGGGCTCTGCTGCCGGCTCGGCCGCCGCAGGCTCGTCGAGAATCGGTTTCGTCGTGGCCTGCTCCTCGTTGCTCGGCTCGGCCGCCGTCTGGTCGATGATCGGCTCTGTCGCGTCGTCTTTCTCGTCTGCGCTCATCGTCAGCCCTTCTGGTTCTGGTCTTGCTGGATACTCAGCTCGCCGGTCTGGTGCACGCGCACGACGGCATCCGGTGCACTGCCCGGCCCGACGGTCACGTCGAGGGTGCAATCGCCGCCGGTGTCCGCGGCGCAGTGGTGGGACTTCGTGTTCCCGTCGGTGCCGAGGACGAAGATGCTTCCGCCGCGGAGGGTGCCGACGACACGCACGGTCAGGTCTTCGGGGAGCTCGACCGTCGTCGTTCCCGTCCCCTTGTCGAGAACGACCATCGGGGTCCCCGGAGTCGATGCGACGTCGCCGCCGAGGTAGATCGTGGTCGAGCCGTACGGCTGGGCGTAGTTCGTGTCCGCGACCGGCGTCAGGTAGGCGCCATCGAGCACGAGCTGGCGGTCGCGCGGCACGAACGCGGACGCGAGGGTGATGACGGCCAGCAGAAGCCCGAGGAACGTCAGGAACCCGCTGCGCCGTTTCGAGAGCCCCGCGATCAGGGAGGTGAGCCCGAACACCAGGGTGGCGACCGCGAACGCCGCGGTGAGCTCGTAACCGGGCAAGCCGGTCAGGGGTGTCCAGAGCGCGGAGGTGAGCGCAGCACCGATGAGCGCGACGCCGATGGCGAGCCACCCGATGGCGGCTCCGACCCGAGGATTGGCGGCGCGATACGCGCGGCGCCTGGCTGTCGCCTCCGCCTGCATCGCCGCGCTCTGCACACGCAGTTCCGCCGAGCGTTGAGCCTTGACCGCGCGCATGTCCGCGTTCAGCCGTTGCTTCCACTGGGCGTGCTCGGCGCGCCAGGCGGCTTGCCGTGCCTGCCAGTCGGCGACGTCCTGGGACGATGCGCCCTGCGTCGGCGCGGGCGGCTCGGTCGGCTCAGCCGACGTGTCGAGTACCGGGGCCTCGGGCGAGGGCGATACCAGGACCGTGCCGGTCGAAGCGGCTCCGGATGCCGGCCCGCCGTCGTCCGGTGCGGCCCCGGCCGTGTCGTCTGCCGCATCCTCGACCACGGTGCCGCTCGGGGCTGCGGCACCGGTGGGAGCGCCCGAAGCCGAGGGAGCAGAGGAGGCGGCGGCCGTGAAGGCGGCGGTCGCGCCGGGCGAGGCGTTGGGGGAGCCGGCCGCCGCGGAGGCCGGGTTGCCCCAGTTGTTGCGCGCAGCGAGCACGATCAAGCCGACGACGAGCGCGACGACGATCAGCGTCCAGATCACGCGGCCGACGACATCCCCCCACGACGGGTCGCCCCACGGGTGGACGCCGAACCACCACACGCCTTGCGGCAGGGGGAGCAGCGACAGCAGGGCCAGCACGCCGATGCCGACGATGGCCGGCTCGAAGTCCCCGTCGAACAGGCGCTGCAGGTGGATGCGGTTCTCGCGGTCGGGGAGCAGAGCCCACGCCGCCGCGTACAGCAGTAGAACGGGGGCGCCGAGGATGGCTGCGACCACAACGATCCCGCGAACGATCAGCGGGTCTATCCCGAGACGGTTGGCGAGTCCGGCGCAGACGCCGCCCAGCCAGCCGTCGGTGCGAACGATGCCGAGGCTTCGCATCCAGTCGAAGAAGCGGGTGCCGCGGCCGGCGAACCCGGACTGCGGGCCGCCGTAGGGCGATGACGGCGTGCCCGCGCCGGAGCGAGGTGGCGGTGGTGGCGGTGGTGGCGTCGATTCGTGCTGTGACATGGTTCGATCGTGGCGCACCTGGATGCCCGCTTCCATCGGGTATCCCCCTGAGCCGTCCCTGATTCCTGCGGGGTCAGGGTGTCGGGGACCGTCCCGGTCTGCTTGGATGCTCACGTGACCAGGACCGCCGCACAGCACCCGCCGAGGGCCTCGCGCCCTCAGCGCGTTCCGCTCGCGCGCCCGCGGGTCTGCGTGCTGGGCGGCGTGAGCGTCGCCGTCGCCGACCACCTGAGCTGGCCCGTGGTCGCGGTCCGGTGGCTGTTCGTGGCGCTGTCGCTTGCGGGCGGCGCGGGGGTGCTGCTCTATCTCTGGCTGTGGGCGCTCACACCGCTGCGAGAGCCCGCGGCCGACAGCCCTGCCGAGGATGTTCAGCGCCGGGTCCCTGTCTCCTGGCTGCTGGCCGCGCTCGCGGCGGCAGCGGGGGTCGGCTCGATCGTGCTGGTGGTCGGGAGCGCGTCGCCGTTCTCGGTCCTGTCTGCGGTCGCGCTGATGATCGCGCTCGCCGTCGGTGCTGTGGCCTGGGACCAGTTCGTCGACATCGGAGACTCGGCCCGAGGTCCCGCCTCCTCGACCGCACTGCGGATCGCGACCGGAGCTTTCCTGCTGTTCATGGCCGCCGCGCTCGCGTGGAGTTCGAACCGCGTCGAATCCGGATGGCTGTGGCTGTGCGTCGTCGCTGTCACGTTCGCGGGTGCCGCAGTGCTGCTGGCGCCGTGGGCACTCCGGCTCTGGCGGGAGCTCATCGCCGAGCGCACTGCGCGTATCAAAGAGGAGCAGCGGGCGGAGATCGCGGCCCACCTGCACGATTCGGTGCTGCAGACCCTCGCCCTCATCCAGAACCGAGCCGGGGCGTCCAGCGAGGTCGCCCGCATCGCCCGCGCTCAGGAGCGCGAGCTGCGGGAGTGGCTCTACGCGGGCTCCGAAGCGCCGGCGAGCGACCTGGCCACCGACCTGCGCGACTTCGCGGCGGCACTCGAGGTCGACCATCCGGTGCACATCGACGTGGTCGCCGTGGGCGAGCCGGTTCAGCGCGGGACGGCCGAGCTGGCCGCTGCCGCCCGGGAGGCGATGCTGAACGCGGCACGCCATGCCGGCGGAGAGATCTCGGTGTACGTGGAGAGCCGTGCGGGGGCCGTCGACGTGTTCGTGCGCGACCGCGGACCCGGATTCGACGTCGACGCCCTCCCCGAGGGCCGCTTCGGTGTGCGAGAGTCGATCATCGGCCGGATGAAGCGGGCCGGCGGTCATGCAGCCGTCACCCCGCGCGACACCGGCACCGAGATCCACCTGAGCATCGAGTTCGCGAGCGAGACACCATGACCGACACCCCCAGCACCCCGGGCGCCCCCAGCACCCCGACCAACCCCACCGGAGCCATCAGCGTGGTCATCGTCGACGATCACTCGATCTTCCGGTCGGGACTCCGCGCCGACCTCGACGAACGGTTGACCGTGGTCGCCGAGGCCGCAGACGTGGACGGTGCCGTCGCGGCCATCCTCGCCTCCCGCCCGGGCGTCGTGCTCCTCGACGTGCACCTGCCGGGCGGAGCCGGTGGTGGGGGCGCGGAGGTGGTGCGCCGCACGGCGCCGGAGTGCCCGGACACCCGTTTCCTCGCCCTGAGCGTGTCGGACGCCGCCGAGGATGTCGTCGGGGTCATCCGGGCCGGCGCGCGCGGCTACCTGACGAAGGGCAGCTCGGGCAGCCAGGTGAGCGATGCGGTGGTGGCCGTGGCCGGCGGCGACGCCGTCTTCTCGCCCCGCCTGGCCGGCTTCGTGCTTGACGCTTTCGGCGCGGCCGCCGGCGAGCAGGCGGAGACCACCGACGAACTCGACCGCCTCTCCGCCCGCGAGCGCGAGGTCATGCGCCTGATCGCCCGCGGATTCTCCTACAAAGAGGTCGCCGCGGACCTCTTCATCTCGATCAAGACCGTCGAGACCCACGTCTCGGCCGTGCTGCGCAAGCTCCAGCTCTCCTCCCGCCACGAGCTCACAGCCTGGGCGCTCGAACGCAAGCTCCTCTAGCCCGATCCCGCTCACCTCGTCCAACGTCCCCTCACCCGATCGCGCTCGCGGCCCGCGAGCTCCTCTCGCCCGATCGGGTCCGCGGCGACCGGGCGGGGTGCAGTGCCAGAATGGCGCGCACCCGGGTCGTGAGCCCCTCGGCCCGGATGTCGTCGGGTCCCAGGTAGGCCACCGTCCAGCCGTCCGCCTGGAGATCGAGAAGTCTGGTCACGTCGGCGCGATATTGGGGCAGTTCGCGGTGGTGGTCGCCCTGATACTCGAGGATCACGCGGTGCTCCGGGAAGGCGAGGTCGGCCCGGTAAACCGGACCCGTCGTCGTGGGGATCCGCAGGTTCACCGTCAGGCCGGTTATCCCGGCTCGGATCAATCGCACCCGGAGCCGCGACTCCTGAGGCGACTCGGCTCGCTCGTCGATGAGTTCGAGCGCCTCGGCCAGGCGGCGTCTCCCTCGTCGCCCGGGGTAGGAGCCGACGGCGGCCCGGAGGTGCTCGGCTGTGGCACCGGATGCTCGTCGATGAGCGATCGCGTCCGCGACGACCACGAGTTCCTCGACCGAGAGGAGCGTGGCGAGCTCGCACCAGGCGCGCGCGGGGGAGCTTGTGGGAAGACCGGCGAGGGTCACGACGTCGCCGAGCTGCAGCCGGACCGAGTGCCCGATGACGCCTCGTCCGCGTGGTGCCTCCACGGGAGCGGGCACCGACACATGTAACGGTGCATCCTCGCGTTCGTGGCGCGACGGGAGGGGCAGCCCGTGCAGCAGCGCAGCGGTCGGACCGCTGAAGAACCCTCCCCGAGGAAGTCGCTGCGCGTAGGCGCGGCAGCGCTCGGCGAAGGTCAGCGGGCGTGCCGCGACGACGCCGTGGAAGGGCCGGTGCAGGTCGGTGCTCCGAAGCCTTCTCGCAGTGAGACCCAGGTCTCTCGCGTCGCCGACGGCGAGCGGTTGCCGCAGAGCGCGGGGCAGTGGGTGTGACGTTCGCATGGCATCCAGCCTGACCCGGATGCGCGCGGTTCGGGAGTTTTCCACAGGCCCGGGGCCCGCGACAGCCGTGAATGGTTCCAAAGTGTCGTTATGAGCCCCGAAACGGCCCGCATAACGACAATTTGCCACAACTCAGCGCCCGGGCGGGTGGGGAGGTGGGCGCGGGAGGGGTGGCGCGGGGGCGCGCAGCGCAAGGGCGCGCAGCGCAAGGGCGCGCAGCGCGGGGCGCGCAGCGCAAGGGCGCGCAGCGCGGGGCGCGCAGCGCAAGGCCGCGCAGCGCCCTACGCGAACAGGCGCTGCAGGCGCCGCACGCCCTCGAGCAGCTCGTCGTCGCCGAGGGCGTACGAGAGCCGCAGGTAGCCCGACGGCCCGAACGCCTCGCCCGGCACGGTCGCCACCTCGGCCTGGTCGAGCATCAGGTCGGCGAGCTCCAGGGAGGTCGTCGGCGTCACTCCGCCCCATGTGCGCCCGAGCAGCCCCGAGACGTCGGGGTACACGTAGAACGCCCCGAGCGGCGTCGGGGTCCGGATGCCTGGGATCGCGTTCAGCTCGGCGACGATCGTGCGCCGGCGGCGGTCGAACGCCAGGCGCATCTGCTCCTCGGGCTCCTGCGGGCCGGTGAGGGCTTCGAGCGCAGCCCGCTGCGAGATGTTGGACACATTCGACGAGAGGTGGGACTGCAGGTTGGCCGCAGCGGCCATCGCGTCGGCCGGGCCGGTCATCCAGCCCACCCGCCAGCCGGTCATCGCGTAGGTCTTGGCCACGCCGTTGACCAGGATGGTGCGGTCGGTCAGCGAGGGCACCGCATCCACGATCGACACGGCCTTCACATCGTCGTAGGTGAGGTTCTGGTAGATCTCGTCGGCGATCACCCAGAGGCCGTGCTCGTCGGCCCAGCGGCCGATCTCCTCGACCTGCGCGGGGGAGTAGACGGCGCCGGTCGGGTTCGACGGCGAGACGAAGAGGAGCACCTTGGTGCGCTCGGTGCGGGCCGCCTCGAGCTGGTCGACCGTGACGACGTAGTCCTGGTCGGCGCCGGCGAAGACGTCCACCTGGACACCGCCGGCGAGCTTGATCACCTCGGGATAGGTGGTCCAGTACGGGGTGGGCACCAGAACCTCGTCGCCCGGGTCGAGCAGCGTGGCGAAGGCCTGGTAGACGGCCTGCTTGCCGCCGTTGGTCACCACGACCTGCGAGGGGGCGACCTCAAGACCGGAGTCGCGGAGCGTCTTGGCGGCGACCGCCTCCCGGAGCTCGGGCAGACCGGCCGCTGGGGTGTACCGGTAGTTGCGCGGATCGCGAACAGCCTGCAGGGCGGCTTCGACGATGTTGTCAGGGGTGACGAAGTCGGGCTCGCCCGCGGCATAGCTGATCACCGGCCGGCCCTGGGCTTTGAGGGCCTTGGCCTTGGCGTCGACCTTGAGGGTCGCGGACTCGGCGATGGACGCGATTCTGCGGGAGATACGCTGCTGTGCGGTCACGTTGGTCAACTTTACAGTCCGTCATCCGTCCCATACACTTGTTCGCGGTAGTTGAAATCTGCCATGCTTTTTTGCGCCCATTTTTCTGGCAGACTCACTGCCGGCAGAGTGACTGCCCTGGCCCGTGAGCAATCTCGGAGTCTGATCGGTTAGCCTTGAGGAGAACGTGCGCGATCCAGCATCGCGATCTCACTTTCCTAGGGCGGTGGCTCAATTGGTAGAGCAGCGGTCTCCAAAACCGCAGGTTGCAGGTTCGAGTCCTGTCCGCCCTGCAAGTCGGCACCCTGGTGCCGACCCACGAAAGGTGTAACGAGGTGGCCCGAAAAGTTATCGACGAGCCGAGCGAAGAAGTCGTCGCCAACGCGAAGAAAGAGCGCGCGGCAAAGCGTGGACCCTTCGCACGGATCGCGTTGTTCATCCGCCAGGTCATCGGCGAACTCAAGAAGGTCGTCACACCGACCCGTAAAGAACTGCTGAGCTATACCGGCGTCGTGCTCGTCTTCGTGGTGATCATGATGGCGCTGGTGTCCCTGCTCGACTGGATCTTCGGGTTGACCGTCTTCTGGGTGTTCGGCAATCCGGCCTGACGACCGGCGCACCGACCAACAAGGCGCACCGACCAACAACAGGAATGGAATGAATTCAGTGTCTGACACAAATCGCGACGACGTGGACTGGGCGACCGCAGCCGAGCAGTCCTCCGAAGACGATGAGGCGCAGACCGGTAACGTTCTGGCCGCCGACGAAGACTCCGTCGACGCCGCTGAGCACGAGGCCCTGCACGTCGTCGCCGAAGATGGAACCGAGATCGATCTCGACGCCGTGCTCGACGCGATGGCCGAGGCCGTCGACCCCGAGGCCGACCGCGCCGTCGACGAGGCCCTCGAGGTCGACGACGACAACGAGGCCGAGGCGGCCATCGAAGCCGTCGAAGACGAAGACGAGACGGCCACCGACCCCTACGAGGAGTTCCGCGCCGAGCTCCGCAGCAAGATCGGCAAGTGGTACGTCATCCACTCCTACGCCGGATTCGAGCGCCGGGTGAAGTCGAACATCGAGAACCGCATGGTCTCGATGTCGATGGAAGACTTCATCTTCGAGGTTCAGGTCCCGATGGAGGATGTCGTCGAGATCAAGAACGGCCAGCGCAAGATGGTCAACCGCGTGCGCATCCCGGGCTATGTGCTCGTGCGCATGGACCTCAACGAGGACAGCTGGTCGGTCGTGCGTCACACCCCCGGCGTGACCGGCTTCGTCGGCAACGCGCACAACCCCACTCCGCTTCGATTCGAAGAGGCCTTCTCGATGCTCAAGAGCCTCGTGCAGATCCAGGAGGCTCCCGCCAAGGGCGGCGCCGCCAAGGGCTCGAAGACCACGGCTCGCGTCATTCCGGCCGAGGTCGACTTCGAGATCGGCGAGACGATCACCATCAAGGAAGGCTCGTTCGCGGGCCTGCCGGGTTCGATCAGCGAGATCAAGCCGGAGAGCGGCAAGCTCACCGTGCTCGTCTCCCTCTTCGAGCGTGAGACCCCGGTCGAGCTCAGCTTCGACCAGGTCACCAAGCTCTAGAGCCCCACCACCCCCAGATTTTCCAGAACACCGGGTCTCGGAAAGGCCGAGACACCGGGAGAGCCGTTCGGGTTGCATCCCGAACGTTCGAATACACAAAGAAGGAAGAAACATGGCACCGAAGAAAAAGGTCACAGGTCTGATCAAGCTTCAGATCAAGGCCGGCGCCGCCAACCCCGCCCCGCCCATCGGCCCGGCGCTCGGTCAGCACGGCGTCAACATCATGGAGTTCTGCAAGGCGTACAACGCGGCTACCGAAGCGCAGCGCGGCAACGTCATCCCGGTGGAGATCACCGTCTACGAGGACCGTTCGTTCACGTTCATCCTCAAGACCCCGCCGGCCGCCGAGCTCATCAAGAAGGCCGCAGGCGTCCCCAAGGGCTCCGGCGTCCCCCACACCACCAAGGTCGGCAAGCTGACCCAGGCACAGGTTCGCGAGATCGCCGAGCAGAAGATGGTCGACCTCAACGCGAACGACCTCGACGCCGCGTCGAAGATCATCGCCGGCACCGCCCGCTCCATGGGCATCACGGTCGAGGCCTAAGCAGTCCGACCACCCCCGCACGTAGCCGAACAGGCATTCGTGGCAGAGCCGGCCAGGCTCGCACCACATTCTCGATAGGAGAAACAAATGGCACAGAAATCAAAGGCCTACCGGGCCGCGGCCGAGAAGATCGAGGCCGGAAAGTTCTACACCCCCGACGAGGCTGTCGCCCTCGCCAAGCAGACCGGCTCCGCCAAGTTCGACTCGACCGTCGAGGTCGCGCTGAAGCTCGGCGTCGACCCGCGCAAGGCGGACCAGATGGTCCGCGGTACCGTCATCCTTCCTCACGGTACCGGCAAGACCGCGCGTGTCATCGTGTTCGCGACCGGTCCGGCCGCCGAGGCGGCCATCGCTGCCGGCGCTGACGAGGTCGGCGGCGCCGAGCTCATCGAGAAGGTCTCCGGCGGATACACCGCGTTCGACGCGGCCGTCTCCACCCCGGAGCTCATGGGCCAGGTCGGCCGTCTCGGCAAGGTGCTCGGCCCGCGTGGCCTCATGCCCAACCCGAAGACCGGCACCGTGACGCCGGACGTCGCCAAGGCCGTGTCCGACATCAAGGGCGGAAAGATCGAGTTCCGCGTCGACAAGCACTCCAACGTGCACTTCGTCGTGGGCAAGGCCGGTTTCACCACCGAGCAGCTCGAGGACAACATCCGGACCGCTCTCGAAGAGGTCGTTCGTCTCAAGCCGTCCGCCTCGAAGGGCCGCTACATCCAGAAGGGCGCCGTGTCGACCACGTTCGGCCCGGGCATCCCGCTGGACGTCAACGCCATCTAGTCTCGCGAGTTCGACAGAGCCCGCTCCCACTCCGGTGGGGGCGGGCTTTTTCGCGCCCAGAACAAGTGAGGATAGTTCACTGACGTCAAATAGTGCGACAGAACCGTCTACCCCCTCTTGTGGTGGTAGAAGGACCGGGTCTACTGTCGCGATTGGCGCGCGCCGCTCGCCACTCACAGTCGAGTAAGGATGACATTCATGAGAACTCGCATCACCGACCGTGCCCTCCACAAGAGGGCCGCAGGAATCTTAGCCACCACCGCTGCCGTGGTGGCTTTGTCGATGACAGGTGTCGGAGCAGCCAACGCGGCCGATCGCGTCACATACACCGACTCGGTGCCCACGTGGGCGTCCTCCGCCAACGATGCCGGAGCCGCCCCGTCGGACGAGACCTTCGAGGGTGAGATCTACCTCCCGCTGCGCAACGCCGCCGGCGCCGAGGCCCTCGCGAAGGCCGTGTCGACACCGACGAACCACGGCTACCGCAAGGCGATGAGCCCGAACCAGTGGATCAAGAGCTTCGCACCGACCAAGGCCGACTCGGACGCTGTCGTCCGGTTCCTCACGACGGCCGGTCTCACCATCAGCGCCGTGCCCGACAGCCGCCAGTACGTCGTGTTCCGCGGAACCGCCGAGCAGCTCGGCTCGGTCTTCGGCACGTCGCTCCACTCGTACGACTACGCGGGTCGCCAGCTCGTCGCACCCTCGTCGGCGCCGTCGCTGCCCACCGCGGTCGGCTCCAAGGTGTCCGGCGTCAGCATCGAGCAGTCCCGGATGCTCACCCAGCCCGACTCCATCCAGCAAGGTGACCTCGGTGCATCCGGAACGCCCCAGCTGAGCCGCAAGCTCGCGGCGGCGGCACCGGTGGTCGACACCCCCTGCTCGCACTACATCGGCGAGCACGTCGTGACCGTTCCGCCCAGCTACAACGGCCAGACGCAGTACAGCACCTACAACTGCGGGTACACGCCCGCGCAGCTGCGCTCGGCGTACGGCCTCAGCGACCTGAGCAAGAAGGGACTGAACGGCAGCGGACAAACGGTGGCGATCATCGACGCCTACGCCTCGCCGAGCATCCTCAAAGACGCCAACACCTACTCGGCTGCGAACGGCGAGCCCGGCCTGACCAACTCCAGCTACCAGCAGCTGGTCCCGAAGCCGAGTGAGTTCGTGGACCAGGCGGCGTGCCAGTTCCCCAGCGGATGGCAGGGCGAGCAGACCCTCGACGTCGAGTCGGTGCACGGCATCGCACCCGGGGCGCGCATCCTGTACGTCGGCGGTTTCAACTGCGGCGGCGGTCTGGATGTGGCCATGTCGAAGATCCTCGACAACAAGCTGGCGAACATCGTGAGCAACAGCTACGGCAACGTGGGTGAAGCGGTCCCGGCCGACGTCATCCAGGGTGAGGTCAACCTGCAGCTCCAGGCAGCCGGCGAAGGCATCGGGCTCTACTTCTCGAGCGGCGACAACGGTGACGAGGCCGCGCGCCTCGGTGTCCCGTCGCCGGACTTCCCGGCGTCCTCGCCGTGGGTCACCTCGGTCGGCGGTACCAGCATGGGCATCGACAAGAACGGCAAGATGTCGTTCGAGACCGGCTGGGGCAACAAGGTCGACCAGATCGCGAAGGACGCCTCCGGCAACCTCTCGTACCTGGAGCCGCTGCCCGGCACCCGTTTCGTCGGCGGCGCCGGCGGTGGCACGAGTGCCGTCTTCTCGGAGCCGGACTACCAGAAGGGCGCGGTCCCGGCCTCGCTGTCGAACGGGTTCCGCGTGTCGCCTGACGTCGCCGCCCTGGCCGACCCGTACACCGGGTTCCAGATCGGCATCCGTCCGATCATCGACGACGACACCCTCGAGACGGGCGCCTTCGTGAACGAGACGTACGGCGGCACGTCGCTCGCCTCGCCGATCGTCGCGGCCCAGATCGCGATCGTGCAGCAGGCGACGCACACCTCGATCGGATTCGCGAACCCGACCCTGTACGGCGTGCAGAAGGCCGTCCCGGCCAGTTTCCGCGACGTGCTCCCGCAGAACCCGACCCAGGCGGTGGCCTACACGAGCAAGACGAGCGGCAACAGCTATCTCGTCTCGTTCGACCAGGACACCTCGCTCAAGACGGCGAAGGGGTATGACGCCGTGACCGGCCTCGGAGGAGTCTCGTTCACCCTCCTGTCGCTCGTGGCGGCGGGCCGGCACTAGCCGGGCACTGTCGAACGGCCGGCCGTCCCGCGCGGGGCGGCCGGCCGTTCTGCGCCCGGCGCCCGCTCGGTACAGTGGAGCGATGACCGTTCGGATCCGCCCGGCCGACGCCGGGGACGCCCAGCCGCTCGCCGCCGTCGCAGCCGCGACCTTCGCCCTGGCCTGTCCGCCGCACACCACCGAGGAGGCCAAAGACCGGTTCATCGCCGAGGTGCTGTCGGTGGAGCGCTTCGGCGAATACCTGGCCGACGACGACCGCGTCGTGCTGATCGCCGAAGACGGCGACGGCGACGCGCTCGGCTACACGATGGTCAACTTCGGGGAGCCGGCCGACGACGACGTGCGGGCGGCCATCCGCATCCACCCCACGAGCGAGTTGAGCAAGTGCTACGTGCTCCCCGGTCTCCACGGCGCGGGGGTCGCGGGCGGCCTGATGGCGGCCAGCCTCGACGCGGCGATCGCGCGCGGTTCGGCCGGGATGTGGCTCGGAGTCAACGAGGAGAACGCGCGAGCGCAGCGCTTCTACGGAAAGCACGGCTTCGAGCGCGTCGGCTCCAAGCGGTTCCTCGTGGGCGACCGTCTCGAGGACGACTGGGTGATGGAGCGCGCGCTTCCCTGACGTCGGCACCGGATGCGGAGCGCAGGATGCGTGACGTCAGGCACCCGATGCGGGGCGCCGGTGCTGCTCAGCCCTCCGCGACCTTGAGCACGATCTTGCCGCGGGAGTGCCCGCTCTCCATGGCGCGGTGCGCCGCCGCGACCTGCTCCAGGGCGAAGATCTGGTCGACGTGCACGCGGACGTTGCCGGACTCGAGGAGCCGGGCGATCACGGCCAGCGTGTTGCCGTCCGGGGCGACTTTGAAGTCGGTGCCGCGGACACCCGCCTGAGCGGCCTCCTCCTGGAAGCCGGGCCAGCTGCCGGTCGGGGCGTTCACGATGAGACCGCCGCGGCGCAGAACCGTGAGCGACCTCGAGCCGGTGTCGTCGTGCACGTTGCCGACGAGGTCGATCACCACATCGACATCGCCGACGACATCTTCGAATCGCGTGGTGGTGTAGTCGACGACCTCGGCCGCGCCGAGGGAACGCAACCACGAGACGTTCGCTCCGGAGGCGGTGGCGATCACGTGGGCGCCGAAGTAGGAGGCGAACTGCACGGCGAAATGGCCGACGCCTCCGCTGCCGGCGTGGATGAGCATCCGCTGCCCCTCGTGCGCCTTCGCCACTTCGACCACGATGCCCCACGCGGTGAGCGCCGCCAGCGGGGCCCCGGCCGCCTCGATGTGCGACAGCGTGCTCGGCTTGCGCACGACGCTCAGGCTCGGGACCGACACGTACTCGGCGTAGCTTCCGCTGAAGCGGGGCACCATGACCATGCCGAAGACCTCGTCGCCCGGCTTGATCGGATGCGCGTGGAACGGCGACTGCACGACCACTCCGCTGAAGTCGTGGCCCAGCACGGCGGGGAAGCGGTGGATCGCGCCGAACACTCCGCGGCCGGCCCGGGTCTTCGCGTCGACGGGGTTCACTCCGGCGGCGACGACCTTGATCAGGAACTCCGCGTTGACCCGGTCGGGCACCTCGGTCTCGCCGACGACGAGCTGATCGGCGTCCCCCTGCTCGTGAAGAAGTGCGGCCCGCATCGTCTTCTGCATTCGTCGTCCCCTCGTCGGTCGCGCGGTCGTGGCAGCGGTTCGGGCCGTGCCGGCCTGGTGGAACCAGTCAATCCCGCCAATGATTCGCCGGTGTTTCGGGGGCGTCACCGCTTGTGAACAATCCGTTTCGGATACCCCCAGGCCGTTCTCGGGCTGGGCTGGTTAGGATGCTTGTCGGCGCCACGGCCATCGCGGCGACCCACCCCACCCCGACCGACCCGAACGTGAGGAGCGCAGGTGACCCGACTGTCCGGCCCCCGTGCGCCGCGCCTGCTGCGGATCGTGCGGCAGCCGTTCGCGGCTCCACTGCTCGTCGGCGGTTGGCAGCGTGCCGTGCCCGTTCTGCTCGGGATCGGCACTGCCGCGGTGCTCGGCGGTCTCACGATCATCTGGGCGGCCAGGCTCACGGTGCCGTATCCGGTGTACGTCAGCGAGCTCGGCGCGAAGGGCGCGCCGACAGCTGCACCGTTCACGATCGCCCTGCTCTGCATCGCGCTGGGCGGGTTCGCCATCGCTCTGGCTTCTGGGCACATCCGGTCGTCGGCCCCGGTGCTCAACCGCTGGACGCCCGCGTTGACGCTCGGGTTCGCCGGGCTGTGCTTCGTGGCCGCCTCGCAGATCACCTGCACCGCATACTGTCCCGTGCCGCTCGTCGACCCGCGCTCGACCGTCCAGGACCTGGTGCACACGCTGAGCGCCGTCCTGGGCTTCGGGGCGGCCTGCTACGCGATGCTGCAGGTGGCGTTCGCGACGACTGTGCCGCGGGTGGCGCGCTTCTCCATGATCAGCAGTGTGGCGGTGGCGGCGATCACGATCGTCGGCGGTCTGCTCGCGATCGTGCACGTGGCGACGGATGTGGGGTCGTGGCTCGAGCTCGTCGGCACGACGGTGGCGATCGCGTGGCTGGCGGCTTACGGTCTCTCACTCACGCGCACGCCTGCCCGCTGAGCCGCGCATCCGGAGCGGTCAGGAGGCGGCGGCAGCGGCGGCGCGGCTACGGCGCTGCAGCACCGCGATGAGGTCTCCGGCGAGGGCGACGAGCTTCGCGATCTCCGCGTCGTCGCGGTCGACCCAGAGGCATTCCGGCTCCTCGTACACGGGCACGAAGTTCACGTGCTGCTCCCAGACGAAGAGGGTGCGCTCGGCCCCGAGCACGTACTGCTGCCACCAGATCTGCCGGAGGTAGTTGCGGGGGACGCTGCGAAGCGCCTTGTTCGTGGTCTTGATCTCGGCCAGCTCGATCACGCCGGTCGCCCGCACCGACAGCCCGTCGGGCGTCGCCAGGTGCCGGCGGTCGGCCTCCGCGTGGTAGAGGGCGTCGCTCGGGTGGATGCCGTGGGTCGCCGCCACCCACGACGCGATCTCGGGCTCGCGGGTGCGGCCATGCTGCGTGAACACGTTGCCGCCGAACCCGCTGCCGTGGAGCTTGTCGTATGCGGCGGACTCGACCGATCGCGGTGTGGACAGTTTCGCGACGTCGGTGGCCGTGATGCCGCGGCTGCGCGCACGTAGCCAGGCGACGCGGTCGCTGGACCGGGCGACCAGGCGCACCAGGTGCGGACCCTCCTGAGCCGGGTCGGCGCGGAGTGGACGCGAGGCGCCGAACTGCGAGGCGCCGAGCTCCGGAGCCAGCTCCGCCAGGGGGAGTGGGCGGGTCAGCGCTGGGTCGAGCATTACTCCATTGTGCCCCGTGTCACCGACCTTCGCTCGACCCCACGCCCAGGTCGGCGACCCCGACCTGGCGGCGCGCCTCGTCGAGGGTGGCGAGGGTGGCGATCGCCTCGTCGAGCGGCTGCAGAGGTGAGTCGGTGAGGCCCTCGGTCACGTAGCGGGCGAGAGCGGCCGCCTCGTACGACATCCCCTCGCGGTGGGGGCGTCCGTACGGGTCGACCCAGTGCGCGGCCAGGCGGCCGTCTCCGTCGTAGAACCGCACACCGCTCGCCGACCAGAACGGGCTGTCGGTCTCGACGCGTCCCGTGGACCCGCTGATGGTGGCGAGGGACGGCGTGCCCGCGCGCAGTCCCGTGCTGAGCAGTGCTTGCGCGCCGGTGGCGGACGACAGGATGAGTGCCACCTGCTCGTCGACGCCGGTGGGGGCGAGCGAGCCCGTGGCGATCACGCTCGCGGGGGAGCCGAGGGCGAAGGACGCCCACGACACGACGTATACGCCGAGGTCCAGCAGGGCGCCTCCGGCCAGCGCCGGGTCGAACAGTCGGCTGGCGGGGTCGAAGCGGGCCGAGCCACCGAAGTCGGCCGTCACGACGCGCACGTCGCCGAAGGCGCCGTCGTCGAGCAGCTGCCGCACGATGTCGGTCTGCGGGAGGTAGCGGGTCCACATCGCCTCCATGGCGAAGACGCCTGCCGCCCGCGCCGCGTCGGCGATGAGCTGCGCATCGGCGGCGGTGACCGCCATCGGCTTCTCGATCAGGACGTGTTTGCCCGCGGCGATGGCCAGCAGCGCGTGCTCGGTGTGCTGCGTGTGGGGTGAGGCGACGTAGACGACGTCCACGTCTGCGTCGGAGACGAGTTGCTCGTACGAGCCGTACGACCGGTCGACCCCGTGAGCTGCGGCGAAGGCGGCGGCGCGCTCGGCGGTGCGGGAGCCGGCGGCGACGACCCGCTGACGGGTGTGCTTGTGGAGAGCATCGGTGAAGTCGGCCGCGATCCCGCCGGGGGCGATCACGCCCCATCGCAGCGCCGGGGCGTCGGAGGGGTCGGGGTACCGGGGTTCGGGGAGGCTCGTGAAGGCGCTGGTCATGATCTCAGTCTGCCGCACCCGGCGGCGCCGCGGTACGATCACAACGGGACTTGACCATTCGACGTAAAAAATATAAGGTGTTAAAACCTGAGGTGTTAAAACCTCAGGAGAGGCGCGTGGTCACCCCCCGCATGGACCGCGCGCCTCGACCCGACTCTTCCGCTACCGCGGCCACGTCCCCGCTGCGGGGTTCGACACCTCGGGCGCCGTGCGCGGCCCGGGCACCGGAGCGGCCCAGCGCACCCCGTTGGCGAGCACGCGTCGCACCTGGGGGTGGAAGTACACGGGATACTCCTGGTCGCCCGGGCTGAAGTAGAAGATCTTGCCGCGACCGCGCGTGAACGTCACGCCCGACCGGAACACCTCGCCGCCGGTGAACGAACTGATGAACACCAGGTCGTCGGGGGTCGGGATGTCGAAGAACTCGCCGTACATCTCCTGCGCCTCGATCACGATCGGCTGCTCGACGCCCTCGGCGATCGGATGCGTCGGGTTGACGTTCCAGACCAGCTCGCGCTCGCCGCCTTCCGGGTTGCGCCAGGCGAGTGAGCAGGTGGTCCCGAGCATCCGGATGAAGATCTTGGAGAAGTGCCCCGAGTGCAGGACGATGAGCCCCATGCCGGCGAGGACGTGCGCCCGCACGCGTTCGACGACCTCGTCGGAGACCTGGTCGTGGGCGATGTGCCCCCACCAGAGCAGCACATCGGTCTCGGCGAGCACCTCCTCGCTGAGGCCGTGCTCGGGGTCGGCGAGCGTGGCGGTCCGGATGCTCGCATCCGGGCCGAGCAACTCGGTGAGGCCCTCGGCGATCGCGCCGTGGATCCCGTTCGGGTAGACCGCGGCGATGTTCGGCTGGGTCGTCTCATGGACCCCTTCGTTCCAGACGGTGACGCGCAGTGCGGACATGGTTCAGACTCCCTTCGAAGCGGCGGCGATGGTCGCCGCGGCGGCGGTGCTGTCGGCGCCCTCCGGCGCCGGCTGGGCGGCGGCGGACGCGGCAGAAGCGGCTGCCGCGGGCGCGCCGGGCTCGAGGACGACCTCTGCCCCACGCGCGGCCGACTCGTAGGCCGCGTCGATGATGCGGGCGCGGTCGAGTGCGAGGGAGCCGTCGTAGCGCGTCCAGTTCGCCGGGTCGGCGACATGCTCGAGGAATGTCTCGACGACCGCGGTGTGACCACGTCCGGGGTCGGCCTCGACGCTGATGTCGGCCGTCGCTTCGCCGTCGCCCGTGAAGATCGTCAGCTCGCCCGCCGGCGCGTAGTCGACGACGCGCAGGTCGGCGCCGCCTTCGGTGCCGTAGATCGTGATGCCGAACTCGTCGCCGGCGGGGCGGTAGGCGGCCCAGCTGGTCTCGAGCACGAGCGAGCCGCCGCCCTCCAGGCGCAGCAGCAGACTCGCGAGGTCTTCGACCTCGTACGCTGAGCCGACATCCTGCTTGTTGGCGACCGCCCCGCCGCGTCCGCGGCTGCCGAGCTCGGAGTGGGTGACGGCGGACACGGCGGTGACGCGCGGCTCGCCGAACAGGAACAGCGCGTAGTCGAGGACGTGCACGCCGATGTCGATGAGCGGGCCCCCGCCTGCCATCTCGCGGTTCGTGAACCAGCTGCCGAGCGCCGGGATGCCCGCACGGCGCAGCCAGGTGGCACGCCCGTGGTACGGGCGGCCGATCCGGCCCTCGTCGATGGCGGCCTTCAGAGCCTCGATGTCGCCTCGGCGTCGGTGGTTGAACGCCACTTCGAGGACGCGTCCGCTGGCGTGCGCGGCGTCGACCATGGCCTGCGCCTCGGCGGCGGTGCGCGCGATCGGCTTCTCGCTGAGCACGTGGATGCCCGCCTCCAGCGCGCCGACCGTGATCGGAGCGTGCAGGAAGGTCGGGACGGCGACGCTGACCACGTCGAGGTCGCCGTCGGCCACGAGCTCCTTCCAATCGCGGTAGAGGCGGGTGAGACCGTACTTCTCGCCGAGGGCTGCGCGCGGCCCGTCCTCCATCCCGGCGATCGCCACCAGCTCGACGCCGGGGAGGGTGGAGTACGCCTCCATGTGCTGCTGTCCGGCCCAGCCGAGCCCGATGACGCCCGCGCGGAGCGTCTTGCCTGTGTCAGTCGCGGTGGTGTTCACGACGGTCCTTCCGGTTCTGGTGTTGTGGGTGGGTGTTGGGCGCCCGGTCGAATCGATTCGATTATCGTCGGATGCGCCCGGTTCGGGAAGTGGCGGGCTCAGCGGCCCAGGGATCTGGATGGTGCGCGGGAGTGCCGGTCGGCGTCGGGATCGAGGGCGTGCTGGATGACCATGATCGCCGCCCCGAGCACACCGCCGGTCTCACCGGCCCGCGAGTGGGTGATGGTGAGGTATTGCGTGGCGAGCGGCGTGGAGCGCTGGTAGACCACTTCGCGCACGCCGGCCAGGAGCTGCTCGCCCACGCGTGACAGGCTGCCGCCCACCACGACGACCGACGGGTTGAGCAGGTTGACGCAGGTTGCGACCACCTCGCCGAGATCGCGGCCCGCCTGCCGGATGGCGCGCAGCACCACCGGGTTGCCGGTTCGGGCGAGGGCGACGACGTCGTCGCTCGTCGCAGCGGGGATGCCCTCGGCGGTGAGCGCCCTGGCGATGGCGGGCCCGCTCGCGAGGGCCTCCAAGTCGGCATCCTGAGCGCCATGGCTGGGCGTCTCGGCGCCGAACGGGACGCGTACGTGGCCGAGATCGCCGGCCGAGCCCTGGGCTCCCCGCTGCAGTCTCCCGCCGTTGATGATGCCGGCGCCGATTCCGGTCGCGACCTTCACGAAGAGCAGATCGGACTGGTCGGGCCAGCTGGTCGCGTGCTCGCCGAGGGCCAGAAGGTTGACGTCGTTGTCGACCAGCACGGGCACGTCGAAGGTGCGGTGCACGTAGGCGGGGATGTCGAAGCGGTCCCAGCCGGGCATGATGGGCGGGTTGACCGGCGTTCCCGTGGAGTGCTCGACCGGGCCGGGCACCCCGATCCCAATGCCGATCAGGTCGGCATCCGGTCGCCCCGACTCGGCGAAGAGCGCGGCCGCCGTGGTGAGCACCCAGTCGAGCACCGCCTCGGGCCCGTCGGAGATGAGGACGCGGCGGGACTCGCTGTGCAGGATGTTGCCGGCCAGGTCGGCGACGGCCACCACGCCGTGGGTGGCGCCCAGGTCGACCGCGATGACGACCCGCGAACTCGGGTTGAAGGCGATGCGGGCGGGCGGCCGTCCTCCGCTGGAGACGTCGTCGCCGGCGGGTGCGACGAGCCCGGTGGCGGTGAGGCTGTCGATGCGCACCGCGATGGTGGAGCGCGCGAGGCCGGTCAGTTCGGCCAGCTGGGAACGGGTGCGCGGGATGCCGTCGCGCAGGATCGTCAGCAGGGGGGCCGCTTCGGGCGCGACAAGTGTCGGCTCGTGCGCGCTCTCGGTCATGAGGACATTGAAGCACACGGCTGCGCGGCACTTCAAAGTATGACTGTCTTTCGGCAGCTTTTGTTTGACAACCGACATAAGTCTGGTTGAATGGACGAGCGCCAGGTGCGCCATCCCACATGCAAACTCGACGAGGAGAACCAGTGTCGACGTCCAAAACCTCCGTGCAGCTCTACACCGTTCGTGAGCTCCTTACCGAAGACACGGTAGGCACGCTCAAGCGCATCGCCGATCTGGGGTTCACCCAGGTCGAGCCGTTCGCCTTCCTGTCCTTCGGCGACGACCTCCGTCGTGGTCTCAGCGAGGCCGGCCTCACGGCGCCGACCACCCACCAGAGCTTCATCGGGGGCGACCTGGAGCCGGTCTTCGAGGCGGCCAAGGAGCTCGGCATCGGCACCGTGATCGACCCGTTCGTCGCGCCAGACCGCTGGCAGACGGCGGAGAGCGTCGGCGAGATCGCGGCGCAGCTGAACGCCGCCGCCGAGGTCGCCGCCCGCTACGGCGTGCGTGTCGGCTACCACAACCACGCCCACGAGATCGAGAGCACCATCGACGGCGTCACCGCCCTGGAGTACTTCGCGGGCAAGCTCGCCCCCGAGGTCGTTCTCGAGGTCGACACCTACTGGGTCGCCGTCGGCGGTCAGGACCCGGCCGCGCTCGTCACGAAGCTCGGCGACCGCGTCGTCGCCCTGCACATCAAAGACGGCCCCGCCACCGCCGAGACGAAAGACCAGGTCGCCGTCGGCCAGGGTTCGCTGCCGGTCGAGGAGATCATCGCGGCGGCGCCGAACGCGCTGCGCGTCATCGAGCTCGACGACTCGCGCGGCGACCGGTTCCAGGCCGTCGCCGACAGCCTCGCCTTCCTCACCTCCAAGGGTCTCGCATGAGCGGCGGAACGGGACGCGTCGGCGTCGGTGTGATCGGCGCCGGCGTCATCAGCAAGGAGTACCTGTCCAACCTCACGTCCTTCCCCGACCTCGACGTGCGGTTCGTGGCCGACATCGACCTCGACCGCGCCAAGGCTCAGGCCGAGGCGTTCGGAGTGCCCGGCTACGGAACGGTCGACGAGCTCCTCGCCGACGACGAGATCGAGATCGTGGTGAACCTCACCCTTCCCAAGGTGCACGTCGAGGTCGCGCTCCAGGTGCTCGCCGCCGGCAAGAACGTGTGGAGCGAGAAGCCGTTCTCGCTCGACCGCGCCAGCGGCCGCAAGCTGCTCGACGTCGCCCACGAGAAGGGGCTGCGCGTCGCCACGGCGCCCGACACGTTCCTCGGCGCGGGCATCCAGTCGGCTCGCCGTCTCGTGGAGCAGGGAACGATCGGTGCGCCGCTGACCGCCCTGACCCTGATGCAGTCGCCCGGCCCCGAGTCGTGGCACCCCAACCCCGACTTCCTGTTCCAGGAAGGAGCGGGTCCGCTGTTTGACATCGGACCGTACTACCTCACCGCGCTGGTGCAGCTGTTCGGACCGGTCGCCCGCGTGAGTGCGGTCGCTTCGAAGGCCAGGGAGTCCCGCGTGATCGGGTCGGGTCCGCGCGCCGGCGAAGAGTTCGCCGTCACGGTGCCGACCCACGTGAGCGCCCTCTACCAGTTCGAGAACGGGCAGACCGCGCAGAGCGTCTTCAGCTTCGACTCGAAGCTCGGCCGCACGCAGTTCGAAGTGACCGGCTCCGACGCGACTCTCGTCGTGCCCGACCCGAACACCTTCCAGGGCGAGCTCCTCCTGCACGGCTCCGACGGCATCCAGACCATCGCGGCCACCGGCTCCACGACCAGTCGCGGAACGGGTGTCGTCGAGCTGGCCCGCGCCATCCGGGCCGGTGTGGCGGAACGCGCCTCCGGCGAGCAGGCCTACCACGTGGTCGACATCATGGTGTCGACCATCGAGGCCGGACTGTCGGGTCAGCCCGTCGAGGTGGAGAGCACCGTCACGGTCGCGCCGGCCCTCCCCGAGGACTGGGATCCGCGGGCCGCGACCATCGGGGCGTGACGATGAGCGCAGAGAACGGCGGCCGCGTGAGAGCCGCGATCGTCGGCGGCGGCTTCATGGCCGAAGTGCACTCGCGCGCGGCCCGTTCCGCACGTGCGGAGCTGGCCGGCGTGGTCTCCTCCACACCCGAGAAGTCGGCGCGCGTCGCCGACGCCCTCGGGTTCGAGAAGGCGTACGGCTCGCTCGACGAGCTGCTGGCCGACGACAGCGTGGATGTCGTGCACGTGTGCACCCCGAACGCTCAGCACGCCGAGCAGGCCGCTGCGGTCCTCGCGGCCGGCAAGCACGTGGTGTGCGAGAAGCCGCTGACGACCACAGTCGCCGACGGCGAAGCGCTCGTCGCGGCGGTCGGCACGCTCACCGCCACGGTGCCGTTCGCGTACCGCTTCCACCCGATGGTGAGAGAGGCTCGCGCCCGGTTCCGTTCGGGCGAGGCCGGACACGTGCTCACCGTCAACGCCTCCTACTTGCAAGACTGGCTGCTCGGCGTCGACGACGACAACTGGCGCGTCGACTCCGCCCTGGGCGGTCGCTCGCGGGCGTTCGCCGACATCGGATCGCACCTCGTCGACCTGGTCGAGTTCGTCAGCGGCGACAGGGTCTCCCGGGTCGCCGCCACGAAGAAGACGGTGTTCACCGAGCGGGCGTCCCACAGCGGCATCAGCACCGAGGATGCCGTGGCCGTCGTCATCGAGACGCGCTCCGGCGCGCTCGGCACACTGCTGGTCTCGCAGGTCGCGCCCGGGCGCAAGAACCGGCTCCTGCTGGAGATCGCGGGCAGCGCCGAGAGCGTCGTCTTCGATCAGGAGCAGCCCGAGACCCTCTGGGTCGGCAAGCGCAAGGGCAGCCTGCTGATCCCGCGCGACGCCGACCAGCTCGACGCGGACGCCGCCCGGCTGTGCGTCGTTCCGTCCGGGCATCCCCAGGGATATCAAGACGCGTTCAACGCGTTCGTCGCCGACACCTACGCGGCGGTCGGCGGGGCGGAGCCCGAGGGGCTGCCTCGGTTCGCCGACGGTCTGCGGGCCGTCCGGGTGACGGAAGCCGTGCTCGACTCCGCGGAGGCGGGCACCTGGATCGAGATGGGAACACACGATGACTGACACCGCGAACGGCTCGGGCGCAGAGCTCGCCAGCACGCATCCGGTCACGCTCTTCACGGGGCAGTGGGCCGACCTGACGCTCGAAGAGGTCGCTCGGCATGCGAGCGAATGGGGCTACGACGGTCTCGAGATCGCCTGCTCGGGGGAGCACCTCGACGTGTGGCGGGCCGCCGAAGACGACGCCTACCTTCAAGGCCGGCTCGACATCCTGAACAAGTACGGCCTCAAGGTGTGGGCGATCTCCAACCACCTCAAAGGCCAGGCGGTCTGCGACGATCCGATCGACTTCCGTCACCAGGCGATCGTCGGCTCGAAGGTGTGGGGCGACGGGGAGCCGGAAGGCGTGCGGCAACGTGCGGCCGAGGAGCTGAAGCTCACAGCCAAGGTCGCCCGGCGTCTCGGCGTCGACACCGTCGTCGGCTTCACCGGGTCGAAGATCTGGCCGTACGTGGCGCAGTTCCCGCCGGTTCCCGCCGATGTGATCGATGCCGGCTACCAGGACTTCGCCGACCGCTGGAACCCCATCCTCGATGTGTTCGACGGCGAGGGCGTGCGATTCGCCCACGAAGTGCACCCGTCGGAGATCGCCTACGACTACTGGTCGAGCATCCGGTCGCTGGAGGCCATCGACCACCGCGAGGCGTTCGGCTTCAACTGGGACCCGAGCCACATGATGTGGCAGGACATCGACCCGGTCGGGTTCATCGTCGACTTCAAAGACCGCATCTACCACGTGGACTGCAAGGACACGCGGCTGCGTCCGAAGAACGGCCGGGCGGGCGTGCTCGGATCGCACCTGCCGTGGGGCGACCCGCGTCGCGGCTGGGACTTCGTCTCCACCGGACACGGCGACGTGCCGTGGGAGGACTCCTTCCGCGCCCTCACGTCCATCGGCTACGACGGACCGATCTCCATCGAGTGGGAGGATGCGGGGATGGACCGGCTGCACGGCGCCAAGGAGGCGATCGGGTACATCCGGTCGCTGCTGTGGAAGCTGCCGACCGCGTCGTTCGACGCGGCGTTCAGCAACCAGGACTGACGCAACCAGGGCTGACGCAACCAGGACTGACGCAACCAGGACTGACGCAACCGGGTGCCGGGGCTCTGTCCCGGCTGCGGTCCCGGTCGTCGGCGGGCGGTGCTTGGATGGGTCCATGGCCGATAGACGACACGGCGCCCAGGCGCCCGCGACGGAGACGACGATCCGCGGCGAAGACTGGTACGGTCGCGACCTCGACGCAGCGGAGTACACGAAGGTCGAGTTCATCGACGTCGACATGACCGAGCTCTCCAGCCGGGCGGCCGTGTTCACGGAGTGCACCTTCCGCAACGTGAAGTTCAATGTGAGCGTCCACACCGACAGCGCGTTCGTGAACTGCACCTTCACCCGCTGCAACTTCTTCGACGCGACCTTCGAGCGATGCAAGCTCACCGGCAGCATGTTCGACGGCTGCTCGTTCGGGCTGCTCACGGTCAAGGGCGGCAACTGGTCGTTCGTCGGGCTGCCGGGCGCCGACCTGGGCGGAGCGGACTTCGACGGGGTACGGCTGCGCGAAGCCGACCTGACCTACGCGCGGTGCCAGGGCGCGACGATCGTGGGCTGCGACCTCTCGGCGTCGTGGTTCCAGGGCGCCGATTTCAGCAAGGCGAATCTGCAGGGCAGCGACCTGGCCGGGATCGACCCGCAGACGGTCGTCCTGACCGGCGCGATGATCGACGAGCGCCAGGCGGTCACGATCGTCGAGGCGCTGGGAGTCATCGTCGTCGCGTGACCGCGGGTGTCGGCAACTCCGGAGTTCTCGGGCGACACGCCGGCCCGACGAGCGCAACTCCGGAGCATCGGGCCGATGTGGGCAGGAAGCTCCGGAGTTGCGAACGGGTCAGCGGTCAGCCGGGTCAGCGGGTCAGCGGGTCGCCGGGTCAGGCGACCTCTTTCACCTGGCCGTGCTTGATGTGCAGGCGCCGCTGGGCGCGCTTGGCCACGGCGGAGTCGTGCGTGACGATCACCAGGGTGAGGCCGCGGTCGCGCCAGAGTCCCTCGAGGAGGTCCATGATCTCGTCGCGGGTCTCCTCGTCGAGGTTTCCCGTCGGCTCGTCGGCGAGGAGCACATCCGGGTTCTTCACCAGCGCGCGAGCGATGGCCACGCGCTGCTGCTGACCGCCCGACAGCTCCGAGGGCAGGTGATTGCCGCGGTCGGCCAGGCCGACGGATGCGAGAGCCTCCGCGGCCCGGCGCTTGCGGTCGTCGCTGCTCACCTTCAGCGGGGCGAGTGCCGTCTCCACGTTCTCCTGCGCGGTGAGGGTCGGGATCAGGTTGAAGCCCTGGAAGACGAACCCGATCTCGTTGGCGCGGATCGTCGTCAGCTTGCCGTCGCCGAGGCCGGAGAGGCTCGCGTTCTCGAGCACGACAGAACCCGAGGTGGGCCGGTCGAGCGCGCCGAGCATCTGCAGCAGTGTCGACTTACCACCGCCGGTGGGCCCCTGGATGGCGACCAGCTGGCCGTCGGGGATCTCCAGGCTCACGTCGTTGAGCGCGGTGATGTTGCGCTTCGATTGGACGTACTTCTTGGTGACATTCGTGAGGGTGTACACGTTTCTTCTCCTTGCGAGGGTGTCGGCTAGGCGACGGAGCGGAGGGCGGCGGCCGGGCGGAGACGGGATGCCCGCCACCCGCCGATCGCTCCGGCGAGCAGCCCGCCGAGAACGGCCAGACCGACGGCGATGACGATGACCCAGACGGTCACCGGGGCGTGGAGCGCGATATCGGTCGTCGCCGTGGATGCGGCGCTCCGGATGCCTTGGAATCCGCCGCCGAAGCCGCCCCCGGCACCGCCGGTCGCCGCTCCGGTCCCACCGCTGACGGCGCGACCCGCTCCGCCGGCGGCAGTCGCGACGCCGCTGCCGACGCTGCCGGAGAGGGTCGGCGCGACCATGTTGAGGATCATCACGCCGATGAGGCCGACGGCGACCCCGATCACGCCGCCGATGGCGCCCTGCACCACGGACTCGCCGGCCACCTGCCCGACGATACGGCCGTTGCTCCAGCCGATCGCCTTGAGGGTGCCGAACTCACGCGTGCGCCGGGTGACACCGGAGATGGTGAAGAGTATGGCGATCAGGAACGCCGCGGCGAGCACGATGATCGAGAGCCAGGTCCCCAGGTTGGAGATGAGGGTTCCCGCGGTGCCGAGCGATCCGGAGACGCTGGAGGCCAGGTCGGCCTGTGTGCTCACGGTGGCGGTGGGGAGTGCCTTGGTCAGGTCGGACTTGATCTGGTCGATGTCGCTCGCCGAGGCGGCTGTGACGTAGACCGAGCTGATCTTGGCGGTCTGACCCGAGAGCTTCTGGGCGACATCCAGCGGGATGTACGCGTTGGCCGCGGTCGTCGAGTCGCTTCCGGTGGCCGCGACGATGCCGATGACCTTGAACGCGGTGCCGCCGATCGTGACGGTGTCGCCGACGGCTTTACTGCCGGTCCTGGCATAGGCGGCATCGAGCACGACGACATCCGCGCCCGCGTCGGCCTTGTCGAAGCTGCGGCCGCTGGTCAGGGTGACCGAGGCGAGCGGGCCGACGGACTTGCCGGCCGGGTCGAGACCCAGCACCGAGAACGAGTCGACGTTGAACGAGCTGCCGCCTGCCCCGTCGGAGCCTCCGGTCGGGGGAGCGGTGGGCTGTGTCGCCGTGCCGCCGGCCGCACCGTTCTGGCGCTCCTGGCGCAGCTGCTGGAAGTTCGGCAGCGTGCCGCTGAAGCTGGTGTTGGTGAGGGAGAGCACGGACGCAGCCGCGGAGACGTTGCCGACCTTCTGCACGGTGGTGAGCGTGGAGTCGGCCATCACCGTCGCGCCCCGTGTCGGCTCCAGTCGCGACGTGTTCACCTGACGGCCCGTCCCGGTGTCCGTGCCGGCGTTCGCGCCGAAGTCGAACCGCGGGCCTCCGCCCTGGCCCTGCTGCGCCGTGGCCGTCTGCGCGGTGGCCGGCTCGCTGACGGTGATGTCGGTGCCCACCCCGTAGACGGACTGGAGCACGCTGGCCTGGGCCTGTTTCACCCCGGCCGAGACCGAGTTGACGATGATGACGAGGGCGATCGCGAGGGCCATCCCCACCGCGATGATGATCGTCTGTTTGCGGCGATTGACGAGCTCGCGCCGCAGGTAAGTCCCGAACATATGGCTTCCGTTTTCTCTCGGGTTTCAAGTCGAACGGGTTGACGCTATTCACGACCGTTATGGGGGCACTGTGCCGAGGCTATGGATCCGCTGATGGCACAGGCATCAAGTTCACAGAGTTCACATAGGTTGCTCATGGTGCGCGCGGAGGCGCCTCGCGATAATGAGAAAGGTGACCATGAATTCCCGTGCTACCCCCAGCACCCCCACCCAGCCCCGCTCCGTCTTGCGCCGAGCGGACGGAAGCTCCATCCGCGTGCTCGTCGTCGACGACGAATCCACGCTCACCGATCTGCTCTCAATGGCCCTCCACTACGAGGACTGGGACGTGAAGACCGCGTCCAACGGTCAGCAGGCCCTCGCCATCTCCCGCGAGTTCAAGCCGGACGTCGTGGTGCTCGACATCATGCTCCCCGACATCGACGGCCTGCAGGTGCTGTCCCGGATGCGCGCCGACGGCAACGAGGCGCCCGTCCTCTTCCTCACCGCCAAGGACTCGCTCGACGACCGCATCGCCGGTCTGACCGCCGGCGGCGACGACTACGTCACCAAGCCGTTCAGCCTCGAGGAGCTTGTCGCCCGACTGCGCGGCCTGCTGCGCCGCTCGCGGGCCGCCGTCGCCGACCACAGCGACCCCGTGCTCATCGTGGGCGACCTGGAGCTCGACGAGGACAGCTACGAGGTGCACCGGGACGGCGACCCGATCCAGCTCACGGCGACCGAGTTCGAACTGCTGCGCTTCCTGATGCGCAACCCGAGGCGCGTGCTCAGCAAGACCCAGATCCTCGACCGGGTGTGGAGCTACGACTTCGGCGGCTCCTCCAGTGTCGTCGAGCTGTACATCTCCTACCTGCGCAAGAAGATCGACTCCGGTCGCACCCCGATGATCCACACCGTTCGCGGAGCCGGCTACATGGTCAAGGCGGCGACGTGACCACAGCCCGTGCGACGGGCGACCGTACGACCACCGGGCCGGCGCGTGAACGCCGGTTGCGCATCCGTCCCCTGCGCTCCTGGACGCTGCGCAGCCGGGTGGTGCTCGTCGTGGTGGCGATGCTCGCCGTGCTCGGAGCCGTGATCGGGACGATCAGCGTGTTCGCACTCCAGGGCTTCCTGGTGCAGCGCCTCGACAGCCAGCTCACCAGTGCGGTCGAGCGCGGTCAGCGCGCGGCCAACCAGATCTACGGCACGACCCCGACGGGCTCGGATGTCACGCGCATCGTCGCGACCCCGGGCCAGCCGGTGGGCACGTTCGGCATCGTCCGAAGCGGGACGACCCTGCTCTACCCGGTCATCCTGCCGCCGCGTCCGGACGCCACGTCGCCCAACGGGCCGGTGGCGCCGAAACAGGTGACGATCCAGACCGAGGCGCTCTACACGCTCCCCGCCGACGGCAAGCCGCGCACGGTGAACCTCGGCCCGTCCCTGGGCGACTACCGGGTGGCCGCCGCGGAGCTGGCCAACGGCGACAGCGTGATCATCGGCCTGCCGCTCGCCGAGGTGAACGCCACCGTCAACCAGTTGACTCTCGTGGTCGCCCTGGTGACCCTCGCCGGCCTCGTCTTCGCCTTCCTCATCGCGAGTTTCGTCGTGCGGCTCGCGATGCGTCCGCTCGAACGCGTCGCCGGCACGGCCCAGGAGGTGGCCGAGATGCCGCTCGACCGCGGAGACGTTGCGCTCTCGGTGCGCGTCCCGGAGGAGGACACCGACCCGCACACCGAGGTCGGCAAGGTGGGCGCGGCGCTCAACCGGATGCTCGGACACGTGGCGTCCGCGCTGACCGCCCGGCAGGCGAGCGAGCAGAAGGTGCGCCAGTTCGTCGCCGACGCGAGTCACGAGCTGCGAACGCCGCTCGCCTCGATCCGGGGCTACGCCGAGCTCACCAGACGATCGCCGCACGATCTTCCGCGCGACGTCACGCACTCGCTGCACCGGATCGAGTCGGAGGCGACCCGGATGACCTCCCTGGTCGAAGACCTCCTGCTGCTCGCCCGGCTCGACGAGGGCCGTGAGCTCGACCGCGACCCGGTCGACCTCTCGATGATGCTGGTGGATGCGATGAGTGACGCCCACGCGGCCGGCCGCGATCACGTCTGGTCGATGGTGCTGCCCGACGAGCCGGTGGAGGTCGTGGGGGACCGGGCCCGGCTGCAGCAGGTGGTGGTGAACCTGCTCGCCAATGCGCGTGTCCATACGCCGGACGGCACGAAAGTGGTCGCCGCGCTGGCCGAGGACCGGGAGGCGGGACGCGCGACGATCACCGTCACGGACAACGGCCCGGGTATCCCTCCGGAGCTGCAGTCGACGCTGTTCGAGCGGTTCGCCCGCGGAGACGGTTCGCGCGCCCGCACCACAGGCTCGACCGGGCTCGGGTTGGCGATCGTGCACGCCGTCGTCGAGGCGCACGGCGGTGAGGTGACCGTGACGAGCGAGCCGGGGGAGACCGTGTTCGCGGTGTCGCTCCCGCTGGGGCCCGTCGCCCCCGAAGCCGAGCCGGCGGAGAGCACAGCAGAGATCGGCGACCGCACTGCGTGATCACGGCGGCCGATTTGCGTCGGCGGCCGTGCATCCCGTAGCCTGTACGAAGCCAAAGACCGCCGGTCGTCGTGCGCGCAAGTGCACAACCGAAGTCTCACCCAGGTGAGGGCCCGCGCAGGTGTATGAAGTAAGTCTCGCAGGCTCTGTCTGCGTCGCCCGCTCCGTGCCTCTGCGCCGGAGCTTTTTTCTTGCCCGGTGGTCGAGGCGCACATCGCCTCCGCGGTGTGCGACGCAAACATAGAGGAGTAGGCCATGGCGAACAAGGAAGCCACGGTTGCCGAGCTTGAGGAACTTTTCAAGAGCTCGACTGCCGTTCTGCTGACCGAGTACCGCGGTCTCACTGTCGCTCAGCTCAAGCAGCTGCGCACATCCATCAGTGAGCACGCGACCTACGCCGTGGTGAAGAACACGCTGACCAAGATCGCGGCCAACAAGGCCGGCATCTCGTCGTTCGATGAGGAGCTCGTCGGTCCGTCGGCCATCGCATTCGTGAGCGGCGACCCCGTCGCCGTCGCGAAGGCACTGCGTGACTTCACCAAGGCAAACCCTCTCCTGGTGGTCAAGGGCGGTTACTTCGACGGTAACCCGCTGACCGCAGAAGAGGTAGGCAAGCTCGCCGACCTCGAGTCCCGTGAGGTTCTGCTGGCCAAGCTGGCCGGCGCCTTCAAGGCCTCGCTGTTCGGAGCCGCATATCTGTTCAACGCACCGCTGTCGAAGGCCGTTCGCACGGTCGACGCGCTGCGTGAGAAGCAGGAGTCCGCTGCGTAGTCCATCCCCCGGGATGCCTGCCAAGCGGTTGAGTACACGAAAACACTAAGGAGAAAATCATGGCAAAGCTGTCGACTGACGAGCTGCTCGAAGCGTTCAAGGAGCTCACGCTCATCGAACTGAGCGAGTTCGTGAAGAAGTTCGAGGAGACCTTCGAGGTCACCGCCGCCGCCCCCGTCGCCGTTGCTGCGGCCGGCGCCGGCGCTGCCGCCCCGGTTGAAGAGGTCGAGGAGAAGGATTCCTTCGACGTCGTCCTCGAGGCCGCCGGTGAGAAGAAGATCCAGGTCATCAAGGAGGTGCGCGCCCTCACCAGCCTCGGCCTCGGTGAGGCGAAGGCTCTCGTTGACGGCGCTCCGAGCACCGTGCTCGAAGGCGCCAACAAGGAGACCGCCGACAAGGCGAAGGCTCAGCTCGAAGAGGCTGGCGCCAGCGTCACCCTCAAGTAGTCAGTGCCCCATCGGGGCTCTTTCTGCCGCAGGTGACATCGCCTGACGCTTAGCGCGACGCGGACTCCTTCTTTACCGAAGCATCCGTGTTGTGAGGGCGTCGCCCCCGCAACGGGGCGACGCCCTCTGTGCGTTAACGAGAGGCGTGCCACCAGAGGCGTCGCACGACGCGGATGCCCGGTCCCTCCGTCCACCGACCGGTGGGCGGACACCCAGCGTCCGATCGCGCCTGCTTGCGTGCATCCGGTGTGCAAGGACGCACATCTCAGAGAGAATCACGATGAATACGAACACCTGGCGCAACCGCGCCGCATACTGGCGACAGCTCGCTGTCGCCGTCTTCACCGGTGAGTGCAGAGAACGCGCGGCCCACCCACCGGATCTGTGCCGCAGCGCAGTCCACTTCGGACTGTACCTGCGGTAGCCTCCATCCCTTCGACAGTGCCCCCGGTCGGTGACCGGGGGCACCTGCGCGTCCGGGGCGTGTCGGAGGGGGTCCGTACAGTCGTCGTCATGACCGAACGAGCCGATGTCGCCGCCACCCGCCTCGCCTACGACACGGTGGCCGGCGACTACGCCGAACTGCTGGCCGACGAGCTGGCGACGAAGCCGCTCGACCGGGCGATACTCGCGGCGTTCGCCGAGGAGGTGACTGCTGCCGGCGGGGGAGCGGTGGCCGACCTCGGGTGCGGTCCGGGAAGGGTCACGCAGCATCTGGCCGGCGTCGGGCTGCGCGCATTCGGTGTCGATCTGTCTCCAGGAATGGTGGAGGTCGCCCGCAGACGGCATCCGACGCTGCGCTTCGAGGTGGGCACGATGGCCGCGCTCGACATCGCCGACGCCTCGCTGGCGGGCGCTGTGGCCTGGTACTCGATCATCCACACGCCGATCGAACGGCAGAACGAACTCTTCGCGGAGTTCGCGCGGGTGGTGCGGCCGGGAGGATGGCTGCTGCTGGCGTTCCAGGTGGGCGATGAGGTCGTGAAGCTGCGGCACGCCTACGGTCACGACATCGAGCTGGACGCGTACCGGCAGTCGCCTGAGCGCATCCGGGGGCTGCTGCAGGGTGCGGGCTTCGCCGAGTTCGCGCGCCTCGAGCGCGAGCCGGTCGTGCCGGAGAAGTCGCGGCAGGCCTACGTCCTGGCGGTGCGATCGCAGTAGGCCGACGCGCCGGTGAGCGCGGCCACTTGATTTATATAGTTCAGCTATATATAATAGTCGTATGCCTGAAACGGACGACACCGACCTCCGCCACACGCTCGGCGACCTCGTGGTCGCGAGCAACCGCCTCGGCCGGCTCGCCGCCCGCGTCACGGGCAACACCGAGTCGCCCGCCTCCTGGCGCACACTCAGTGTGCTGCAGGGCGCCGGCGCCATGCGCCTGGGCGAGCTCGCTGCGAACAGCCGGGTGTCGCAGCCGACCATGACCAAGATCGTGCGCAACCTCGTCGAGTCGGAATGGGTCAAGCGCATCGCAGACACCGACGACGCCCGCGCGTGGCAGATCGCGATCACGCCCAAGGGCGCCGCGGCACTCCTGGCCTGGCGCGATGAGCTCAGCGCAGCCCTCGTGCCCATGTTCGCCGACCTCACCGACGACGAGATCGAGGCCCTTCGCAAGACGGTGACCATCATCGGGTCGCGGGTCGACCTCTCGGCGGCCACGTCCGAAGCACTGGCCGGCGCCCGCTAGCAGCACGCGTGCGCACGCCCCACGCGTCCGCCTGACCGCGCAGCCCGCATCCGCGCTCTGCGCCCCCACCATCACTCGTCGATCGGAGCCGTTCCACCTCTATGAGCCACGACAAGCCCAACAACATCCTCAAGCAGCCGACCGCCGTCTGGGCGGTCGCTTTCGCATCCGTCATCGCCTTCATGGGCATCGGGCTCGTCGACCCGATCCTCCCGGCCATCGCCCACAGTCTCAAGGCCACACCGACCCAGACGGAGATGCTCTTCACGAGCTACCTGCTCATCACCGGTGTCGCGATGTTCTTCAGCAGCTGGATCTCCAGCCGCATCGGCGCCAAGAAGACCCTCCTCATCGGCCTCGCCCTGATCGTCGTCTTCGCGCTCGCCGCGGGGCTCTCGCAGAACGTCGAATCGATCATCGGCTTCCGCGCCGGCTGGGGCCTCGGCAACGCGCTCTTCATCTCCACGGCGCTCGCGACCATCGTGGGTGCCGCATCCGGTGGCACGTCGTCGGCCATCATCCTGTACGAGGCCGCCCTGGGCCTCGGGATCGCGATCGGCCCGCTTCTCGGCGGCCTGCTCGGCAGCTGGAGCTGGCGCGGACCGTTCTTCGGAACCGCCACTCTGATGGCCATCGGCTTCGTCGCCATCGCTACGATGCTCAAGACCAGTCCCGAGCGGCCGACTCCGACTCCGCTGTCCGCACCGTTCCGCGCGCTCGCCCGACCGGCGCTCGGCTTCCTCGCTGCGGCCGCTCTGTTCTACAACATCGGGTTCTTCGTCCTCCTCGCCTACACGCCGTTCGCCCTGGTGCCCCTCGGGATGGGCGATGCGATCACGCTCGGGCTGATCTTCTTCGGTTGGGGCCTCGCCGTAGCGGTCTCATCGGTCTGGGGCGCACCACTGCTCACCAACCGGCTCCCGCGCACCCGTGTGCTCTGGATCGTGATGCCGCTGCTCGCGCTCGACCTGGTGGCTGCCGGGATCTTCATCGGCTCCATCGTCGGACTCATCGTCTTCGTCGTCGTCGGCGGCCTGCTGCTGGGCATCCTGAACACCGTGCTCACCGAATGCGTGATGGAGGCCACCGACCTTCCCCGGTCCGTCGCCTCGAGCGCGTACTCCGGCGTCCGGTTCCTCGGTGGCGCGATCGCACCGCCCGCGGCCACACTGCTCGCGGCCACGTTCACACCCGCCACGCCGTTCTACGCCGGGGCGATCTCGGTGCTCGTCGCCACCGCGCTGATCATCATCGGCAACCGGCACCTCAAGCGTGTCGACGGCGTCGAGGAGTCGACGGTCGAAGAGGCCGAGGCGATCGCGGTCGGCGACTCGAACTAGCATCCGCCGTTCGGGGACGTTCCCGGAGAGGACGAGAGGCCGCCCCTACCCTAATGGGGGCGGCCCCTCCCGTACGGGCCAGAGGCCGCTACGGGCAGACGCGCCGTGGGCCGGCGACGATCTTTCGATCGACCGCTCGCAACCCAGTGGAAAGGGATCGTGACTACCCGAAAGTCGCGATCCCGCATCGCCTGCACATCCATCCTCTCAGGCGAACGGCCCAACCGGTCGTCGACGGGCCGGTCGGCAGGCACGAACGCTCGGATGCGCGTTCAGCGGACGGTCGCGGGCGCGGCGGTCGACGAGCGCACGATGAGCGTGGCGGCTGTGCGCACCGAGCGCGACCGGGGGTCGGCGCCCGCCAACTCGTCGAGCAGGATGCGCGTGGCGATCGCCCCCTGATCGAACGGGTCCTGGGCCATCGTCGTCAGCCCGAAGGACTCGGAGAAGTCGTGATCGTCGATACCGATCACCGAGAGGTCGCGCGGCACGCTGAGGCCGTGGTCCTGGGCCGCGAGCATGGCGCCCATCGCCATCTCGTCCGACCCGGCGAAGATCGCCGTCGGGCGAGGGCCGGGGCGATCGAGCAGGGCGTTCATCGACGCCCGGCTCTGCGGGAGCGAGAAGCCGCCCGGGATGATCCACTCCGGTCGCACGGGGAGACCAGCGTCGCGCATCGCCTTCTGAAAGCCGTGCAGTCGCCCGATCGGCACCTGCTTGTTGAGGCCCTCTTCGTCTTCGCCCCCCAGGTGGGCGATGTCGGTGTGCCCGAGGGAGATCAGATGGTTCGTGGCGGTGCCGGCGGTGCTCTTCTCGTCGATGCCGACGCTGCGGAGCCCCTTGACCGGTCCGCCGATCACGATCGTCGGGTGGCCGAGCGACGCGAGCTGATGGCGTTCGTCGGGCGTGAAGTCGAGGCAGAGGGCGAGCAGGGCATCCGTTCTCTTCCTCAGGATGGAGCGGTGGAAAACCCGCTCACGATCGCCGCGGTGACCGCCCAGATTGAACAGGATCATGTCGTAGCTCGCGGAGCGCAGTTCGGCGTCGACGCCCTCGAGCACGCTCGTGTAGAACCAGCGGCTCACCGACGGGACGACGACTCCCATGGCCAGGGTGCGGCCGCTCGCGAGACCGGACGCGCTCGACGACGCCACGTAGCCCAGCTCGTCGGCCGCCCTCCGCACCGCGGCACGAGTCTTGTCCGACACGTTCGGCAGCCCGCGCAGCGCTCGGGAGACCGTAGCGGTCGAGACGCCCGTCGCACGCGCGACCTCGTCGATCCCTGTCATGCTCGTCATTCCGCGTTCAGGAGCCCTGGCGCGGGGGGTGCGCATCCGTCTCCTCCGCCGGCCGGCGCGACGCCACGATACGGCGGCGCGCCTGCCAGAGGAGCACGAGGATGAGCACCAGGGCGAGCAGAGTCAGCGCCCAGCCGATGGCGTCGGCGCCCATGACCTCTGTCACGATCGTGACGATCAGGAACGCGAACGCGAAGAAGCCGACGATGCCGATGCCGACGTCGACGATCTCGAGCGAATCGTTCCAGCGCACGATCAGCCCTTCACGCCACCGGCGGTGAGCCCGGCGACGATCCGGCGCTGGAAGATCAGCACCAGGATCACCAGCGGAACCGTCACGATCGTGCCCGCCGCCATGACCGCGGTGTACGGCTCCTGGTGCGGCTGGCTGCCGGCGAAGGAGGCGATGGCCACGGTGACCGGCTGCGTCGCGTCGCTCGACAGCTGGCTGGAGATCAGATACTCGTTCCACGAGGAGATGAACGCCAGGATCGCGGTGGTGAACACGGCGGGCGCGGCCAGGGGCAGGATGATCCTCCGGAACGCCTGCGCACGGGTGCAGCCGTCGATGCGGGCCGCCTCTTCGAGGTCCCACGGCATCTCGCGGAAGAACGACGTGAGCGTGTACACCGCGAGCGGCAGCACGAACGAGATCTCCGGGATGATCAGCGCCTGGTACGTGCCCATCCACCCGATGTTCGTGAACAGCTGGAACAGCGGGGTGATGAGGGCGACGCCCGGGAACATCGAGGCCCCGAGGATGATGCCGAGCACGATGGCCTTGAACTTGAAGTCGAGGCGGGCGAGCGCGTACGAGGCGAACGTGCCGACCGCGAGGGCGATGATCGTGACGCAGACGCCGATGAACAGCGAGTTCAGCAGTGCCTGGGCGAGGTGATTGCCCAGCTCGGTCGAGAACGCGGTGATGTAGTTGTCCCAGGTGAAGTGCGTGGGCACCGCCGTCGTCTCGAAGGTGTACCCGACGTCGCGGAACGACGTGACCACCATCCAGTAGAACGGGAGAAGGCACCAGACGACGATCACCAGAGCGCTGACGCCGGTGCGGATCGCCTGGTTGCGGTTGCGGCTCTTTGTCCGGGTCCGGGTCTTCGTGCGGGGGAGGGCGTTGGCCTCAGTGGTTGCGGAGGCGGGGCCGGCTACGGTGGTCATCACTTCGCTCCCTTCTGCTGTGCTTCCTGCGTTCGCACCACGTTCGTCCCGAGGAACCGGACGAAGATCAGTGCGACCAGGAAGATGATGATGAAGGTGATCGTCGACAGGGCGGAGGCGCTGTTGAAGCCTTGCCTGATCTGATCGACCACCAGGATCGAGAGCGTGGTCGTGGCATTACCGGTGCCACCACCTCCGCCGGTGAGGATCTGAGGCAGGTCGTAGATGCGCAGCGCGTCGAGCACGCGGAACAGAACCGCGACGAGCAGGGCCGGCTTCAGCAGGGGCAGGGTGACCCGCCAGAATCGCTGCCAGGTGGTGGCGCCGTCGACCTTGGCGGCCTCGTACACCTCTTCGGGGATGATCTGGAGGCCGGCCAGGATGAGGAGCGCCATGAACGGCGTCGTCTTCCAGGTGTCCGCGATGATCACGGCGAACCGGGATGCCCACTCGTCGCTGGTCCACAGGATGTGCGCACCCAGGACGGCGTTGGCGACACCCGCGACCGAGAAGATGAAGAACCAGAGCTTCGCGGTGACGGCGGTGGGGATGGCCCACGGCACCAGGATCGCGGCGCGGACGAAGCCGCGGCCGCGGAACGCGCGGTTCATGATGAGCGCGAACCAGAGACCGAGGAGGGTCTCGAACACGACGGTCGTCACGGTGAAGAAGAACGTGACGAAGACGGCGTTCCAGAACTGCGACCCCAGGTTGCCGGGCGGGCAGGAGATGGTCTCGCCGTTCGGTCCGGAGCACTGCTGGAACAGCCAGTGCGCGTAGTTCTGGAAGCCGGCGAACCCGCCCTGCGCGAACAGGCCGGTCGCGGGATCGAGTCCGGCGTCCTTCTGGAAGGACATGATGATCGCGCTGACCACCGGATAGCCGATGACGATGGCCAGAAGAATGATTGTCGGGATGATGAGGTAGAAGGCCCAGCGACTCTCCTGCTGGCGGTTCTTCTTGACCCCGGCGCGCTTCTCGGGCGACTTGGGGTTGCTGGTTCCTGGTGGGGCGACGACGTTCGACGTTGACATGTGAGGCCTCCGAGAAGTTCTGTTTCGGGTAGAAGGGGACCGGGCGGCGGGATGGTTCCCGCCGCCCGGTGGCCGCATCTCTGGTTAGCCGGCGCTCGCCGTCTTGATGGCCGCAGCCATGTCTTTGAGCGACTGGTCAACCGTCTTGTCGCCCTTCAGGGCGGCGTAGGCGTTGTCCTGAACGGCCTTCGTGATGGCCGGGTAGAACGGCGAGACGGGACGCGGGACCGCGTTCTCGATCGACGTCTTCAGGGTGGACAGGTACGGCAGCTGAGTGTTCAGGCTGGCGTCGTCGTACAGGGACGAGAGCACCGGCGCGAGCGAGCCCTGGGTCACGAAGAACTTCTGAGTCTCTTCGCTCTGCAGGAACTTCAGGAACGCGAAGGCGGTCGCCTTGTGCTTGGAGTAGACACTGATCGCGGCGTTGTGGCCGCCCAGGCTGGAGACACCCGGCTTGCTGGGGTCGACGCCCGGGAGCGGAGCGACACCGAAGGTGTTCTTGACGACCGAGCTTCCGTCGGTCTTGGCCAGGTTGTAGACGTACGGCCAGTTGCGCAGGAACATCAACTTGCCGGCCTCGAACGCGGTACGGCCCTGCTCCTCCTGGTAGGTGATGGCTTCAGCCGGGATCTGCCCGTTCTTGAAGCCGTCGACCAGACGGGTCAGGCCCTTGTTCGCCTCGGCGCTGTCGACCGTGACGGTCTTGCCGTCGTCGCCGACGATGGTGCCTCCGTCGGTGTTGATGGCCTCAGCCACGTTCACCGTCAGACCTTCGTACTTGGCGAACTGGCCGGCGTAGCATCCGATGCCCTTGGCCTTTGCGATGTCGCAGTCCTTGAGCATCTCGTCCCACGTCTTCGGCGGGGTCGGGACCAGGTCCTTGCGGTAGTACAGGATGCCGCCGTCGGACGTCTGCGGCGCCGCGTACTGCGTGCCGTTGTACGTGCCCGACTTGACCGTCGGAGCCAGGAGCGCCGAGTTGTCCATCTTCAGGTCGCCGGTGAGCGGCTGAAGCCAGCCCTTCGCGGCGAACTCGCCGGTCCACACGACGTCGACGTCGACGACGTCGTAGTTCGCGTCCTTCGCCTGGAAGTGCTGGACGAGGTCGTCATGCTGTTGATCGGCCTGGTCGGACTGTTCCTTGAAGGTGACCTTCTCGTCCGGGTGCGCCGCGTTCCACTTGTCGAGGAGCGGGCGGACGACGTTGGAGTTGTCCTTGCCCTGAACATAGGTGATGGGGCCTTTGCCCGTGAGGTTCGCGCCGGCGTCTCCGCCTGAGCTGCCTCCGGATCCTGAACCGCCGCCGGTACATCCTGCCAGGGCGATGCCGATGACGGCGACTCCGGCAATCACGGAGAGACGTGCTGCTTTCATTTCACTCCTCGTTGAGCGTGAGCTTCTTGGTGCAGGCGCGCGGTCGGCGCCCGACTGGGACGCTACCCTCCCACAGGGGGCAATGCAAGCGTTTGCGTCAAGCGCTTGCATCACAGTTGGGTCACGCACGGACGCTCCCCGGCTGAGTCGATCGCGTCACCGCCCGGGGCTACCCTGAACACATGAGCGGGATGCGTGGAGGAGGCGGCGGTCGCGGCCGCGTCAGCGGAGGAGACGTCGCGGCGCAGAAGGCGCTGAACGCGACGGCGCCCAAGATCCCGCATCTGCTACGGCGGATCGGGGGCCTTTTCGCCCCGCACAAGACGGCGATCATCATGACGATGGTCCTGGTGCTCATCGGGGCGGCGCTGTCGGTCGTGCCGCCGCTGCTCACCCAGCGGGCGTTCGACGAGGGGCTCTTCCCCCCGAGCGGCGAGCCCGACATGCCGGTGCTGATCACGATCGTCGTGGTCATGATCGTCGTGTACGTGGGGTCGGCGCTGCTCGGCGTGTGGCAGACGTATCTGACCGCATCCGTCGGCAACAAGGTGATGGGCGCGCTGCGCGTGCGGCTGTTCTCCCACCTGCAGTCGATGGAGCTGAGCTTCTTCACCAAGACGAAGACGGGCATCATCCAGTCGCGCCTGCAGAACGATGTGGGCGGCGTGGCCAACGTGCTGACCAACACCATCTCCAGCATCCTCGGCAACACGGTGACGGTGATCGCCGCGTTCGTGGCGATGCTGCTGCTCAACTGGCAGCTGACGATCGTGGCCGTCGTGCTGATGCCGATCCTGGTCATCGCGCAACGCCGGGTCGGCCAGGTGCGCGCCCGCATCGCGACCAAGACGCAGGAGTCGCTGTCGGACATGACCGCGATCACCCAGGAGACCCTGAGCGTCTCGGGCATCCTGCTGTCGAAGAGCTTCAACCGCCAGGCCACGGAGGTCGGCCGTTACTCCGACGAGAATCAGAACCAGATCCGGCTGCAGGTGTCGCAGTCGATGAGCGGCCAGTGGTTCTTCGCGATGGTCAACATCTTCCTCTCGTCGATCCCGGCGATCGTGTATCTGGTCTCGGGGTGGCTGGTGCTCGGCGGCGCGGCAGACATCACCGCAGGAACGATCGTGGCGTTCACCACCGTGCAGGCCCGCCTGCTCTTCCCGCTGCTCGGGCTCATGCGGGTGGCCCTCGACCTGCAGACCTCCGGCGCGCTGTTCGCCCGCATCTTCGAGTACCTCGACTTGAAGCCCGCCATCGCCGATCGGCCGGACGCGGTTCCGGTCGACCCGAGCCGCGAGCTCGGCCGAATCGAGTTCGATCACGTCGTGTTCCGCTATCCGGATGCTCGCGCAGGGGAGCGCAACACGCTCGACGACGTGTCGTTCGTGATCGAGCCCGGTGAGTTCGCCGCGTTCGTCGGGCCGTCGGGAGCCGGCAAGACGACGGTCTCGTACCTCATCCCGCGGTTCTACGACGCGACGAGCGGGCGCATCCTGTTCGGAGAGAACGAGCTCCGCGACCTGCAGCAGGAGTCGCTGGTGTCGCACATCGGCGTCGTCAGCCAGGAGACGTACCTCTTCCACGCGAGCATCGGCGAGAACCTCCGGTACGCGAGACCGGATGCGACGCAGGAGGAGATCGAGACGGCCGCCCGGCTCGCGAACATCCACGAGACCATCGCCGGCTTCCCCGACGGCTACGAGACGATCGTGGGCGAGCGCGGCTACCGGCTCTCCGGCGGCGAGAAGCAGCGCATCGCCATCGCGCGTGTCCTGCTGAAGGACCCCGAGGTGCTGATCCTCGACGAGGCGACCAGCGCGCTCGACTCGATCTCGGAGCGTGTGGTGCAGCAGGCGCTGGACACCGCGTCCCGCGGACGCACCACGATCGCGATCGCGCACCGGCTCTCGACCATCATCTCCGCCGACGTGATCTTCGTGATCGACCACGGCCAGGTCGTCGAGCGGGGAACCCATCGCGACCTGCTCGCCCTCGACGGCGTCTATTCACGCCTCTACCGCGAGCAGACTCAGGGCGCGGAGCCGGCGCTCGACAACTGAGCGCGCATCCGCCCCGCACGCGATCCCGTGGAATGTTAGGCTAGTCTAACTTCTGAGTTAGAGGGTCTGATGGCGGTCGCGGTCGAGCACCACAAAGCGGGCACCCGTGCTCGCCTGCTCTTGCTCCTCGGCCCCGCCTTCGTCGCTGCGATCGCGTACGTCGATCCCGGAAACGTCGCCGCCAACCTGACTGCCGGCGCACGGTACGGGTACCTCCTCGTATGGGTGCTCGTCGCCGCCAACGCCATCGCCGTCTTCATCCAGTACCAGTCCGCGAAGCTCGGCATCGTGACCGGATCCAGCCTTCCGGAACTGCTCGGCTCGCGACTCGGCACGGGAACGCGCCGCGCGTTCTGGGTGCAGGCGGAGCTGGTCGCCGCCGCCACCGATCTCGCCGAAGTCATCGGCGGGGCGATCGCGCTCAACCTCCTCTTCGGTCTGCCCCTCCCGGTCGGCGGCCTCATCGTCGGACTGGTGGCCATCGGCATCCTCGCCATCCAGTCGCGCCGCGGCCAGCGGCCCTTCGAGATGGTGATCCTCGGACTCCTCGGCGTCATCTCGATCGGCTTCCTCGCCGGCCTCTTCGTGAGCCCGGTCGACTGGCGCGCGGCGGTCGGTGGTCTGGTGCCGCGGTTCGACGGCGCCCCGACTGTGCTGCTCGCGGCCAGCATGCTCGGCGCCACCGTGATGCCGCACGCCATCTACCTGCACTCGGCGCTCTCCCGGGACCGCCACGGCAAGGCGGCGACGACCCCGACCGGGATCAACCGCCTCCTCCGGGCCACGAAGATCGACGTGCTGGCGGCGCTCGCCCTCGCCGGAGCGGTCAACATCGCGATGCTGCTGCTGGCGGCGGCCTCGCTCGGCGGAGCATCCGGAACCGACACCATCGCCGGGGCGCACGCGGCGATCAGCGAGGCACTCGGCCCTGTCATCGGGGTCGTGTTCGCCGTGGGGCTGCTCGCATCGGGGCTGGCGTCGACCTCGGTCGGCAGCTACGCCGGGGCGACGATCATGGCAGGGCTGCTGAAGATGCGCATCCCGCTGCTCACCCGCCGTGTCGTGACGCTGATCCCGGCGCTCGTGATCCTCGCCGTCGGCGTCGAGCCCACCTGGGCGCTCGTCATCAGCCAGGTGTTCCTCAGCCTGGGCATCCCGTTCGCGATGATCCCGCTGCTGCGGCTCACCGGTTCGCGCGCGGTCATGGGGGACAGGGTGGACGGGCGATGGATGCGCGTGCTCGGCTTCGTGATCGCGACTCTCGTCGTCGTGCTGAACGTGGCGCTCGTGGTGCTCACCGTCTCCGGCTGGGCCGGAGGGTAGCTGCGCCGGCGGCTCGCACGGCCGTGCCGGCCCTCAGGCGCCGGTGACCCACACCGCAGCGGCCGCGGTGGCGCCCAGCACGATCTCGCCGTCGCCGACACGCACGGTCACGTCGCCGGCGAACTCCCGATGCTCGTCGACACTCAGCGTGGTGTCGAGCCGGATGCCCCGCTCGGCGAGGTAGCGGAGCACGGCGGGGTCGGCATCCGAGATGCGCGAGACGAGCAGCGGGACGCCCGTGTCGGCCTCGACCAGCCGGGTCGCGTCCGGCCGGTGCGGAGTGCCGTCGGCGCTGGGAATGGGGTCGCCGTGAGGGTCGCGCGACGGAAAGCCCAGCCGGCGGTCGATCCGCTCGATCATCCTGTCGGAGACGGCGTGCTCGAGCACCTCCGCCTCGTCGTGCACCTCGTCCCAGCCGTAGCCGAGCTCCTCGACCAGGAAGGTCTCGAGCAGGCGGTGGCGGCGCACCATCGCGACGGCGTGCAGCCGGCCGGTCTCGGTCAGCTCGATGCCGCCGTACGGCTCGTGCACGAGCATGCCCTGGTCGGCGAGGCGCCGGATGCCGTCGGAGACCGTCGCCGCGCGCACGCCGAGACGCTCGGCCAGCTGCTTCACCGTGACGGGGGCCTCCGACCATTCGGTGGCCGACCAGATGACCTTCAGGTAGTCCTGGGCGACAGTCGAGAGCTCGGACACCGGCATGAGCAGATTCTACGGGCACGCATTCCAGGCGCCGTCGGAGGTCTCTGTAACGGACTGAGAGAATCGCGGGAGCGCTGTTACGGTTGGTCGCGTGGAATACGCAGAGACCATCATCGATTTGGTCGGCAACACTCCCCTCGTCAAGCTCAACAAGGTTGTCGACGGGATCGCGGCGACGGTGCTCGTCAAGCTCGAGTACCTGAACCCCGGAGGTTCATCGAAAGACCGGATCGCGACCCGCATCATCGATGCGGCCGAACGCGACGGTCTGCTGAAGCCCGGTGGGACGATCGTCGAGCCGACGAGCGGGAACACCGGAGTCGGACTGGCGCTCGTCGCACAGCAGCGTGGCTACCGCTGTGTCTTCGTCCTGCCCGACAAGGTCGGCGAGGACAAGCGCAACGTTCTCACGGCGTATGGCGCCGAGATCGTGGTGACCCCCACATCCGTGGCGCCCGACCACCCCGACTCCTACTACAGCGTGTCCGACCGGCTGGTGACGGAGATCCCGGGCGCCTTCAAGCCCAACCAGTACTTCAACCCGAACGGGCCGCTCAGCCACTACGAGACCACCGGTCCCGAGATCTGGCGCGACACCGACCAGCGGGTCACCCACGTGGTCATCGGCGTCGGCACCGGCGGCACCATCAGCGGAACCGGGCGTTTCCTGAAGGAGGCGTCGGAGGGGCGCGTCCGCGTGATCGGCGCCGACCCCGAGGGCTCCGTCTACTCGGGCGGAACCGGTCGCCCGTACCTGGTCGAAGGCGTCGGCGAGGACTTCTGGCCGGGGGCGTACGACCCGAGCGTCGTCGACGAGGTGATCGCCGTCTCCGACGCCGACTCCTTCGCGATGACCCGCCGGCTGGCCCGCGAGGAGGGCATCCTCGTCGGCGGGTCGAGCGGAATGGCCGTCGTCGCGGCCCTGCGCGCGGCGCAGGAACTCACGGCCGACGACATCGTCGTCGTCATCCTCCCCGACGGTGGGCGCGGCTACCTGAGCAAGATCTTCAACGACAAGTGGATGCGCTCCTACGGTTTCAGCGATGTGCCCGACGAGTCGACGGTGCACGACATCGTGCGCACCAAGCGCGGCGACCTGCCCGACCTGGTGCACGCGCATCCGTCGGACACCGTGCGGGACGCGATCCAGATCATGAACAAATACGGAGTCTCCCAGCTGCCCGTGCTCACGGCCGAACCACCTGTCGTGATGGGCGAGGTCGCCGGAGCGCTCGACGAGACCTCGCTGGTCGACGCCGTCTTCAGCGGCCGGGCCCAGATGACGGACAACGTGGGGGCGTTCCTCGGGGAGCCGCTCGAACTGATCGGCACGAACGAGCCGGTGAGCGCGGCCCGAGCGGCCCTCGCCACCGCGAACGCCCTGCTGGTGACCGAAGACGGCAAACCCGTCGCCGTGCTCACCCGCCAGGACCTCCTCAACTTCCTCAGCGAATGACGCTCGACGCCGCGGGCGCAGGCGCAGGCGCAGCGGTGACGCAACCAGAAAGCAGACGATGAACGACAGCACGCACGGCTTCTCGACCAGGGCGATCCATGTCGGGCAGGAATTCGACCCGACCACGGGCGCGATCATCCCGCCGATCTACCAGAGCTCGACGTTCGTGCAAGACGGCGTCGGCGGCCTACGCGGCGGCTACGAGTACGGGCGTTCCGGCAACCCGACGCGCACGTCGCTCGAGAAGCAACTCGCCGCTCTCGAAGGCGGCAACCGCGCGCTGTCGTTCGCGTCGGGACTGGCGGCCGAAGATGCTCTGCTGCGTGCCGTGCTCCAGCCGGGCGACCACGTCGTGCTCGGCAACGATGTTTACGGCGGAACGCACCGCCTGATCAGCCGGATCCACGGCGCGTGGGGCATCCGGAACACCGCCGTCGACCTGACCGATCTCGACGCCGTGCGCGCTGCGCTCACCACGGAGCGCACGCGCATCCTGTGGATCGAGACACCCAGCAACCCGCTCATGAAGATCAGCGACGTCACGGCGCTGGCCGCACTCGGACACGAGGCCGGCGCGCTCGTCGTCGTCGACAACACGTTCGCGTCGCCCGCCCTGCAGCAGCCGCTGTCGCTGGGCGCCGACGTCGTCGTGCACTCGACGACGAAATACCTCGGCGGCCACTCCGACGTGATCGGCGGCGCGCTCGTGATCGAGGACGACGAGCTCGCCGACAAGGCGCAGTTCATCCAGTTCGCGGCGGGCGCGGTGTCGTCCCCGATGGATGCGTGGCTCACGACCCGGGGAATCAAGACGCTGGCGGTCCGGATGCAACGGCACACCGAGAACGCGCAGGCCATCGCAGAGAGCCTGGTCGGGCATCCGGGAATCGACGCGGTGTACTACCCCGGACTGCCCACGCACCCGGGGCACGAGCTGGCCGCACGCCAGATGAGCGGGTTCGGCGGGATGCTCTCGGTGGCGCTCGCCGGGGGTGCGGCGGCCGCACGGAGGTTCGCCGAGTCGACGGAGGTGTTCCAGCTGGCCGAGTCGCTCGGCGGCGTCGAGTCGCTGATCGGCTACCCCTCGGAGATGACGCATGCGTCGGTGCGCGGGACCGAGCTGGAGGTGCCGGACAACGTGATCCGCCTGTCCGTCGGACTCGAGGACGTGGCCGACCTGCTCGCCGATGTCGAGCAGGCGCTCGGGCGCTGATTCCGGTTCGCATGTATTGCGCTGTAGGTGATTTGTCTTAATATTTCTGACTCGTTAGAGTAGAAAGCGCGCGCCGGGGGGCGCTTCGCTTTCGCTAGGGGGAGTCAGTATGTGCATCGCCGTCGTCGGTCTGTTGGCGCGGGTGTTCTGATGGGTGAGATCGTGGCCGATCCGGGGGTCGGTGAGCCGGCGGGGATTCGTGCGCTGGCGCGGGAGCGGTCGGCGAAGGCGGTCGAGCTGCGTGCAGTGCATGCGGATGTGGTCGCGGCTGAGAAGACGGTGACGGGGTCGGCGTGGACGGGGAAGGCGCAGGCCGCCTTTACGACGGCGATGGACGCGGTCGCCCCCGATCTGCTCCTGTTGTCTCGTGGCCTGGAGGCGCAGGCGAGCGCGTTGCACGACTATGCCGGTCAGGTCCAGCAGATCAAAGACCAGCAGAAGGCCCTGGAGGCCCGGCGCCGGTCGGCGACCGACGCGCTGACCAGCGCACGGGCCTTGCTGGCGGCGTCGCATCGGGCCGACGATCGGGTCCTCGCCCAGGAGCGGGCTCTCGACCGGGACGTGCGCACCAGCAGCATCCTGGCCAGCCGCGCCGGCTACACCGAGACCATCGCCGAGAACACGTCGCTGCTGACCCAGGTCGACACCCAGTGGGAGCACCTGGTCACCTGGCGCCGGCACGCCGACCAAGCGTGCATGTCCGGCCTGTCCGGTCCGGAGGTGCTCGGCAGAACGGCACCCTTCACCCCGGCGGTGATCCGCACTAGCGCACCGGATGCCCTGCTCCGGATGCTCACCGGCCTGTCCGCCACCGACCTCATCGTCCTCCTCCAGACCCACCCCGACCTCGCCGACAAACTCACCACCGCCGACCCGCCCGCCGTCGCCGCCTGGTGGACCGCCATGAACGGACCCACCCCCGGCACCCCATCCGCCGAACAACTCGCCCTGATCACCGCAATCCCCACCATCATCGGCAACCTCAACGGTTTGCCTGCCCTTGTTCGTGTCGCTGCGAACAAGTTGAATGCCGAAGGACGAATCGCGCACAATGAGGCGCTGATCGCGCGACTGCGCGCCGCAGGAAATCAGTTGTCGCTCGCGGCAGGAGCGCACGTGGATGGGTACGCGGGGACCGTCGAACAACTCGAAAAGGAACTCAAATATCTGCGCGACGCGGTGGGTGACAATCCCACGGTCCAGCTCTATCTGTTCCAACCCGAGAAATCACGCATCATCGAGATGCTCGGCACACCGTCGGCCGACACGGCGCGCGCGATTACCTATGTTCCGGGCACCTTCACCAACCTCAATGCGTTCTATTCCAAGAGAGTGCAACAATTTGCCGCCTATCTTGTCGCAGCCCACCCGAGAGAGGCGGTGGCATTCGTCTACAAAGACGGTGTATTTCCCGGCGCTTCCGATGCATCTAGCGCTGCCGACTTTTCTCGAATCGGGGAGGCTAACGACCTGCGCCGAACGGCCGCAGCTGGTGCACAACTTGCAGATTTCAGCCACGGGATCAGCCTGGATCCCCTGCTGACAGCGTCTCGAACCACCGCAATCGGCCACAGTTGGGGTCTCGCCAATATCGCGGCATCCGAAGTAGCTGGTTCAGGGTACAGCCAGGTCGTTTCACTGTCTGGCGCTGGAATGCCTGCTCGGTGGCGGCCATCTCCGACGACAAGGTACACAGACCACTCCTATTACGACCTGTTGCAGGAGGCGCAACAAACTGGCGTCGTCTGGGCAGGAAATACCCCGAATGCGAATTCAGCGTTTGAGAAGTTCCACTACGAGGGACCGGTCGACCCGGTGGTCTCCGGACCGTTCGGTCTCCCCGTTTGGGTTGACCAAGGCGCCTTGCTGGCTAACCACAACCTGGTTGCGACGGACAGTAAGGCCAATCGACAAGTTCAGGCGGACGTGGAAGCGAGCATTTTCGGTTGATCCTACTTAGGAGGCCAGCGGCTACGGCTTTGGCCATTGTCATTCTGATAAGCCTCGGAGGCTGTTCCATGGAACATGGTGTGAGTCGACTCACGGTTGGCGATGCCAAGCGTGTGGCGCTATCCATCGAGGACCAAATCTCCGCACTCGTACCGCTCGAGTTCGTTGCGTCAATCCAACAAGCAGAAACTGGCATTCTGCTCTCGTGCACGACGGACTCTTATCAGTGGACCGGACACACACGCGTGGCTTTGAAAGGCGCTCCAGATGCTTCGCGTCTATTGAACTTAGTGGCGGTTCACTGGAAGGACAGCCCTGAATTCATTGTTGCGGAACGGACGACCGCGAACGGGCAGCCAGAGCTGAGTCTCGAGGGATCTGACGGAGCCCTCTATCTAATTGGGCCGCGGTCCTCAAACACGCGACTCGAAATTGCATCCTTCTCACCCTGTTTCCGGCTGCCGGCCGATGCGGACCCCGGGGCCAACTATTGAGCGAGTGCACACAGGAAAAGGCGGCACCGACCATACGCAAGCCAACGTCAACGATCGAGTGCTCGACATTGTCGGGACGAGCCCAATGAATGTCAGACCAGGACTTGGAGTTGTCGTTCTCGGCCTCATCTCGGTGTCGCTGACAGGGTGCATTCGCATTCAGCCCGTCGATCCGGACCTGACCGTGGAGAAGGCCAAGGCCGAGGTGCTCGCCGAGGGAAAGCGAATGGTCTCACTGATCTCGGAAGGGCTGGTCGAGGAGTATCAGCAGCTTGACACTACGCATTTGTTGTCGTGTACGAGCGACAGTGACGCTGATCTCCGAGGACTACCGCAGTAGATCTGGCTTCTCCGTCAAGAACATAAAGAGGTGGGATGGCGGCGACAGGGTCGTCATTTCAAGCGACGATGGTGCCAACTACTACTTGACAGTTTGGTCCGACGGTGTGCTCCACGTCGACTCGTTCTCGGCGTGCTTCACGCTGGATGAAGATCAGTGGCCCGGCGATGCATATTGAAGGGCGCGAAGGGCCGAGGAGCACTTGTCCGGTGGTGGCGTCTCACGTGATGAACGACTCATCGAACGGTCGCCGGCGGAAGATTCGCAGATCAGGACTTGGCATTGCCTGTCTCGGTCTCATCGGCGTGCTACTCGCAGGGTGCATGCGCGTTCAGCGTGTGGATCCGGATCTGACCGTAGATAGGGCCAAGACCGACGTGCTTGCGGAGGGGAAGCGCGTGGTGTCGGTGATACCGGAGAAGTATGTCGAGGAGTACCGACAGCTCGACACCGCATATCTGCTCGCATGCACCAGCGACAGCTATTCGTGGCCCGATCAGGGCGAGGTCACGTTCAAGGGTGATCCGGACATCCGCGGATTGATGACGGAAATTGCAGAACACTACCGGAACAAACCGGGCTTCGACGTCCGGATCGAGAAGGCGTGGGATGGCGATGACATGGTCGTCCTCAAAGCGGACGACGGTGCTAACTACTACTTGACGGTCTGGTCCGACGGTGTGCTCCACGTCGACTCGTTTTCCGCGTGCTTCACCCTGGACGAGGATCAGTGGCCGGGCGACGCTTACTGAGGTGAGGCGAACTGAGGTGAGGCGCTCGGCGTAGCCGAGTGTCGCCGGCGGGCAGTATCGTCGCGGCATGGAACAGCGGATCACACTCATCACGCTCGGCGTCGCAGACCTCGCGCGAGCGCGGGACTTCTACGAGAACGGCCTCGGCTGGACGCCGGCCAGCGCGCCCGAAGGCGTCTGCTTCTACCAGTTGCCCGGCATGGGGCTCGCGCTGTTCGGCCGAGACGACCTCGCCGACGATGCGCGGCACCCGATCGACGGCACCTTCAGCGGGGTCACGATCGCCATCAACGAACGGTCCGTCGAAGACGTCGACGCCGTCTTCGCGCAAGCCGAAGCGGCAGGCGCCCGCATCCTGAAACCCGCCGAACACGTGTTCTGGGGCGGGTACTCGGGCTACTTCGCCGACCTCGACGGACACGTGTGGGAGGTCGCCTACAACCCGAGCTGGGCCATCGCCGACGACGGCACCGTCACCATCTCATGACCCACCTGATGCTGCCCGGCGCGGGAGGAGCAGGCTGGATCTGGCATCTCGTCGTGAACGAGCTCCAACAGCGCGGTCACGAGGCGATCGCCGTCGACTTCGAAGTCGGTGGAGACAACGGGCTCACCGAATACACAGAAGCCGTGATCGCCGCGGCAGGAGACCGCAGCGACATCGTGCTCGTCGCACAATCGATGGGCGCATTCACGGTGGCGCTCGCCGCCCCACGGCTACCCGTCACAGGACTCGTGTTCCTGAACGCGATGATCCCCGAACCCGGCGAAACCGCAGGCGAGTGGTGGGAAGCGACCGGGCACGCAGACGCCATCCGCGAAAGCGACCACGCCGCAGGGCGCGACCCCGACGCCGAGTTCGACCTCGACACCTACTTCACCCACGACCTGACGCCGGAGATCCGCGAAGGACTCCTGCACGTCGGAGGCTCCGAGTCGGAAGCCGCCTTCGCGACGCCGTGCGCCTTCGACGCGTGGCCGGACGTGCCGACGCGGGTGATCGCGGGGCGCGACGACCGGTTCTTCCCGCTCGGCTTCCAGCGACGCGTGGCCGCAGAGCGGCTGGGGCTGCCGGTCGACGAGGTCGACGGCGGCCATCTCGCGGCGCTCTCGCATCCGGAGCAGGTGGCCGAGCTCGTGCTCGCCCCCGGACGGCGAAGGGATCCCGCGCAGGCCATACTCGAACGGTGACCGAACTCGCCCCCGTCGACGTCCCAGCCGCCCACGAGATCTGGAATGAGTACGCCGCGGCTCACCCGCGCGCGACCGCAGGGGAAGGGCCGCCCAGCGTCGAACGGTTCGGCGACAACCCTGCGCTGTGCGAGCAACTCCTCGGCCTGGTGCTCGACGGCACGAAGACGGCGACTTCGTCCCTGGTCGCGGAGTACGAGCACGAAGGTGCCCCGCTGCCGCGCATCGGGAGCCACTGGATCGCCTGCGACTCGCGCGGTCGGCCACGGGCGATCTTGCGGAGCACCGAACTCCGGCTCGGAACGATCGACAGCGTGGACGCGGACTTCGCCTCCGACGAGGGCGAAGACGACCGCAGCCGCGACTCGTGGCTGGTCGAGCACGAGAAGTTCTGGCGTCGCTCGTGCGCGGCCATCGGCATCGCCTGGGAGCGCGAACTGCCCATCGTCTTCGAGCGGTTCGACGTCGTCTGGACGGCACCCGCCGACGAGCATCCGGAGACCGACTAAGAGCATTCTCACCGGCGAGGCGGGCCCAGCGGGCACGATGCCGTCGATAATGAGCAGATGTCCGACTCGACGCCCGAGCCCGCAGAGGTGCGCTCGGGCGGCGCGCGCCCGCGAAGCCGCGTGCGCCCGGTTCGGCTGTCGGTGCGCGTGCGCATCCTCGCCACCCTCCTCCTCGTCGCCGGACTCGGGATGGTCGTCGCCGGCACGACCGCGTACCTGGTTCAGCGCGAGCGTGTGCTGATGACGGTGGACGATCGTCTCTCCTCCCTCGTCAGCGACGCGAAACTCGTGGCGACGGACTCCGGCGCGACCACCCTGGACGACGTCATGACCGCGATCATCCAGCGCCTGCGCCCCGGGGCGAACGAGTCCAGTCTGGCGATCATCGGGGGCGCGGCCGCACTCTCGCCCGGCGGCAGTGTCGACTTCCGGATCGACGCCGACCGGGCACTGGTGACGAGGGTCGCCGCCGAGACGGCAGCGGGCGACGTCGTCCGGGGAACGATCACGACCCCCGGCGACCGCACGCTCCGCTACATCGCGACACCGGTGAAGGTGACGACGGATGCCCGCACGGGCATATTCGTGGCGGCGGTCGACCTGCGGGCCGAACTGCGGCCGCTCACCGAGGCGTTCCGCACCTACGCGATCGTCGCCGCGATCGCCCTCGTGGTGGTGGGGATCGTGGGCTGGTTCGTCGCAGGACGACTGCTGCGGCCCATCCGGGCCCTGACCGAAGCCACGAACCGGATCAACGCCTCCGATCTGACCGAGCGCATCCCGGTGGTCGGCGACGACGACATCTCGCAGCTGACCACCACCGTCAACGGGATGCTCGACCGCCTCGAAGGCGCTCTCACCGCACAGCGGCAGCTCCTCGACGACGTCGGGCACGAGCTGAAGACCCCGCTGACGATCGTACGAGGCCACCTCGAGCTCGTCGACGTCGACGACCCTTCCGACGTCGCGGCGTCACGGGATCTCGCCATCGACGAGCTCGACCGGATGAGCGGCCTGGTCGCCGACATCACCCGACTTGCCGGCGCCGGGCGTGCGGGAGACCTCAGGATCGAGACCGTCGACGTCGCCGACCTGACCGAGCGCATCCGGGCGAAAGCGGCGGCGATCGCCGATCGCGAGTGGGTGGTCACCCAGCACGCTGACGGCACCGCCGAGCTGGACGCCGACCGGATCACCCAAGCCATGCTGCAGCTCGCAGCGAACGCCGTGGCGCACGGTCAGGCGGGCGGCGGGCGGATCGAGCTCGGCAGCATGCGAAGCGGAACGGACCGCCTCCGGTTCTGGGTGCGCGACTTCGGGCCGGGCATCCCGGTCGACGCCCAAGCGCGCATCTTCGAACGCTTCCAGCGGGGCTCGTCGGAGCATGGTCGCGGCCCCGGGGGCTCCGGTCTCGGGCTGGCCATCGTCGCGAGCATCGCCGCCGCGCACGGAGGTTTCGTCACCGTCGACTCGGAGCCCGGCCAGGGTGCGACCTTCACCATCGAGCTCCCCTTCGCGCACCCGGCGGCGCGCCCCTTGGCGGGCCCAGCGAAAGGCACCACATGACCGGCATTCTCATCGCCGAAGACGAGGACCGCATCGCCTCCTTCATCGAGAAAGGGCTCAAGGCTGCCGGTTTCCAGGCGACGGTGGTGCGCACGGGTCCGGATGCTCTGAGCAGCGCGTCCACCGGAGACTTCGACCTGCTCGTGCTCGACATCGGCCTCCCGGGGCTCGACGGCCACGAGGTGATGCGGAGACTGCGTGCGGCGGGGTCGAGACTGCCGGTGATCGTACTCACGGCGCGCTCGTCGACGGAGGACGTGCTCGCGAGCCTGGAAGGCGGCGCCAACGACTACATGCCCAAACCGTTCCGGTTCGACGAACTGCTGGCGCGCATCCGGTTGCGGCTGAGTGACGCGTCGAAGGCGGTGGAGACGGTGCTCGAAGCCGACGGTCTGCAGCTCGACACACGGACCAGGCGTGCGACGGCCAAGGGACGGCAGGTCGACCTGTCGGCGCGGGAGTTCGCGCTCGCGGAGGAGTTCCTGCGGCATCCCGGTCAGGTGCTGAGCCGTGAGCAGCTTCTGAGCCGGGTGTGGGGGTTCGACTTCGATCCGGGCTCGAACGTCGTGGATGTCTACGTGGGGTACCTGCGACAGAAGTTCGGTGCCGAGCGGATCGAGACGGTACGCGGAATGGGCTACCGGCTCGTGTGAGCCGATAGCCCACCCGGGCCGGCGCTGTTACTGGTGGTTCGGGCCGTCGTCGTGACCGCCGTGGCCGCTGCTGCCGGAGTCGCCGCTGCCGCCGGAGTCGTCGCTGCCGGGACCGCTGTTGTCGTGGCTGCCCGTGTCGTCGCCACGGTCGCCGCCGTGATCGTCCCCGGGCTCGACCTCGCCGCCGTGATCGTCGCCGGGCTCGATCTCGCCGCGCACGTCGCCCCCGGTGTGCGGGTTGTCGTCCGGGTGCGGGTTGTCGTCGACCCGCGGTGAGGGAGCGGGGGAGGGGACGGCCGGCACGATCGGCGCCGGCACGACCGGCGGAATCGGGCGCGGAGTCGGGGTTGTGGTCGGAGCCGGGATCGAGGTGGGCGCCGACGTCGGGTCGTCGCTGGCGGTGCGGTTGCCGCCGTGGTCGTCGACGACCGTCGGCTGGGTCGCAGTGGCGGCGACGGCGACTCCGGCGCCCCCGGCCGTGAGCGCTGCCGCGACGATCGCGGAGGCGATGAGCTTCGAACGCTTGCTGGTGAGAACGGACATCGTTCGTCCTTTCGTCTGCGCCGCGTCGGCGGCGGGTGGTGACTGGCGGATTGCCATATCCCCACCTTCGCGGCCGACTCTAAGGTGACGGAAAGCTGGCGATGAGAGGTCTCTTAGCCGCGGCACAGGATGCGGCGCGCGAGCTTCGACTCAGCCGTCGTCGCTGCCGTGACCGCCGCTGCCGCCTTTGCCGCTGTTCCCGTTGTCTCCGCCGTGGTCGTCCGCGGGGACGGGCGTCGGATCCGGCACGGTGACCGCACCGGTCGGGGCAGGTGTCGGCGTCACAGCGGGTGTCCCACTCGGCGTGGGCGTCGGAGTCGCGCCGGTCACGTTCCCCACGGTCACCCCGCTGACTCCGACGGATTCGCCGGGCTGATCGGGCAGGCCCGTGGAGACGGCGACGAACACAGCGGCGGCTGCGAGAAGGATCACGGACGCGGCGGCACCGAGCGCGAACGCCCAGCGGCGCGGTCGCCTCTGCTGCTCCATCGTGTCTTCCGATCCCGCCCGAGTCCGATCCCGCCGGGTCCGGTCCCGCCGATTCCGTGCCCGTCTGTGGCTGTCCCGTCCATTGTCCCCTTCGGAGCGCCGGCGATCACCGCCCGGGGATGAGAATGTTCTTATCGCCCAGCCGAACAGACGCCCATCGCCGACGCCACGAGAGGACGACCATGACCGAAGCCGTGACCGACCGGACCACGAGCATCCGCCGCGCAACCCCCGCCGACGCCGAGGCGGTCCTCCAGCTCTTCGACGACGCCATCGCCTGGTTCGTCCGGATCGGCAACGACGGCCAGTGGGGGCGGGAGCCCTTCTCGTCGCAGCAACGGCAGGTCGACCGGGTGACCGGATGGTGCGGCGAGCCGGGCGCGTGGGTAGCTGAGCATCCGGAAGCCGGGGTGTGCGGTGCCCTGGTGCTCGGGGAGGCCACCGACTATGTTCCGCCGGCGACGGAGCCCGAGCTCTACGTGAAGGTGCTCATCGGGTCGCGCGACCCTCGTGCGAAGGGGACCGGCCGCGGACTGCTGGCGTTCGCGGATGATCAGGCGCTGGCCGCGGGCGTCGACCTGCTTCGGGTGGACTGCTACGCCGGCGGCACCGGCGACCTGGTGCGGTTCTACGAGGCGTGCGGCTACACGCGCACCGACAGCTTCACGGTCGGGGCGTGGCCGGGCCAGGTGCTGGCGCGCCGGCTGGATCGCTGAGGCGCCAGCATCCGGATGCTCAGCCGCGCAGCTCGGCGACCCGCGCGTTCGCCCAGCGGAGCTTGCGCTCCTCCTGCAGGGCGAGGCCGCCCTCGTGCCCGTTGAACGGGTACACGACGATCTCCTTCGCGGCCGGATAGGCGTTGTAGGCGGCGAACACCGTCGACGGCGGCACGATCTGGTCCATCAGCGCCACCGAGAACAGGGCGGGCGCGTCGGCCGATTCGACCAGATTGACGCCGTCGAAGTTGGAGAGCGTGTCGAGCACCGTCTCGACGGCGTCTCGATGCACCCGCAGGTAGCTCGCGATCTCGGCGAACGGGTTGTCGTCCGTGATGGTGATGGCCCGCTCGAAGTGGCACAGGAACGGCACGTCGGCCATCACTCCGGCCAGTCCCGGCACGAGACCCGCGACGGCCAGGCCGATCCCGCCGCCCTGGCTGCCTCCGGTGGCGAACACCAGACCGGGGTCGACGAGGTCGAGTCCGCGCACCGCCTCGATCGCGCGCACCGCATCCGTGAAGAGGCGCCGGTAGTAGTAGGTGTCACGATGGCGGATGCCGCGGGTCATGAACCCCGGATGCTCGGGCTCGGCCGCGCCGTGCAGCGCGTCCGCGGTGTCCCCGGCACTCCAGCCCGAACCCTGACCGCGGGTGTCCATCACGAAGTGCGCGTAGCCGGCCTGCGCCCAGCCGGACGGCTCGCCGGCGAGTCCGCGTCCGCCGCCGTAGCCCACGAACTGCACCACGGCCGGCAGGGTGCCCGGCTCGCTCCCGCGCGGCACGCGCAGCCAGCCCCGGATGCGGTCGCCGGCGAATCCGCTGAACTCGACGTCGAACGTGTCGACGAGCACGTACCCGGTGTCCACAGGCGTCAGGCGCACGTCGAGCGGATGCGCGGCGGCCTCGTCGAGGGTGCCGCGCCAGAACGCGTCGAGATCGGACGCACGCCGGACGGCCGGCGAGTAGGTGCGGAGTTGTTCCAGGGGCAGGTCGTAGAAGGCCAAGGCGGTATCCCATCGCGGTGGTCGGGGACGCGGTCGAGGACGCGGTCGTGAACGGAGGAGTCTGCGCCGAGCCTAGCCGCGCGGAGCCCAGCCGCGCCGCAGCATGCCGTCGAGGTGTCGGTCGTCGGAGAACTCCTCGACGCGCCACGGTCCGTTGGAGTCCTGCGACACCCGGGTCACCGACGCGTTTCCCACCACCCGCGTCACGAGGAACTCGTGCAGCTCCACCTCCGTGAAGCCCAGGAGAATGTAGAGGAAGAGGCTGACGACGGCGTCGTGCGTGAAGACGACGATCGGGCGTTCGTCGTCCCAGTCGACGTCGCTCATGAACGAGCGCAGACGCAGCGCCACATCCGTCCACGCCTCCCCGCCCGGCGGACGGTAGTAGAACTTGCCGAGCCGCCGGCGCCGTGCCGCCTCCTCCGGCAGCCGGACGTCGACGCCGAGGACGGTGAGAGTGTCGAGTATGCCGATCTCGCGGTCGCGCAGGCGTTCGTCGATCGTGAACGGAGCCGTGTCTCCGAGGGCGAGGCGCGCCGTGTCCTGCGCTCTCCGATACGGCGAGCTCCAGACCCGTGCATCCGCGGGCCGTCCGTCCAGCTCGGCGCTCAGCCGTTCGCCCAGCGCCGTCGCCTGCCGCTCGCCCAGCGCCGACAGAGGCACGTCGGCGTCGCGGGTCCCGACCGCGATGACCTCGAGGCCTGCCGCCTCCGCAGCAGTCGCCGCCACGTTGGCGGTGCTCTCTCCATGCCGGACCAGGATCACCGTTCGCGCCGTCATGCGCCGGAGTGTACGCCGAGAAGAGTTGAGGAACTCTTGGTCTTTTTCGCCGGGGTCGTCATACTGCGCTTATGAGGACTTTCGGGGTGGAAGAGGAACTCCTCCTGGTCGATGTGCACACCGGCCTGCCGCTCGCTCTCGCGCCGCAGGCGCTCGCGAACGCGCAGGAGTCCGGAGACGGTCCCGAGCTCGACTCGGAGATCCACCAGGAGATGATCGAGGCGCAGAGCCGGCCGCAGCTGACGACCACGGCCATCCTCTCCGACGTGGTCACCGGACGGACGCGCGCCGACTCGCTCGTAAGGCCGTTCGGGGCACGGGCGGCGGCCCTCGCGATGTCGCCGATGCATGTGCGCCCCCATCCGACCGTCAACAGCCGCTACGGCACGATGCTGGAGCATTACGGGATCACCGCACGGGGGACCCTCGTCTGCGGCTGTCACGTGCACGTGTCGATCGAATCGCGCGAAGAAGGCGTCGCGATCCTCGACCGCATCCGCAACTGGCTGCATGTGCTCCTCGCGCTCAGCGCCAACTCGCCGTTCGCCAACGGTGTGGACACCGGCTACGCGAGTTTCCGTTTCGCTGCCTGGCACCAGTGGCAGGTGGCCGGCCCCACGGACGTCTTCGGCTCGGTCGACGCATACGACACCTACGAGCAGGTGCTGGTCGACACAGAAGTCATCCTCGACCCCGGGATGCTCTACCTCGACGCCCGGCTCTCGCGCAAGCAGCCGACCGTGGAGGTGCGGGTCGCCGACGTCTGCCTCGACGCCCGCGACACCGCGATCCTCGCCGCCCTCGTGCGAGCCCTCGTCGACACGGCCGCCGAGGAGTGGCGTGCCGGGATCCCTCCGGTCTCCATCCCGTCAGCGGCTCTGCGCCTGGCCGGCTGGCAGGCGGCGCTCACCGGCGTGGCCGGCCGGCTGCCGCATCCGGAGCATGGACGCGGGGGTGACGCGCGGGAGGCCGTGGCGGCCCTGGTCGCCCACGTCGACCGCGCGCTGGTCGCGAACGGCGATGAGGTCGAAGTCCGCGAAGGACTGAAGCGGATGCTCACGACCGGCGGCGGAGCGGGCCGGCAGCGCGAGGCGTTCGGGCGTCGCGGGCACCTGCGCGACGTCGTCGAAGAGGCGGTGGCGGTGACGCACGCCTCGGGCGGTGCGGCGGCCGGGGCCGGATTGTCGGTGGCCTGAGGCGTCGCCGCTGGTCGTCGGGCGTCATTCTGCGTCCCGAGCCTTCCTGCACGCCCGGAACACGCCTATCCTTACGGCCATGTCGGGGAAGGAATTGGCGCATCAGCATGCGGTGTACAGCTACGGCGCACTGCCTCTGACGCTCATGTACAGTCCCACCGCCGCGGCCGCCTGGGAGGTCTACTACGGCGGCGAATATCTCGGGCTGGTCGAAGAGGTGCGCGTGCCCGGCGAGTTGTGGCCGACCTTCCGCGCCCAGCTGCCCGGCGAGGAGGAGCTCGGCGACGGCTCCACTGTGCGCGACTGGCGGATCGCCGTGGAGATGCTGGCTGCTCAGGCGGGGTTGTGATCGGCGCGAGCGCTGTGTCGGTCAGTTGGTCGGCGCGACGAGAGTCGAGCGGAGTTTCGCGATCGTCTCGGCGTCGATGCCGAGCCCGTCGGTGAAATAGGTCTCGACGTCGCCGTAGGTGCGTCTCATCTCGTCCATGGCGGCTTCGAGGTACTCGCGCTGCACACCGAGAACCGGCATCAGCAGTGCGGGGTCCCCGCCTGCCGCGGCGAATCGATCGAGGATGGTCTGCAAAGACGGCAGCAACTGCTCGTTCGTCAGCAGGTAGTCCTCCATGACGTCGTCGTACCCGACGCCGAGGAGAAGGAGAAGGGCGGCCGCGCCCCAGCCTGTGCGGTCCTTGCCGGTGGTGCAGTGGAAGACGGCCGGCACCATCGACGGGTCCGCCAGGTCGGTGAAGAACTCGCGATAGCCGTTCACGGCGCTCGGCAATGCGATGAGCTCGCGGTACGCCCCTTCGAACAGGGCGACTGCCTTACCGCCGCCGAGGAGCGCCTCGGCAGCGGCCGGGTCGCCCAGCACGGCGAGGAGTTGCGCGGGGGCGGCGCCGGTCCGGTCGGCGAAGATGTCGACGATGACGTAGCCCGTGCCCTCGGGCACCGTGTTCGGCTGCTGGTCGCGTTCGTCCTCGGTGCGCATGTCGAAGACCGTGCGGATCCCGAGGTCGGCGAACGCTTTCGCATCCGGCCCCTCGAGATCGGAGAACTCCGCCGACCGATACACCTGACCGCGACGCACTGTTCCGTTCGACGTGCTCCAGCCGCCGAGGTCTCGCAGATTGGGCACCGTGGCGATCGCAATGCTCGCGCCGGCCGCCGGTGTCGTGTTCCCGGATGACTCATTCGTCATGATCCCGCCTTCTTCTCTGTCACCGGTGTCCCGGCGCGGGGCCGAGAGGCACGAGCGCGACGCTAATTCGGCCGCCGCGCGTTCACATCACCCCTTTCGGATGAAGAACGCGCCCGCAGCGAAGACCGCGGGACGTGTGACGTTCTCCCCGGTCGCGGGATGACCCGGCATCCGGTGGCCGCTCGTTGGCAGGATGTCGGTGGCACGTTGTCGGTGGCCCGACCCATCATGGACACATGACGAAGACCGGGCCATCGATGCGGCATGCCCAGGGGAGGGCCGGCAGCGCCGCCGTCGCGGCGCTCGTCCCGTCCTCGTCGCCGGCGCCCGCAGCGCAACCGGCAGTCGCGCACGGCCACCTCGGCCTGGCCGGCGGCACCGCACTGTACGTCGCTGCGGTCCTCGGCACCGGGGTCCTGGTGCTGCCGGCGCTCGCCGCTGCCGCGGCCGGTCCCGGCGCCATCCTCGCCGTCGCCGCACTCGCCATCATCTCCATCCCGCTGGCGTCCACGTTCGCCGCGCTGTCGAGACGGCATCCGGATGCCGGCGGCGTCGCTACGTTCGCGCGACGCGCCTTCGGTCCGACCTCCGCGCGGGTGATCAGCTACTGGTTCTTCTTCGGAACACCGATCGGGGCGCCGATCGCCGCGCTCATGACGGCGCGCTACGTCGTCGCGGTGGTCGGCGGCGACGCTCTCACCACGACGCTCATCGCGATCGGACTGATGGTCATCCCCGTGATCGTGACGGCCTTCGGCGTTCGATTCGCGGGCTGGCTGCAGCTGGTGCTGTCGGCCGCCCTCGTGGCGGTGCTGGTGTTCGTGCTCGCCGCCGCCGTCCCGCACGGGGAGCCGGCCAACCTGCAGCCGCTGCTCCCGCACGGCTGGGAGGGCGTCGGCCTCGCGATGAGCCTCTACATCTGGGCGTTCGCGGGCTGGGAGGCAGTGGCGGGCATCGGCGGCGAGTTCCGCAACCCCCACCGCGACATCCCGCGGGCGACCGCCCTGGCGCTGGTCATCGTGTCGGTCGCGTACCTCGCGATCCAGACCGTGACGGTGCTCGTGCTCGGCGCAAGCGCCTCGACGAGTCAGGTGCCACTGCTCGACCTCGTGGTCGTGTCCACCGGCCGCGGCGGCGGCATCATCGTCGCGGTCATCGCCGCCATCGTGGTGACCGGCGTCTTCAACGCATACCTGGCTGCGTTCAGCAAGCTCGGCGCCGCGATGGGACGCGACGGCGACCTGCCCCGCTGGTTCGGCCGGGGCGCGGAGAACGGGGGAGTGGCCCGCCGCGGCCTGCTGCTCTCCGCCCTGGTCATGGCCGCGTACTCGGTGGTCGTGCTGGCCAGTGGCGATCTCCAGCCGTTCATCCTCGTCCACACGAGCATCGCTGCTGCGGTGTACGCGGTCGGCGTCGCGTCGGCGCTCGTGCTGCTGCCCCGCTGGTCGTTCGGCTGGTGGATGGCCCTGCTGTCCTGCGTGTTCGCCGCCGGGCTCCTGGTCCTCGCCGGCTGGCATCTGGTGTTCCCGGTGGGCCTCGCGGCGATCGCCGTGCTGGTCGGACTGGTCATGCGCTCGCGGCGCCGCCCGGTGGTCGGCTCGGAAGCGTCTGCCGTGGTCTCCGCCGGAACTCCCTGACGACGCACTGCCGCCGCGCGGGCCGTCCCCCTGCATCATGGCGTCCCCATGCATAATGGGGGAATCAACCGCCGCTGGGGAGCGTGCGACCGATCGAACGGGTTTTCGTGACACACGAACAGCCGCAGGGCAGAGCAGCGAGCATGCGGGATGTCGCGCGCCTCGCCGGGGTGTCGCACCAGACCGTCTCCCGGGTGATCAACGGTCATGCGAGCATCCGGGACTCGACGCGTGACCGCGTGCTTCACGCCATGGACGAGCTGCGCTACCGGCCGAACCGTGCCGCCCGCGCCCTCGTCACGGCGCGGTCGAACACGATCGGCGTGCTCGCCTCGTCCGCCGCCTCGCTCTACGGGCCGGTGTCGAGCATGGGGGCGATCCAGGATGCGGGGCGCGAAGCCGGCTACAACGTGACCGTCGCGCACCTCGGCGACCTGACACGCGAAGGCATCGCCGCCGGGCTCGAACACCTGATCGCGCAGGCCGTCGAGGGCATCATCGTCATCGCGCCGCAAGACCGCGTGCTCGACGAGATCGGCGCGATCGACGTCGGCGTGCCGTACGTGACATTGCAGGCCGGGCACGAGTATGCGGACAGCGAGCTCTCCGTCGACCAGACGGCCGGCGCCCGAGCGGCCACGCGGCACCTCATCGACCTCGGCCACGAGCGCATCGTCCACCTGACCGGGCCGATCGAATGGATCGAGGCGCTGGCCCGGCTGCGCGGCTACGAGCAGGAGATGGCCGCGGCCGGCCTCACGGTGCCGCCGCCCGTCACAGGCGATTGGACGAGCGAGCGCGGTTACACGGCCGGCCTCGAACTGCTCGCCGACCGGGCGGTCACGGCGGTCTTCGCCTCCAACGACCAGATGGCGCTCGGCCTCTACCATGCGGCGCACGAGCTGGGACGGGATGTTCCGGGAGACGTCAGCGTGGTCGGGTTCGACGACATCCCGGAGGCGGCCCACTTCTGGCCGCCCCTCACGACGGTGCGGCAGGACTTCACCGAGCTCGGGCGGCGCTGCGTCGCCCGCCTGCTGGCCGAGATCGAGGGGCACGCCGAGCCGACGCCGGGGAACATCCAGCCGGAGCTGATCGTGCGGTCGTCGACGCGAGCGCTGTAGGGGTCAGGCGTCGGGCGGTCGGCGGTCAGGCGTCGGGCGGTCGGCGGTCGGGCGTCGCGGTCGGCGGTCAGGCGTCGGGCGGTGGGGCTGCGAGCGGTGGCCGGTGCGCTGCGGCTGCGTCGGCGTCCGCATCGATCCAGCGCCGCGGGCCGGGCCCTTCGGCACCCAACTCATCCGACGGATTCTGCAGCGCGCAGGTGCGCAGACTGAGGCAGCCGCATCCGATGCAGCCGGTCAGGTCGTTGCGCAGGTGCTCCAGACTCCGGATGCGCTCGTCGAGTTCATCGCGCCACAGCCGCGACAGCCGCGCCCAGTCCTTCTTGGTGGGGGTGCGTCCTTCTGGCAGCGAGTCCAGGGCCGTGCGGATGTCGGCCAGCGGCACCCCGACACGCTGTGAGACCCGGATGAACGCGACCCGCCGAAGCACGTCGCGCCGGTAGCGGCGCTGGTTTCCTGCGGTGCGTTCGCTCCCGATCAGCCCCTGCCGCTCGTAGAAGTGCAAAGCTGAGACGGCGACGCCGCTCCGGGCGGAGAGGTCGCCGACGCTGAGAACCGGTTCCTTCGTCGTCATTGACCTCAACCATAGTTGAGGTTCTAAGCTCGCACCATGAGCACGGAGAATGTCGATATGACCACATCCCCCAAGCAGAGCGGCCCGGCATCCGCCGACCTCCCGCCGCCCGGCGGCGTGCTCAGCGCCCCCTACCGCTGGGTGAGCATCGGGATGTGCGCCCTCATCATGCTCTCGGCCTTCGAAGCGCTGGCCGTCACGACGATCATGCCGACGATCAGCCGCGAACTCGACGGCGCCGGACTCTACGCGTTCGCGTTCGCCGGTCCTCTCGCCGTGAGCGTGGTCGGCATGGTGCTCGCGGGGGCGTGGTCCGACCGGGGCAGCCCGCGCAACGCGCTCTTCGCATCCGTCGGCCTGTTCGTCGTCGGGCTGGTGATCGCCGGAACGGCCACGAGCATGGGCGTCTTCGTCGCAGGTCGCCTCGTCCACGGGCTCGGGGGCGGCGCGCTGACCGTGGCGCTCTACGTGATCGTGGCGCGCGTCTACCCTCCCGTGCTGCATCCGCGGATCTTCGCAGGATTCGCAGCCGCCTGGGTCATCCCGTCGCTGATCGGTCCGGTGATCGCCGGCCTGCTGGCCGACACTGTCGGCTGGCGGTGGGTGTTCCTGGGCGTGGTGGCCCTGGTGGCGCTCGCCATGCTGATGGTCGTCCCTGCGATGCGCGGGGTGCACGCACCGGATGCCAGCCAGGAGCGCGCCCCGTGGAACGTCCGCCGCATCGGCTGGGCCCTCCTCGTCGCCGGATCGGTGCTCGTGCTGAACCTCGCCGCCGAGGCCCGCGGTCCCGTGCAATGGATCGCGCCGTTCGTCGGGGTGCTGGTCGCATTGTTCGCATTGCGGCCCCTGATGCCTGCCGGGATGCTCCGCGCCGGTCGTGGCCTGCCGAGCGTCATCCTGTTGCGCGCGATCGTCGCGGGAACCTTTTTCGCGTCCGAGGTCTATGTGCCGTACCTGCTGGTCAGTCAGCACGGACTGTCGCCGACGATCGCCGGTCTGGCGCTGACGGCCGCCGGGCTGAGCTGGGCCGCCGCGTCGTGGGTGCAGGGACGGTTCCCGGCTATCACGCATCGCACGGCGGCGTACCTCGGTGCGGTCGGGCTGTCCCTCGCGGTCGCGTCACTCCTCGTGACGGCGGTCTTCGGGCTGTCTCCGGCGGTCGTCATCGTCGGCTGGGCGTTCGCGGGCGCGGGCATGGGACTGCTCTACCCGAGGCTCGGCGTGCTCACCCTCGAGTACTCGACGATCGAGAACCAGGGCTTCAACAGTTCGGCGCTGTCGATCGCGGACTCGATCGGGTCGGCGATCGCCCTCGCCGTGACCGCGATCGTCTTCTCGGCGCTCGCACCGCTCGGCGGCGGCTGGCCGTTCGCCGGGGCGTTCGCCTGCACGGCGCTGCTGTGCGTCGCCGCCTTCGCCGCCGGGCCGCGCATCCTGCGCCGCTGAGCGGCTGCGCCGGCGCCAGCCCAACCGGGCCGTCGTTTGGCACCAGATGTCGTCGACGCGCCCGGGATGACGACATCTACTGGCAAACGACGGCCGACCGCGGGTGATCGCCGGCCCCCAGACTCCCCGCGCCGGCGCAGGACGGCTCCCGATTCCCGGGATCCGAGCGACAGCCGGCCACCGGCGCGGGGACACCGCGGAATACGACTCCGGATGCTCGTGCACGAAGCCCCTCGTCTTCGGCGCCCGACTCCGCTGGATGCTCGCGATCCGACCGCCGTGCGTCACGTCGGGACACGGTGGGCATCCGCATTCCCAGGGCTGCGGGGGTTCGGTAGGCTGGGGCGGTGAGCGATACTCAGAGCGACGCAGGGCCGCGTCGGCCCGTCACGCTCGACGACGTCGCCCGCCACGCCGGGGTGTCGCAGCCCACGGCGTCGCGCGTCCTGAACGGCAGCGACCGCAAGGTCGCCGAGAGCTACCGCAAACGTGTGACCGACGCCGCCCGCGAGCTCGGCTACACGCCCAACCTCGCCGCGCAGGTCATCGCGCGCGGCAGCTCCCGCACCGTCGCTCTCATCATCAGCGGGATCTCCGACCCCTACTTCTCTGCGATGGCCGCCGCCATCATGCGGCAGGCCGAAGCATCCGACCTGCGGGTCTCCATCGCCGTCACCGACCGGAGGGTCGACCGCGAACTCGACCTCGTCCGCGAACTGCGCGGCCAGCAGCCGCAGGCCATCATTCTGGCCGGAACAGGCTATGTGGACCCGCCCTCCGGCGACCAGCTCGTCGCCGAGCTGCACCGCTTCGAGGAGACCGGCGGCCGGGTCGTGCTCATCAGCCGCAGCGACCTGCCATTCGAGACCGTCGCCTTCGACAACCACGAGGGGGCGCGTCAGCTCGCCGCCGAGCTCGCGACGCTCGGCTACCGGCGCACCCTGGTGCTGGGCAGTGCGACGCCCCTGCTGTCGATGCAGCAGCGCGTCGAAGGCTTCGTCGCCGGCATGGCGGAGTCGGGCGCCGACGGGATCGACACCGTCGTGCGGCATCCGGAGTTCAGCTGGGAGGGCGCGCGCGACCACATCCTCGGCATGGACGACGACGAGCTCCAGCGCCTGCAGCTCGTCTTCGCGATCACGGACGACATGGCGCTCGGAGCGATCGCCGGGCTGCGCGCCCGCGGGCGACGCATCCCCGACGACATCGCGGTGGCCGGCTTCGACGACATCACGACGCTACGGGATGTGGTCCCGCCGCTGACCACCGTGCACGTCGCCCTCGACGCGGTCGCCAAGGAGGCGATCAAGCGGGCGCTCACACCCGACGGCCACGTGAGCACGGTCCCCGCCTACCCGATCATCCGCGCCAGCACCCCCGCCGTCAGCACGCGCCAGGTCGTCGGGTGACCGAGGGCGCCCCCACGCTGTCGCAGGTCGCCGCGCACGCCGGCGTCTCGCTCGCCACCGCATCCCGAGCCCTCAACGGCAGCGCGCGCACGGTGAACGCCGACCTCCAGGCTCGGGTGCTCGCCTCCGCGGCGGCACTCGGCTACAGCGCCAACGTGCAGGCCCAGGCGATGGCGCGCGGCACCAGCAACACCGTGGCCGTCGTGGTCGGCGACATCGCCGACCCCTACTTCTCGTCGATCGCGTCGGGCGTGATCCGGGTGGCGGATGCCCGCGGACTGATCGTCACCCTCACGGCCACCGGGGCGGACGCCTCCCGCGAAGCGGCGATCCTGGGCGCGCTGAAAGGGCAGCGGCCGCGGGCGGTCATCCTGGCGGGCAGCCGGATGCTCGACGCCGACACCGCCGAGCTGGACGCGGTCGAGCGCGGCGGAGCACGGGTTGCATTGATCGGCTCGGAGCTGCCGGGAGTGCGCTCGGTGGGCATCCGGAATCGCGAGGGCGCCGCCGACCTCGCCCGCGCGCTGGTCGGCCGCGGCTACACGGACTTCGCGGTGCTCGCCGGCCCGCAGAACCTGCTGACGGCGCGGGACCGCACGGCCGGCTTCCTCGACGTGGTTCCGGATGCGCGGGTGGTGACGGGCTCGTTCTCGCGCGACGGCGGCTACCGGACGATGGCCGCGCTGCTCGCCGACGGCGTCCGACCCGGATGCGTGTTCGCTGTCACCGACGTGATGGCGGTCGGTGCGATGGCCGCGCTCCGCGATGCCGGCCTCGCCCCCGGAGCGGACGTCGCGGTGGCCGGCTTCGATGACATCCCGCTGGTGCAGGATGTGACGCCGTCGCTCAGCACCGTCGCGCTGCCGCTCGCCGAGATCGGCGCCCGTGCTCTCGAGCTCGCCCTCGCCGACGAGCCGGATGCAGCGCTCGCCGCACCGTTCGCCGGCACGGTCGTCCTGCGCGCATCCACGCCGGAGTGCGTGCGCGGCTGACTCCGGAGATCTGAGCGGATCGGCTGCTCGCCGGACTGCTGCTCCGGACATCCGGAAGCTTTCCGCATCCCGGTTCCGGAGTTGCCGACGCCAGTCTCTGCCCTGGCGGGCGGCGCGAGCAATTCCGGAGGACCCAGCCGAAATGGTCCCTCAACTCCGGATGAACGCTCCGACACGCCACCGACCGCGCGAATCCTCCGGAGTTGCCGACCTGAATTCAGGAGCCGCCGGCCTAGATCTTGACGCCGCCCGAGATCAGGTCGATCTTCCAGTAGCGCTGCAGCGAGAGGAACAGGATCGCCAGCGGCACGATCGACACCAGGACGCCCGCGATCACGATCGAATACTGCGCCGCCTGCCCACCGGTGATGATCATCAGTCCGTACAGGCCGAGCGTCAGCGGGTAGAGCTGGTCGTTGTTGATCATCACGAACGGCAGCAGGAAGTTGTTCCAGATGCCGATGAACTGCAGCAGGAACACCGTCACCAGTGCCGGCATCATCAGCCGCGATCCGACCGACCAGAAGATCCGCCACTCGCTGCCGCCGTCGATGCGCGCCGCCTCCATGATCTCGTCCGGCACCGAGGCCTCCGCGTAGATCTTGCAGAGGTAGATCGCGAACGGCGAGACCAGCTGGGGCAGGATGACCGACGCATAGTTGTTGGTCATCCCGAACTTCGCGAGCAGCAGGAACTGCGGGATCGCCAGCATGATCTGCGGCAGCAGCACGGCCGCCACGATCAGCCGGAACGTCCACCGGGACCCGCGGAACGTGTACTTGCCGAGCGCGTAACCGGCCGCCCCGGCGATCACCGTCGACAGCACCCCTCCGCCGACGGCGTAGATCACCGAGTTGAGCGCCCAGCGGCCGAAGATTCCGTTGTTATAGGTGAACAGCGCCTGCATGTTGGTCCAGAAGCCGCCGTTGAACACGGGCAGGAAGGCCGGCGTCGAGAACAGCTCGTCGTTGGTCTTGGTCGACGCGATGACGATCCAGAGCACCGGGAGGACGCAGTACAGGGCACCGATGATCAGGATGACCGTCGGGATGATGTGCAGCCCGGTGCGGGTGCGGAGCGGGCGGGCATCCGGAGCCGTCGTGCGGCCGCCGGCCGTGGTGGTGAGCGTGGTCATTTGGTCTCCCTCCGCGAGAAGCGCCGTCCGACGACGTTCACGAGCACCGTCGCGGTGACGGTCATGATGATGAGGATGAACGACGTCGCCGCACCCTCGTAGATGCTGTTGTTGACGAACGCGTCGGTGTACACGCGCATCAGCGGCACCCAGGTGGACGAGATCGCGTTGGCGAGCGGCTTCAGGGTGGTCGGCTCGTTGAACAGCTGCAGCGCGCCGATCACTGAGAACAGGGCGACCATCGTGATGGCCGGGGCGATGAGGGGGAGCTTCACACGCAAGGCGATCTGCAACTCGGATGCCCCGTCGAGCTCCGCCGCCTCGAACAGGTCCTTCGGCAGGCTGCGCACGGCGGTGTACAGGATCACCATGTTGAACCCGACGACACCCCAGACGGCCACGTTGGCCACGGAGAAGTAGATGCCGGTCGTGCCGAAGTAGTCGATGATCTGGCCGCCGATCGGGCTGGTGGCCGGCAGGTACATGAAGCCCCAGAGCAGCGAGGCGACGACTCCGGGAACCGCGTACGGCAGGAAGATCGCGAGCCGGGAGAAGCCGACCAGCCGCGTCCGCTTGGCGTCCAGGCACAGCGCGAAGAGGGTGGCGAAGAAGATGGTGAGCGGCACGCCGATGACGGCCACGATGAGCATCCGGCCGAGGCTCGCCCAGAACTCCGGGTCGGCGAGCGTGGTGATGTAGTTGGCGAAGCCGGCGAACACCTCGGTGGTCCCGCCGGCGCCGAGCAGGCCGCCTCCGACCTTGACCTGCAGGAAGCTGAGGACGATCGCGTAGACGGCCGGTGCGATCGTGAACAGCACCAGCAGGATCACGGCCGGGGCCACGAGCACGATCGGCAGGATGCTCTTGCGGCGGCGCGGGCGCGGCTGCCCGCCCGTGTCGCGCGCGCCGGATGCGGTGTCACGGGATCGTGGGCGGGATGCGCCCGCGCGCGGCGGCCCCGACGCGGTGCTGTCTCCGATGACGGCCATTCTGTTTCTCCTCAGGGGTGGGAGGTGGAGCGTGGTGCGACGCCGGCGGCCGAGTCGTGCTCTGGCCGCCGGCGCCGGTTCGTGGCGATCGGTCGGGTCGGCGGGGTCAGCCCGTGACCTTGAATCCGATCTTCTTCATGTCGGTCACCGTGTCGGTCTGCATCTTGTCGAGCGCGGCGGAGAGCTGCGTCTTATTCTGCAGGGCGGCGGCGAACGAGTTCGAGTACGAGTCGAACGTCACGTTCGCGTTCGGTCCCCAGATGTCGAAGGTGCGGACACCCTTGGCCGCGGTGGCCATCAGCGCGTTGTAGTCGGGCTGGTTGGACATGAACGGCGGCGGGGTCTGCAGCTGCGGCAGCGACTGGTTCGGGATGCTCGCGGGGAAGACCTGCACGTTCGTGATCAGCGAGCTGACGCCGTCCTTGGACGAGTTCATCCACTTCACGAACTTGGCCGCTTCGGCGGGGTGCTTCGAGTTGGTGGTCACCGACTCGGTCTCGCCGCCCCAGATGCCGACCGTGTCGTCACCTGCGGTCCAGGCGGGAAGCGCGGCGGCCACCCACTTTCCGGCGGTGTCCTTCGCGATCGACGGGAGCTGGTTGGGTCCCCACTGCGCGCCCACCCAGCCGACGAGCGTGCCGTTGTTCATGTCGGTGTTCCACTGCGCCGACCAGTTCGGCTCGGGGCTGACGACTCCCTTGCTGATCAGTCCGCCCCAGAAGTCGGCGACCTTCTTGCTCGGGGCGTCGTTGATCGCGACGGTCCACTTGTCGCTGCCCGAGGTCGTCCACCAGTTGGCCCCCGCCTGCTGCGCGAGACCGGCGAACCAGCCCGGGTCGGCCGCGGTGAAGTTGCCGATGTACTTCTTCGGGTCGGCCGCGTGGATCTTCGCGGCGTCGGCGGCGTACTCGTCCCAGGTGGTGGGCGCCTTCAGGCCGAGGGAGTCCCAGATGTCCTTGCGGTAGAAGAACACCATTGGGCAGACGTTCTGCGGGACGCCGTACGTCTTGCCCTCGAACTGCACCTGCGAGAGGTCCGACTTCGAGAAGTCGCCGGACAGGTCGCCGACGTACTTGTCGATCGGGATGACGACGTTGTTCGCGATCAGGGCGGGGAGCGCCTGGTACTCGACCTCGGTCACATCCGGGTTCGTGCCGGCCTTGTTGTTGGTGATGAGCTTGTTGTAGAGCGTGTAGCCGGTTCCGGACGGCTTGGTCAGCTTCACCTGGATGTTCGGGTTCGCCTTGTTCCACTCGTCGACGACGGCCTGCATGCCGCCGTCCCAGTTGACGAAGCTCAGGGTGACCTTGCCGCCGGAGCCGGCACTGGCGTTGTCGCCGGAGCCCGTGCTCGAGCATCCGGTCAGGACCGTCGCCGCGGCGGCGAGGACGCCGACCGTTGCGCCGAGAGTCCTCAGCGTTGACTTTCTCACTGTGTACATCTCCTTTGATGGGGTTGTGCGTGCGTGGTGCGGGACAGGATCGGTGGTCGTCAGCGCGACTCGGCCCAGGCCGGGTAGCTCGTCGGTGTGGTCTGGAGGCCGATCCATTGCCGATGGGTGAATCCGGCGAGCTGTCCCTCGCCACCGTGCCGGGCGTAGCCGTCGTTCACGTGCACCTCGTTGCTCTTGACCTGTTCGGCGAACGCGAGACCCCGCATCGGGTCTCCCGTGAACACCGAGTTCATGAGCGTGCGGTGCCGGTTGACGAGGGCGAGCGCCTCGGCTTCGGAGTCGACCACGGTGATCGGCATCACCGGGCCGAAGATCTCTTCGGTGAAGACCGGCATCTCGGGGGTGACCCCGGTGAGCACGGTCGGCTGGTAGAAGAGGCCGTCGTGGCCGCCGCCGACGGCCACTGCGGCCCCGGCGGAGATCGAGGGCCGGACGAGTCCGTCGTGGAACCGGCGCAGCTGCGTCTCGCTGATGATCGGGCCGAGGTCGACGTCGTCATCGAGGGGGTTGCCGACGCGCAGCTTCCTGACGCGTTCGACGACTGCCTCGGTGAAGGCGTCGGCGGCCTCCCGCATCACGATGTGGCGTCCGGCGGTGATGCAGGTCTGGCCCTGATACCAGAGCGCGGACCACACCGCGCAGCTGGCGGCCTGGTCGATGTCTGCGTCGTCGAGCACGACGAAGGCGTTGTCGCCGCCGAGTTCGGTGGCGACCGGCTTGAACGAGCGGGCGGCGAAGTTCGCGATCTGGTGTCCGACCTCGAACGATCCGGTGAAGTGCACCAGGTCGAGCTCCGGATGCTCGGAGAGCGTGCGACCGGTCGTGGGCCCGTCGCCGGGCACGACGTTGAACACGCCGTCCGGCACTCCGGCGGCCTGCGCCGCCTCCGCCAGGATCTGCCCTCCCGCGATCGGCGTGAGCTCGGCCGGTTTGAGCACGACGGCGTTGCCGTAGGCGAGGCCGGGCGCGAGGGCGCGCATCGCGAGGCTCATCGGGTAGTTCCACGGCACGATCAGGCCGATCACGCCGAGCGGCACGGCCCGGGAGAGCGAGATCTTGCCGTCTTTGTACGGCGGCAGGATCGATCCGGCGTTCTCGGTGAGCTGCGTCGCCGAGTTGAGCAGCTGGGTGATCGCCTGGCCGAGTTCCTCCTCGGCCTTCTCGGCGGTGCCGCCGGTCTCGCGGATGATCAGCGTGATGAGCTCGTCGTGTCGCGACTGGAGCTGGTGGGCGAACTCCCGGATGATCTCGCTGCGGCTGTTCGCGTTGACCGCGCCCCAGCCGGGTTGAGCCGCCTTGGCCACCCGGACCGCGCGGTCGACCTGCGCCTGCGAGGCGTTGCCGTAGGTGCCGAGCGGCGTGCCCGACGCTTTGTCGAGCACGGGGAGGCCGTCGCCGGCCTCAGGGCGCTCCCAGCGGCCGTCGATGAAGACCTGGGCGTGGTATTCGCGGATTTCGTGCATTCGTGCCTCCGGGCGCGTAGGAAGTGTGGCTGTCTCATCGAGAATCTCAGGCAACGGCGATCAGAGCTTCTTTCGTCACAGGATGTTCGGCGGGTTCCCCGGCCACGAACAGCTCCACCTCATGCCGGGCGCATTCGCCCAGGCGGCGGAGCTCGGTGCCGAGCGCCCCGGCCACATGTGGGGTGAGGATCACGCCGTCGAGGCGGCGAAGGGGATGGTCGGCGGGGAGGGGCTCGGGGTCGGTGACGTCGAGGACGGCGCGCAGGCCGCGCTCGCGGACGGCGGACTCCAGGGCATCCTGGTCGACGATCGGCGCCCGCGCGGTGTTGATCACGGTGGCGCCGTCGGGCAGCAGGGCGAGCTGGTCGCGTCCGACCATCCCGACCGTCTCGGGCAGCAGGGGAGCGTGGACGCTGACGATCGTGGACTGGGCGAAGAGCTCGTCGAGGCCCACGCGGCGCGACTGGGCGAGCACGGGATCGCCGTCGGCGAGGTACGGATCGTAGAGCAGCACTTCGAGGTCGAACGGCTGGAGGAGTTCGATCACCCGGCGGCCCACGCGGGAGGCGCCGACGATGCCGACGGTGCGGTTGTAGTTGCCGACAGCCGGGTCGGCCGCCGCGTCGTAGACGGCGGGATCGGCGGCGTAGCCGCGGATGGAGTCGGGGACGCGCTTGCCGGCGAGGAGGATCATCGCGAGCGTGTACTCGGCGACGGGGTAGGCGTTGGCGCTGGCGGCGCTGGTGACCCGGATGCCGCGGTCCCAGGCCAGGTCGTCGAGGTGGCCCTTGACCGTTCCGGCCGCGTGGACGACCGCAGTCAGCCGGGGCATCGCCGCGAGTTCGGCCGGCCCGATCTGCGGGCTGCCCCAGCCGGTGATGAGCACGTCGATCTCCGCCAGGCGTTCGGCCGGGACGGCGGTGAAGTCGTCGAGGGTGTGCGCGGTGTCGAGGTCGAGGAGGCCGGCGAGGGCGACGAGGTCGTCGTCGGAGAAGAGGAGCGCGGGCAGGTCGGCGCGCATGGCGAAGGCGGCGACGGGCTTGCGTCGTTCTGTCATCGTCGACTCCTCAGGGGCTGCCACCGGGGGAGTTCCGGTGACGGGATTGCGCATTCCCAGAATGCGCATTCCCCATCTTGAGTCCTCGCCGGGCATTCGTCAAGCCTGACTTTCTGAGAGTCGCGCGACGCCCTCTGAGAGTCCCGGAAGCTGCGGGGCGGGGCGGCCGCCGCGCCGGCCGGTCAGCGAGCGGGGCGACCGGCGGTCAGCCAGCGGGCGGCACGCTCGACGATGGCGCGATGAGACGCCGAATGGTACGAAGCGCTGTCGTGCCCGAGCGCGTCGTAGACCACACGGGCGTCGCCGTAGGTGCGCGCCCAGAGCAGCGGATGCTCGGCGCCGTCGTGCTCGTGCGTCGCCAGCGGCACCAGGTCGGGCTGCGTGCGCAGATACGTGTAGCGCTCGTCCTGGAGCTCGAAGTCGTCGAGTCCGGCGACGATCGGGTGGGCATCCGGATGCACGTGGATGCGCGCCGTGCCGTAGTCCGGGTGCATGCTCGTGCCGCGCACCCACACGCCGCCCAGGATTCCCTCCCACTCCGGGACCCCGTGCAGGGACGTCGATGTCACGTGCATCGCCAGCAGCGGCCGGCCGTTCGCGAGGTACGCGAGCAGGCCGTCGCGACCCTTCCGCTCAGCGACCGGCTCCGGATGCTCGGGAGCGGTGTTTTCGGGGTCGCCGATGTTGAGCACCAGGAGGTCGGGCGCATCCGGGCCGCCCAGTGCGGCCATCCGGGCGTCGACCTCGTCGGAGACTTCGACGTCGAAGCCCGCGTCGCGGAGGATCCCCGCGAGCTGTGCCGAGGTGTCGGCGAACGGATGCCAGGGGTCGGCGTATCGTCCGGCGCCGCTGAGGATGAGGGCTCGCTGGGTCATGGACCGATGGTAAGCGCTTTCTCGCCAGCCGTGTCCGCGAGAGATGGGAGACGTGCCGCTCGCGGCGGGAACGGGGGCCGTTCGGCACCTCTCATTGACGCGCCGAAGAGCGCGCGCTACTCTCGGGTGGGCGCTCGGTAAGCGCTTTCCATCAGCGGATAGGAAGGAGTTCCAGTGTCAGAGTCGACCATCGGCATCATCATGAACGGCGTCTCGGGGCGCATGGGGTACCGCCAGCACCTGCTGCGCTCGATCCTCGCGATCCGAGAGCAGGGCGGGGTCGTCAGTGCCGACGGAAGCCGGGTGCAGGTCGAGCCGATCCTCGTCGGGCGCAGCGAGGCCAAACTCGCCGAACTCGCCGCCCGGCACGGCGTCGAGCACTACACGACCGACCTGGATGCTGCGCTCGCCGACGACCGCTGGCAGATCTACGCCGACTTCCTGGTGACGACGGCCCGAGCATCCGCGATCAAAAAGGCGATCGCCGCGGGCAAGGCGGTCTACACCGAGAAGCCCACCGCCGCGAGCTTCGAGGAAGCGCTCGAGCTGGCGCGCCTCGCCAGGGACGCCGGAATCAAGAACGGCGTCGTCCACGACAAGCTCTACCTGCCCGGCTTCCGCACCCTCAAGCGGCTCATCGACTCCGGATTCTTCGGCCGGATCCTGTCGGTGCGGGGCGAGTTCGGCTACTGGGTGTTCGAGGGCGACTGGCAGGCCGCCCAGCGACCCAGCTGGAACTACCGCGCCGAGGACGGCGGAGGCATCGTCGTCGACATGTTCCCGCACTGGAGCTACGTGCTCGAGAACCTGTTCGGCCGCGTCGAGTCGGTCTACGCCAGAGCAGTGACCGAGATCCCCGAGCGTGTCGACGAGAGCGGCGCGAGCTATGAAGCCACGGCGGATGACGCCGCGTACGCGATCTTCGAACTGGAGGGCGGGATCACGGCGCAGCTCAACTCCAGCTGGACCACCCGCGTCAACCGGGACGAGCTCGTCGAGTTCCAGGTCGACGGCACCCACGGCAGCGCTGTGGTCGGGCTTTTCGGCTGCAAGATCCAGCCCCGGAACGCCACGCCCAAACCGGTGTGGAACCCCGACATCGCCGACGGGCACGACTACGACGCCGACTGGATCGAGTCGCCGGCGAACGAGACGTTCGAGAACGGGTTCAAGACGCAGTGGGAGGAGTTCATCCGCCACGTCGTCGACGACGGACCCAACCCGTACGACTTCCTCGCGGGCGCGCGGGGCGTGCTGCTCGCCGAACAGAGCCTGATCTCCTCGCGCGAAGGCCGCCGCATCGACCTCCCCGAGGTGACCCTATGAGCGACCTGACCCTGCTGAACGGGGACGGCGGCACCGCATCCGTCGCCCTCGCGGACGCCCCCGCGTTCACGAAGCCGGCCGCTTCGCTCACCTCGCGCACCGCGTACGCCGCCGCCCACGTGGTTCCGAAGCCGTGGGCCGAGAACGTGCCGGGCGCCCCCGCCGACATCGACTGGGATGCGACGCTCGCGTTCCGGCGCCATGTCTGGTCGTGGGGGCTGGGCGTGGCCGACGCGATGGACACCGCACAACGCAACATGGGGTTGGATGCCCGCGCGACGCGCGAGCTCATCACCCGCAGCGCCGCCGAGGCCCGCTCCGTGGGAGGCGCCCTCGTGGTCGGCGTCAACACCGACCACGTCGACGACGAGGTCATCTCGCTCGACGCCGTGATCGACGCCTACACCGAGCAGCTGCAGTTCACCGAGGACGCGGGCGCCGGAGTCGTCCTGATGGCCAGTCGCCACCTCGCCCGCGTCGCCACCTCGGCCGCCGACTACGAACGGGTGTACCGGGCGGTGCTGCAGGCAGCCTCGACCCCGGTCATCCTGCACTGGCTTGGGGTCGCGTTCGATCCGGCGCTCGCCGGATATTTCGGGTCGCCGGATCCGACGGTGGCGAGCGAGACGGTTCTGCGCATCATCGGCGACAACGCCGACCGGGTGAGCGGCATCAAGCTGAGCCTGCTCGATGCGGACGCCGAGATCGCCCTGCGCTCCCGCCTCCCCGAGACGGCCGCGATGTTCACCGGCGACGACTTCAACTACGTGCGGCTGATCGAAGGCGACGAGTCGACGCGCTCGGATGCTCTGCTCGGCGCCTTCGCGGCCCTCGCCCCCAGCGCATCCGCGGCCATTCAGGCGCTCGACGCCGGCGATCGCGCCCGGTATCGCGCGGTGCTCGCCCCGACCGAGGCGCTCTCGCGGCAGGTCTTCGCCGCGCCGACGTTCTATTACAAAACGGGTGTCGCCTTCGTGTCCTGGCTGAACGGGCACCAGGAGTCGTTCACGATGATCGGCGGCCTGCACGCGGCCCGGAGCCTGCCGCACCTCTCCGAGATCGTGCGCCTCGCGAACGGATGCGGCGCCCTCGAGCATCCGGAGCTCGCCGCCGACCGCTGGCATAGCCTCCTGCGCCTGAACGGGCTCCCCGCATGACCGCCGCCGCACCCGGAGCCGACCCGCAATCGAGTCCTGACTTGATGGGTCGAACGGGCGCCGCAAAGGCCAGCAAGTCCGGACTCGACGAGGTGGGCGGCGCGGAGGTGGGCGCGCGCAGTGCGGCGCATCGGCGGTTGTCGATCAACCAGGCAACGATCAAGTACGCGTCGCTGGAGGACGCGCTGCGGGTCACCGCGGCGGCCGGCGTGCAGAGCATCGGCTTGTGGCGCGAGTCGGTCGCAGAGGTCGGCCTCTCGGAGGCCGTCGCCCGCGTGTCCGACTCGGGGCTGCGCGTTTCGAGCCTCTGCCGCGGCGGCTTCTTCACCGCGGTCGAAGGCGCCGCCCGCCGGGCCTCCATCGACGAGAACCGCCGCGCCATCGACGAGACCGCGACGCTTGCGGCCGCCGGTGCTGACGGCTCCGCCGCCGTCCTCGTCCTGGTTGCAGGCGGACTGCCCGCCGGATCGACCGACCTGCCGGGCGCCCGTCAGCGGGTCCGCGACGCGGTCGCCGAGCTCGAACCCGAGGCACGGGCATCCGGTGTCACCCTCGCCCTCGAGCCACTGCACCCGATGTACGCCGCCGACCGCGCCGTGCTCTCGACGCTTGGTCAGGCCCTCGACGTCGCCGCAGAGTTCCCGGCGGAGTCGGTGGGCGTCGTGGTCGACACGTTTCATGTCTGGTGGGATCCGCAGGTGATCGAGCAGATCGCCCGGGCCGGGGCAGAGGGACGGATCGCGAGCTTCCAGGTGTGCGACTGGGTCACGCCGCTCCCTCAGGATGTGCTGCTGGCGCGCGGGATGATGGGAGACGGCCACATCGATTTCGGCCCGCTCAGCCGGGCCGTCACGGCCGCCGGATACATCGGCGACATCGAGGTCGAGATCTTCAATCAGGCGATCTGGGACGCCGATCCGGCCGCCGTCGTCGCGCGAACTGTTCGAGCCTTCGCCGAATCCGTGACACTGTAGAGGAATGCCATACACCGTCGTCATCGCGCCCGACTCGTTCAAGGGTTCGGCGTCGGCCCCTGCAATTGCTTCGGCACTGGGGGAGGGATGGTCCTCGGTCCGCCCCGACGACCGTGTCGTGCTCGCTCCCATGGCCGACGGAGGCGAGGGCACGCTCGACGCGTTCGAGCAAGCGGTGCCCGGATCCCAGCGACGGCGACTGACCGTGCTCGGCCCGACCGGGGTCGACGTCGAGGCGTCGTGGCTCATGCTCCCCGACCGCACAGCCGTGGTCGAGCTCGCCGAGACGAGCGGCCTTGCGCATCTGAGCGAGTTCGCCCCGCTCGACGCCCACACATTCGGCTTCGGCCAGGCGATCGCCGCAGCCCTCGACGCGGGGGCGATGGGACTGCTGCTCGCCCTGGGCGGGAGCTCGTCCACCGACGGCGGGGTGGGAGCCCTCGTGGCGCTCGGCGCGCGGTTCTCCGACGATGACGGGCAGCCCATCCGGCTCGGCAATCGCGGTCTCGGCACCCTCGCCCACGCCGACCTCTCGGGTCTGCCTGCGCTGCCGCCTGGCGGGGTGCGCATCCTCAGCGATGTCACCAACCCGCTGCTCGGATCGCTCGGCGCCGCGGCGGTGTTCGGTCCGCAGAAGGGGGCGACCCCCGAACAGATCGTCGAGATGGAGGCGGGACTCGAGCGTTTGGCGCGACTGCTCGGCCGTCGTCCGCACGAAGCGGGAACCGGGGCGGCCGGCGGCACCGGCTACGGACTGCTCGCCTGGGGCGCGACGCTCGCTCCCGGGGCAGCCGCGGTCGGGGAGGCGCTCGGCCTTCCGGAGCTGGTGAGGTCGGCGGATGCGGTGATCACCGGTGAGGGACGCTTCGACTCGCAGTCGCTCGCGGGAAAGGTGCCGGCGTACGTCGCCCGGCTCGCGAAGACGTCCGGCGTTCCGGTGCTGCTCGCCGCCGGTGCGATCGAGGCGCCGACGACCGCCTTCGCGGCCTCCGCCTCGCTCAGCGAGCTCGCCGGCGACCCGGCTTCTGCCCTCTCGGACGCACCGCACTGGGCCCACGCGGCGGGCGCCGCCCTCGCCCGGGCCTGATCACGCCGCGGCGCTGGCGCTGCCGTCACCGCTCCGTCATCCCACACCCACCCCACCGCTGAGTTGTTCCAAAGTGTAGGTGTTTTGGGGCGGTGAGTGGGACGATGAAGAAGATAGTGAAACAAAAACCCCACCCGTAGCCCCG
>NZ_JBHVXB010000003.1:89119-459676 GCF_042881905.1 Leifsonia sp. NPDC058248
CACACCCCACCCCCCCACCGCCCTGTTTTTTTAACAATGTTTGTTTTTCGGGCCTTTTTCGGGCCCTATAACGACACTTTGGAACAACTCAGCGCGAAGCGGTCGCCGGGGCTGTGGATAACCCGCGCCGACGACGACGGATGCCCGCGGCGCTCACGCGGCGGCGCGCCCGCCGGCGCCGCGCTGGCGCCGCACCAACCCCGCACCCAGCGCTCCGCCATCCCCACCGCCCGTCGGCGCTCGCCATCCCCACACCCCCACCGTCACCGCTCCGCCACCCCCACACCGACCCCACCGTCACCGCTCCGCCACCCCACCCCGCCATCAACGCTGAGTCGTTCCAAAGTGTCGTTATGGGGCCAATTTCGGCACCGTTAGCGACACTTTGAAACAACTCAGCGCCAGTGGGCCGGGCGGGCCTGTGGATAACCCGCACCGACGACGGATGCCTGCGCGGGTCAGATGCCGGCGTACGCCGCGTACTGTTCCCGGATGATCGGCCGATAGTCCGGCGCGACCTCGTTCGAGAGCTCGAGGGGCCATGCCGGGCGCGTGCCGGTGAGCGCCCAGGCCGCCTGCACCGCACCGCCGTCGGCCACGTACTCGCCGGGCGACGGCACCACGATCGGAGCGTCGAACACCTGCGCCGCCACCGCAGCGACGGCCGGGTTCTGTGCAGCGCCGCCGATGAGGAGGATGCGCCGTTCGCGCACCCCGGCCGCGCGCACCGCGTCGAGTCCGTCGGCCAATCCGCAGAGCATCCCCTCGATCGCGGCCCGCGCCAGGTTCTCGGGTCGCGTGGAGGCGATGGTGAGGCCGTGGATGCTCGCCGTCGCGTCGGGCAGGTTGGGCGTGCGCTCACCCTCGAAGTACGGCACCAGGACGACGCCGCCCGCGCCCGGTTCGGCCTCGAGCGCCAGCGTGGCGAGGCTGTCGTGGTCTGCCGAGAGGAGGGTGGCGATCGAGCTCAGGACGCGCGCGGCGTTGAGTGTCGCGATGAGGGGGAGGCTCAGCCCGCCGGCGTCCGCGAAGCCGGCGACCGTGCCACCCGGGTCGGTGACGGGGGACTCGGTCACCGCGAAGACGGTCCCGCTGGTGCCGATGGAGACCACGACGTCGCCGTCCCCCGCGCCGAGACCGAGGGCTGCGCCCGCGTTGTCTCCCGCTCCGGGGCCGACCAGCACGCCGGAGGGGGTGCGTCCGGCCGGCTCGGACGGCCCGAGCACGCGAGGCAGCACGACGCCGTCGCCCGGGGTCCCCGCGACCCGGCCGGCGCGCCCGAGGGCGAGCTCGAACAGCTCGAAGTCGTAGGCTCCGGATGCCGCACCCCAGTACGCGGTTCCGCTCGCGTCCGAGCGGTCGGTCGTCAGGGCGTCGAGGTCGGGGCCGAGGGGGCTCTCGTCCGCCGGTCCGTACCCGCGCAGACGCCAGGTCAGCCAGTCGTGCGGGAGGGCGACCGCCGCGACCCGGGCCGCGTTGGCGGGCTCCGCATCCCGGAGCCAGCGCAGCTTGGTGGCCGTGAACGACGCGACCGGCACGACGCCGACCCGGCGGGCGTACTCGGCTGCCCCGACGGCCTCGATGAGGTCGAGCGCCGCCCGGGCGCTACGGGTGTCGTTCCAGAGCAGGGCGTCACGGACGATATGTCCCGCGGAGTCGAGCACGACCATGCCGTGCTGCTGTCCGGCGATCGAGATCGCATCGACGTCGTCGATGCCGCCGGCGGAGGCGATGGCCTCCTGCAGCGCAGTCCACCACGTCGCCGGGTCGACCTCGGTGCCGTCCGGATGCGCGGCGCGCCCCGAGCGCACCAGGGCACCGGTCTCGAGGTCGCGCACGACCACCTTGCAACTCTGGGTCGACGAGTCGACTCCGGCCACGAGCGTCATCGGCCTGGCTCCTTCGGGGTGAGGGGATACGGCGTCGAAGGGTGCCGAACGCATCCGGTGACCGCGGTCTTCCGTGCGTCCGGCACCCTTCGGCGCTGGGTGATGGGTGGGGAGGGGTGGGGAGGCGTCAGCCGCGGGCGCCGATGAGGTGCTCGAGGGCGAGCTGCTGCAGGCGCACGAAGCCGAAGCCCTTGCCGCCGAAGTAGGCGTCCGCGTCGAAGTCCTCGTAGGCCGAGTGGTCGGCCAGGAGGTCATCGTAGGACTCGCCTGCGCTCAGCGTCGGAAGCGAGAGCTGCGGAACGCGGGACGCCTCGAGCGCCTCCTGGACCTCGGGGTCGGCGCGGAACGCCTGCGTGCGCTCCTTGAGCAGGAGGTAGGTGCGCATGTTGGCTGCGGCCGAGTCCCACACGCCGGTGATGTCTTCGGTTCGCGACGGCTTGTAGTCGAAGTGGCGCGGGCCGTCGTAGGACGGTCCGCCGTTGGGGCCGCCGTTCTCGAGCAGGTCGACGAGGGCGAAGGCGTTCTGCAGGTCGCCGTGCCCGAAGACGAGGTCCTGGTCGTACTTGATGCCGCGCTGGCCGTTGAGGTCGATGTGGAACAGCTTGCCCTGGTAAAGCGCCTGGGCGATGCCGGCGGCGAAGTTCAGACCGGCCATCTGCTCGTGGCCGACCTCGGGGTTCACGCCGACGAGTTCGGGGCGCTCGAGAGTCTCGATGAAGGCCATCGCGTGGCCGACGGTCGGGAGCAGGATGTCGCCGCGCGGCTCGTTCGGCTTCGGCTCGATGGCGAAGCGGATGTCGTAGCCCTTGTCGGTGACGTAGTCGCCGAGCAGGTTGACGGCCTCGCGGTAGCGCTCGAGCGCCGACCGGATGTCTTTGGCCGCGTCGTACTCGGCGCCCTCGCGGCCGCCCCACATCACGAACGTCTTGGCGCCGAGCTCGGCGGCCAGGTCGAGGTTGCGCAGCACCTTGCGCAGGGCGAAGCGGCGCACGGCGCGGTCGTTGGAGGTGAAGCCGCCGTCTTTGAAGACCGGTGCGCTGAACAGGTTGGTGGTGACCATCGGCACGATGACGCCGGTGTCGCTGAGGACCTGCTTGAGGCGGTCGATCTGCTTCTGGCGCTCGGCGTCGGTGGATCCGAAGGCGAAGAGATCGTCGTCGTGGAAGGTGAGGCCGTAGGCGCCGAGCTCGTTGAGCTTGGTCACCGCTTCGACCACGTCGAGCTGCGGACGGGTCGGGCCGCCGAACGGGTCGGTGCCGTTGTAGCCGATGGTCCAGAGGCCGAACGAGAACTTGTCGGCGCGGGTCGGAGTTGTGCTCATGGGTGCTTCCTTCAACGTCATTGGTGATTTGTTGTGTGAGTAAACTTATCACGCCATCGTTCGGAACGAAAACGCGATGGACTGAATAGAGTGGGCGCGCGAAACGTTTCCACTGTCCGCGAGAAACGTGCGGGTGCTTTCACGACGGCGTTACGCTCTGACGGCATGCAGCACACGAAGGAGCACCGGATGAACGGCACGACGAAACCGACCCTCGGCGTGGCCATGGTCGGCTACGGCTTCATGGGCGCCGCGCACTCGCAGGGGTGGCGGGTCGCTCCGCGGTTCTTCGACCTCGACGCCGAACCCGTGCTCCACACGATCGTCGGGCGTGACGCCTCCCGCGTCGAAGACGCCCGGGCGAAGTTCGGCTGGGAGAACGCGCAGACCGACTGGCGCCGCGTCATCGACGATCCGGCAATCGACATCGTCGACATCTGCTCGCCGGGCGACTCGCATGCCGAGATCGCCATCGCGGCGCTCGCCGCAGGCAAGCACGTGCTCTGCGAGAAGCCTCTCGCCAACACGGTCGAGGAGGCCGAGCGGATGACGGAGGCGGCCGAGCGGGCATCCGGAGACGGAGTGCGCTCGATGGTTGGCTTCAGCTACCGCCGGGTGCCGGCGATCGCCTTCGCACGCCAGCTCATCGGGCAGGGCAGGCTCGGCGAGATCCGCCAGGTGCGTGCGCAGTACCTGCAGGACTGGCTCGCCGACGAGAACGGCCCCATGACCTGGCGTCTCGACAAGTCCTCGGCCGGGTCGGGCTCGCTCGGCGACATCGGCGCGCACGCGATCGATCTGGTCGAGCACCTGACCGGTTCGCAGCTCACGGGGGTGAGCGGAACCCTCGAGACGTTCGTCACCGAGCGCCCGCTGCTCCGCGAGGGCGTCGGGCTCTCGGGCACGGCATCGGCCGCCCGCGGGCAGGTCACCGTGGACGACGCGGCCTGGTTCACCGCCCGGCTCGCGGGTGGCCACGCCGACCGTGCGATCGGCGCGTTCGAGGCGACCCGGTACGCCACCGGCCGCAAGAACGCCCTCCGCATCGAGCTGAGCGGATCGCGCGGTGCGCTCGCCTTCGACCTCGAAGCGATGAACGAGCTCCAGTTCTACGACGCGACCGCACCGGCGGGGGAGCAGGGCTTCACGCGCATCCTGGTGACCGAGCCCGAGCATCCGTACATGGCGCACTGGTGGCCAACGGGGCATGCGATCGGTTACGAGCACGCCTTCTCGCACGAGATCGCGGACTTCGTCGGCGCCATCACCCGAGGCACAGACCCCGAGCCGTCCTTCGCCGACGGCCTGCACGTTCAGCGCGTGCTGGCGGCGGTCGAGCAGAGCGCCGCCGCCGGCAGCGCCTGGACGGCGACCGCGCCGTGAGCGCTCCGAGAACACGAGAGGATCCCATGGGCAGACAGGCCCTCGTCGTGCGCGGCGGCTGGGACGGGCACATGCCCGTCGAGACCACCGAGCTCTTCATCCCGTTCCTGGAGGCCAACGGCTTCGAGGTCCGGATCGAGGACTCGCCCGCCGTCTACACCGACGCCGCGTACATGGACACCGTCGACCTCGTGCTGCAGATCAACACGATGAACACGATCGAACGCGACGAGTTCGCGGGCTTGCAGCGCGCGGTGCTGAATGGCACCGGCATGGGCGGCTGGCACGGAGGCATCGCCGACTCGTACCGCGACAACGCCGACTACCTGCACATGATCGGCGGCCAGTTCGCCCATCACGCGGGCAAGGATCCGGCCGAGCGCACCGGCGAGCAGTCGGACAACTACATCCCGTACACCGTGCACATCACCGACTACGGCAAGACGCACCCGATCACCCAGGGCGTCGACGACTTCGACCTGGTCACCGAGCAGTACTGGGTGCTGAGCGACGACTACAACGACGTTCTGGCCACCACCACGCAGACGGTCCGGCCGTGGGACGCGTGGAACCGCCCCGTCACGGCGCCCGCCATCTGGACGCGCCAGTGGGGCAAGGGGCGCATCTTCGTCTCGGCTCCCGGGCATCGGCTGGAGATCGTCGAAGACCCGAACGTCCGCACCATCATCGAGAGGGGCCTCCTGTGGGCAGCACGCTGAACATCGGCATCGTCGGCGTCGGCAACATCAGTCAGCAGTACTTCGCGGAGTTCCCCAAGCTCCCGAACCTGACGCTGACGGCCGTCGCCGACCTCGACCTCGACCGCGCCTCCGCCGTCGCGCGCAGCCAGGGTGTCGAGTCGATGAGTGTGGATGCTCTGCTCGCCGACCCGCGCATCGACGCGGTGCTGAACCTCACCGTCCCCGCGGCGCACACCGAGATCGCTCTGCGCTCCTTCGACGCCGGCAAACACGTCTACGGCGAGAAGCCGCTGGCGCTGACCACGGACGACGCCGCACCTGTGCTCGCTCGCGCCGCGGAGACCGGACTGCGGATCGGCAGTGCTCCGGACACGGTGCTCGGCACGGGCATCCAGACCGCTCGCGCCCTGCTCGACGAGGGACGCATCGGCACTCCCGTCGGGGCCGCGGTCGCCTGGAGCGCGCCCGGCCACGAGCTGTGGCATCCGGCCCCTGCCTTCTACTACCAGCCCGGCGGCGGGCCGCTCTTCGACATGGGGCCCTACTACCTGACCAGCCTCGTGACGTTCTTCGGCCCGGTCGTTCGTGTCTCGGGCGCCGTCGGTCGGTCGTCCCGGGAGCGCTCGGTCGCGACCGGACCGCAGGCGGGCACCGCGATCCCCGTGGATGTCGACACGCACGTGACGGCGATCCTCGAGCACGCGGACGGCGTCATCTCGACGGTGACCGTCTCATTCGAGGTGTGGGAGACGCGGGTTCCGCTGTTCGAGGTCTACGGAACCGGCGGCACGATCTCCGTGCCCGACCCCAACCGGTTCTCGGACACGGCGGCCATCGCAACGTCCGCCGACCGCACCTGGCAGGACGTGCCCATCGCGGCCGGCTATGCGGATGCGGGACGGGGAGTCGGACTCGCCGACCTCGCGCGGGCCATCGAGACCGGTCGGCCGCACCGAGCATCCGGTGAGCTCGCCTTCCACGTGCTCGAGATCATGGAGTCGGTGATCCGGGCCGGCCGCACGCACGAGGTCGTGACCCTGACGTCGACGGTCGAGAGGCCCGAACCGGTGGGACTCGGCACACGACCCGAGACCTGGTGACCAGCGTCACGCCCGGGTGAGGCTGACCGTCACGTGCCGTTGTGTCGCAGAGACGGAGAAGGCGGCCGAGGCCGCGGCGCCCGCTCGAACCTCGTACCCGCCGGCGAATCCGGTGACCGCGAACCGTCCGTCCGCGTCGGTCGCGATCGTCGTCGGTGCGATCCACCACTTGTCCTTCACCAGCCGGCGCAGCGCGTGGTACGACGGTTTCGGCGTGCCGTCGGCGCGCACCAGCCCGATGGGCGCTCCGAGCCAGGCGCCGTCGTCGGTGATGCCCCAGTAGGTGATCGCCTCGACGGCGGGGTGGGAGACGAGCGAGCGGTAGTGTCGTTCGAGCTCGTCGGCCTGCCGCGCTTCGCCCTCGGGCGTGGACGGCCAGTCGGCGACCTGGAAGTCGTTGAGGTCGACGATGTCCGGCGGCATCAGGCGGCCGGAGACGAGCGAGGTCTCGGTGAGGTGCAGCGGCAGCCCGTAGCGGGCGAAGCGCTCGACCGTGGCGAGCATGGCGTCCTCGCCCCAGTAGCCCTGGTGCATGTGCGTCTGCAGCCCGAGTGCGTCGATCTCGATGCCGGCCTCGAGGACTCCCTCGATCAGGCACTCGTAGGCGCTCGAGAGATCGAAGTCGTTCAGCAGCAGCCGCGCCCGCGGATTCGCGGCCCGAGCCTCCTCGAAGGCCATCCGGATCAGGGGGATGCGGCCCTTGGCGCGCGCCAGCGGGGTGATGCCGTTGTCGCCGTTGTCGAAGACGGGCATGATGACGACCTCGTTGATCGCGTCCCAGGTGTCGACGAGCCCCTCGAAGTCGGCCACGTCACGGCGGATGCGCGCACGCTGCAGTTGCTCGACCTCGCGGCTCGGCAGGCCGAGCAGCCAGTCCGGCTGCACACTGTGCCAGACCAGCGGATGACCCTTCAGCGCCACTCCGCGGTCGAGGAACCACCGTGCCGTCCGCTGCAGGCGTGCCGTGTCCGGCGCCCCCTGCCGGGGCTCGAACCGGCCCCAGTAGAACGGCAGGGTCGCGGTGTTGAAGACGTCGACGAACAACTCGGCCAGGCGCTCGGAGACGGCGCCGGCGGAACCGGCGCCCGCGCCCGCGCCGTCGTCGTCGCCGTTCGCGAGGCCGATGAAGTCGAAGCCGATGTTGCCGAACGCGAAGGCGTGGGAGGTCTGCGCGACGGTGATCTCAGCATCCGGAAGCGCGACGCCCGAAGCGTCCGTCACGGTGACGACGGTCTCGACGAGCCGGTGGGCGGGCGCCGACGCAGGAGAGAGGGCCACGGTCTGCACGGAGGTCGCTCCCTCAGTCGGCGGGGCCGAGCTCGTCGGGGTGCGCGAGCTCGACACGCTGCACGGGCTCGACGGGGCGGACGGGGCCGTCGGGCGCCGGGCCGGTGCTCCCGCGCACGACGAGCTCGGCGGGGAGGTGGACGCGGTGGGGGACCTCGCGGCCGTCGAGGAGTTCGATGAGCATCTGGAGGGCCTGCGCACCGATGTCGTGCAGCGGCTGCGCCAGGGTCGTCAGCGGGGGTGTCGAGCTGGCGGCCTCGGGGACGTCGTCGAAGCCGATGACCGAGAGGTCCTCCGGCACCCGGAGGCCGAGCTCTCGCGCCACCTGCATGACCCCGAGGGCCGACATGTCGTTCGCGGCGAACACGGCGCTCGGCCGATCGGCACGGCTCAGCAGCTCACGGGCCGACTCCGCCGTCTGCGCGGCCTGGTAGCCGCCGTCGAGGACGAGGGCCGGGTCGAACGGGATGCCCGCCTCGGTGAGCGACTCGCGGTAGCCCGCCTCGCGCAGCTGGGCGGAGGCGAGGTCGCTCCGGCCCCGGATGTGGGCGATGTGCCGATGCCCGAGATCGATGAGGTGCTGCGTCGCCACGCGCGCGCCGCCGAAATTGTCGGAGTCGATCGTCGAGGGACCGCCCTGCCCGGTGTGCGGGTCGATGGCCACGACCGGGATGGAGGTCGTGGGGATGAGGACCGTCGGCGTGACGATGATCGCTCCGTCGATGAGCGTGCCGGCGAGGCGCGACAAGGATCGGCGCTCCCAGCCGACGGGGCTGCCGGGAGCGCCGAGGCCCGAGTAGGCGAGCAGCTCGTAGCCCGCGGCCGCGGCGGCGGCGGAGGCTCCCTTGAGGAGCTCGACGGAGAACGACTCGAATTCGGCGACCAGGATCCCGATGACGTTGGTGCGCTGCCTGCGCAGGCTGCTCGCGACGAGGGAGGTCTCGTAGCCGAGCGCGGCCACGACCTCCAGCACGCGCTTCGAGGTCGCCGGGGCGACGCCGTACCGCCCGTTGACGACCTTGGACACGGTCGGGACGGAGACGCCGGCCTCACGCGCGACATCGCTGATCGTCACTCGGCCGAACGGGGGCGATGCATCGAGAGGGGCGGACATGTTGTCACCATACCGTCCAGCGCCCGCGAACAGGGCGATGACACCGTTATCGAGACCGTTATCGAAATCGTTATCGATAACGTTGTCGATATCGTTTGACAAGGCGGGCATCCGGATGCGAGGCTCTAGCTCGCGGCAGTGGCTGCCGCGTGTCTCCCAATCACTACCAAGGAGTTTCCACAATGAAGAGGAAAATTCGAGTCGCGGGTATGCTCGCCCTCGTCGCGGGTACCGCGTTGCTCGCCACGGGCTGCAGCGGCAGCGGCGACGGCGGATCGAGCGACGGCAAGGTCACGATGACCTTCTGGCACAACTCCACGACCGGCCCGGGCGCCGCATTCTGGAAGACGACTGTCGCCGACTTCGAGAAGGCGAACCCGAACGTCACGATCACGATCCAGAGCATCCAGAACGAAGACCTCGACGGAAAGCTCCAGACGGCCTTGAACTCGGGCTCCGCGCCCGACATCTTCCTGCAGCGCGGCGGCGGCAAGATGGCCGCCATGGCCGATGCAGGCCAGCTGATGGACCTGACCGGCTCCATCGACGCAGCGACGAAGGCCGCCGTCAGCGAGGGCGCGCTCAAGGGCGAGTCGTACAACGGCAAGGTCTACGCTATGCCCGTCGATGTTCTTCCCGAGGGCATCTACTACAGCCAGGACCTGTTCAAGGCCGCCGGGATCGACGCACCGCCCACGACCATGGACGAGCTGAACGCCGACATCGCCAAGCTCAAGGCCTCGGGCGTCGCGCCCGTCGCGGTCGGCGCCAAGGATGCCTGGCCCGCCGCGCACTGGTACTACAACTTCGCGCTGCGCGAGTGCAGCGAGGACACGCTCGCGAAGTCCGCTGCGTCGCTGAAGTTCGACGACGAGTGCTGGACGAAGGCCGGAGACGACCTCAAGTCGTTCAACGACACCAAGCCGTTCAACAACGGGTTCCTGACCACCGCGGCGCAGCAGGGCGCGGGCAGCTCGGCAGGTCTCGTCGCGAACCACAAGGCGGCAATGGAGCTCATGGGCGCCTGGGACCCGGGAGTGATCGCCTCCCTGACCCCCGACCAGAAGCCGCTCCCCGACCTCGGCTGGTTCCCCTTCCCGACCATCTCGGGCGGCTCGGGCGACCCGGAGTCGATGATGGGCGGAATCGACGGGTTCTCCTGCTCGGCTCAGGCTCCGAAGAAGGAGTGCACCGCGTTCCTCAACTACATGACCACCAAGAGCGTGCAGGAGGCGTACTACAAGGCCTTCAACGCGATCCCGGTGAACAAGGACGCCCAGAGTGTCATCACGGAGCCGTACCTCAAGTCGGTCCTCGAGGCCTACAACAAGGCACCGTTCGTGTCGCAGTACCTCGACACGCTCCTCGGCCAGAACGTCGGAAACGCCATGAACACCGGCGTCGTCGACCTGCTCGCCGGCAAGGGCACGGCCGATGACATCATCAAGAGCGTCAACGAAGCCGCGGCCAAGGGATAATTCGCAACGATGAGTAGTTCCCTAGGCGTGAAGCCGGTGACCGAACAGCAGCCGCCTCGGGGCACGCAGACGGCTGGGGACGACGCACCTCGTGCGGCGTCCCCGGCCGTACCGCGGCCGAAGCGCAAGGCGGCGGACTGGCGGCAGCGGTTCGAGATCACGGTCCTCTCCGGACCGGCGATCATCATGTTCGTCGCGTTCGTGATCTTCCCCGTCGCATTGGCCGCTTACTACGGCTTCTTCAAATGGAAGGGCTACGGAGCGCCGGTCGACTTCGTGGGCTTCGGCAACTACGTGCTGATCTTCGCGGACAGCGCGTTCCACGAGGCCGTGCTCCACAACGGCATCATCGTCGTCCTGTCGCTGCTCATCCAGGGACCCGTCGCCCTCCTCCTGGCGCTCCTGCTCAACCAGAAGATCCGCGGGCGCGGCCTCATCCGGGTGCTGATCTTCGTGCCGTACGTCGTCTCCGAGGTCATCGTCGGAACCGGGTGGAGCCTGATGCTCCAGACCTCCGGTGCAGTCAACGACCTCCTGCAGAGCGTCGGGCTCGGCGCCTTCAAGGCCGACTGGCTCTCCGACCCGAAGATCGCGATCTGGTCGCTGATGATCATCATCTCGTGGAAGTACATCGGCTTCGCGGTCATCCTCTTCCTCGCCGGCATGCAGAGCATCCCCGACGAGCTCTTCGAGGCCGCGGCGATCGACGGCGCGAGCTACTGGCAGATCCAACGCCGCATCACGCTCCCGCTGCTCGGCCCGACCATCCGCATCTGGGCGTTCCTGTCGATCATCGGCTCACTGCAGCTGTTCGACCTCGTCTACATCATCTGGGGCCAGTACGTCGCTTCGACGGCGGGCACCTCGACCATGGCGACCTACATGGTCGCGAACGGGCGCACCTCGGGCAACTACGGGTACGGCAACGCCGTCGCCGTCGTCATGTTCGTGATCTCGCTCGTGATCGCACTGATCTACCAGCGGTTCGTGCTGCGGCGCGATATGGCCGGTGCCGTTACAGAGAGGAAGAAGTGATGTCGGCGACGACTCTCAGCCGGGCACCACGCGCCACGCGCAGACCCCGAAGTTCCCGCAACGGCGACAAATGGGGCAGCCCCACCACCTATTTCATCGCGCTCGTCTTCATCGCCGTCTGCCTCGCGCCGATCCTGTACATCGTGCTGGGCGGCTTCCGCAGCAACTCGCAGATCACGTCGTCCCCGGCCGGCCTCCCGAACCCGTGGCTCGTCCAGAACTACCTGGGCGTGCTCACCGGCTCGACCTTCTGGCTGGAGATCGGCAACTCGGCGATCGTCGGCATCGCGACCACGGTCGGTGTCGTCGTGCTCGGACTGATGGTGAGCTACGTGCTCGCCCGCTACGAGTTCCGTGGGCGCGGGGCGATGTACTCGCTGTTCGCGGCGGGTCTGATGTTCCCGCTGACCGTCGCGATCACACCGCTCTACATCCTCGTGAAGGACCTCGGCCTGACGAACAATCTGGCCGGGGTGATCCTGCCGCAGATCGGGTTCGCGCTGCCGACGACGGTGATCATCCTGGTTCCGTTCATCAAGGCGATCCCAGTGGAGCTCGAGGAGGCGGCGTCGCTCGACGGCACCAGCCGGCTCGGATTCTTCTTCCGCATGGTCATGCCGCTGTCGATCCCCGGCGTGGTGACGACCGGAATCCTCGCGTTCATCGCCAGCTGGAACAACTACCTGCTCCCGTTGTTCATCCTCAACGACCAAGCGACCTTCACCCTCCCGCTCGGCGTGCAGGCCTTCTCATCGCAATACTCGGTGGACACCGCCAAGGTGCTGGCCTTCACCTCCCTCTCCATGATCCCCGCGCTCATCTTCTTCGCCCTGTTCCAGCGGCGGATCGTGGGCGGACTGACCGGGGCCGTCAAGGGGTGACACCCGGGGCCGGCGCAGCCGCCATCCGGCAGACCGCGCCGGACACCGCACGACCGCTCGACTTGTGAACGAAAGTGATGTTTCCGTGACCGCAGATATCCCCATGCCCGACGTGTCGGATCGCGTGCGTGCACTGCACGCCCGGATGACCCTCGACGAGAAGCTCGCGCAGATCGTCGGGTACTGGCTCGATCAGAACGGCGTGGTCGCGCCCATGCAGGGCGAGATGGCCGCGGGACAGAAGGCCCTCGGAGGCCTCGCCGACGTGACCCGTCACGGAATCGGGCACTACACGCGGGTGTACGGAACGCGACCGGTCGACCCCGCTGAGCGCGCCGCCTGGCTCTGGACCGAGCAGCGGCGTCTCAAACGGGAGACGCGACTGGGCATCCCGGCGCTCGTCCACGAGGAATGCCTGACCGGACTGGCGGCCTGGAAGGCCGCCACGTTCCCGACACCGCTCGCCTGGGGTGCGTCGTTCGACCCCGCGCTGGTGGAGGAGATGGCCGCGGCTATCGGCGGCTCGATGAGACAGCTCGGAATCCATCAGGGGCTCGCCCCGGTGCTCGACGTCGTACGGGACCCCCGCTGGGGCCGGGTCGACGAGTGCATCGGCGAAGACCCCTACCTCGTCGGGACCGTCGGCACCGCGTATGTGCGAGGCCTTCAGGGAGCGGGGGTGCACGCCACACTCAAGCATTTCCTCGGATACTCCGGCTCGAAGGCCGGCCGCAACCATGCGCCCGTGCACGCGGGACCGCGCGAGATCGCCGATGTCTTCCTGCCGCCGTTCGAGATGGCGATCCTCGACGGAGGAGCCAAGTCGGTGATGAACTCCTACACCGACATCGACGGCGTGCCCATGGCGGCCAACGCCGACTACCTCACCGGAGTGCTCCGGGAGGTGCTCGGATTCGAGGGCACGGTCGTCGCAGACTATTTCGCTGTGGCGTTCCTCGAGGTCATGCACGCCGTGGCCGCCGATCGCGGCGAGGCCGCCGCGATGGCGCTCGAAGCGGGCATCGACATCGAACTGCCCACCGGTGACGCCTACCTGCTACCCCTCGCCGACCGCATCCGGTCCGGGGAGTTCGACGAGGCGTACGTCGACCGCGCGGTGCTCCGTGCGCTGACCCAGAAGGAAGAGCTCGGCCTCCTCGACCCGGGAGCGTTCGATGACGACGCACCGACCGAGATCGACCTCGACTCGCCGCGCCACCGCGAGCTCGCCCGCCGCCTCGCCGAAGAGTCCGTGGTGCTGCTGTCGAACGACGGAGCACTGCCGCTCAACACGGGCCGGTCGCCCTCGCGGGTCGCCGTGATCGGGCCGAACGCCCACCGCGCCGAGGCCCTCCAGGGCTGCTATTCGTTCGCGAACCACGTGCTGGCCGGGCATCCGGAGCTGCCGCTCGGCTTCGAGATCCCGACGGTCCTCGAGGCGCTCCCCGGTGCGTTCGGCGCTGCCGGCCTGGCGGTGCCGGAGATCGTCTATGCAGAGGGCTGCGCGGTCGACGGCGGCGACGACTCCGGTTTCGCCGCAGCCGTCGCTGCTGCGTCGTCGGCCGAGCTCGCGATCGTGGTCGTGGGCGACCAGGCCGGACTCTTCGGCCGGGGAACGGTCGGTGAGGGCAACGACTCCGAGTCCCTCGAACTGCCCGGCCTGCAGCGCGGACTCGTCGAGGCGGTCATCGCCACCGGCACACCGGTCGTCATGGTGCTCCTGACCGGCCGGCCTTACGCGATCGGATGGGCGCTCGGAACCGAAGGCGTCGCTCCGGCGGCCGTGCTGCAGGCGTTCTTCCCGGGCGAAGCCGGCGGTCTCGCGATCGCCGACATCATCGCCGGGTCGGTGAACCCCTCCGGACGCCTGCCCGTCTCGATGCCGCGATCAGCCGGTGCGCAGCCGTACTCGTACCTGCACCCGATCCTGGGCGGGCCCTCCGACGTCACCGCCGCCGACTCGACCCCGTTGCTCCCGTTCGGCTTCGGTCTGTCCTACACGACGTTCGAGTACTCCGACCTGGTCGTCGACGGGTCGACGCAGGCCGGGGGAGCGTTCACCGTCGCGGTGACGGTGACCAACACCGGCGTCGTGCGCGGGGCCGACGTCGTACAGGTCTACGGTCATGACGTGCACGCGACGGTCACCCGGCCCGTGGTGCAGCTGCTCGGATACTCGCGCGTCGAGCTCGACGCCGACGAGTCCGTGCGTGTGACGTTCTCGGTGCCGACGACCCGCTTCGCGTTCAGCGACCGCCGGATGGTCAAGGTCGTCGAGCCGGGGGATGTGGAGGTCTGGATCGCCTCGCACGTCGCCGCATCCGCCGTCGCTCACAGCGAGGAGGGGACGACGGGCGGCGCGATCGTCAACGAGAAGCAGGCGCCGGCCCGACGCGTGCCCGGCACCTCGACCCCGCGTTCCACCGTCGCGATCACCGGCGGCCTCTACGAGGTCAGCGCTGCGGATGCCCGCCTGGTGACCGTTCGCCAGGATGCGCTGGTCCGCGTCCCGGCCTGACCCGCCCTCCTCTCTTACCGGCGAGAGGTGCGAAGTGTGCCTCGAAGCCAGGGAATGAGGCACGTTTCGCTCCCCTCGCGGCCAGCGCCGGCAGCGGCGCCGGCACCGGCCGGCGGGGGAGCGGATAGTGTTCAAGGGAATCATGATCACATCGAACGAACGCGGCCGGACGGGCACGAACCTCGACACGATCCGCCGCCAGAATCTCGCGACGGTGCTCGGGATGGTGCACCGCGGGGGTCCTGCCGCGCGCTCCTCCCTCACCCAGGCGACCGGCCTCAACCGCTCCACGGTGGGCGCGCTCGTCGGCGAGCTGGTCGAGCTCGGGCTGGTCACCGAGCGCGAGCCGGAGACCAGCAATCGGGTCGGGCGCCCGAGTCCGGTCGTGGTGGCGGACACCCGGGTGGTCGCGCTGGCCGTGAACCCCGAGATCGATGCGATCACCGTCGGCATCGTCGGGCTCGACGGCGTCGTCCATCGGCGCGTCCGGCACCCCACCGGGCAGGTGCCGACCGGCGCCGAGGCCGTCGCGATCGCCTCGGCCATGATCGACGGCCTGCGACCCGAGCTCGCCGCGGCGACCCGGGTGACCGGGATCGGCGTCGCCGTGCCCGGGCTGGTGCGCGAGAGCGACGGCGTCGTGCGGCTCGCCCCGCATCTTGAGTGGGTCGACGAGCCGTTCGCCGCAGAGCTCGCCGCCGCGACGGGCTTCCCCGTGCACGCAGGGAACGACGCCCGCCTCGGGGCCAACGCCGAACGCCTCTACGGCGCCGGCCGCGGCGCCACCGACCTGGTGTACTTGAACGGCGGGGCCTCCGGCATCGGCGCCGGAGTCATCGTCGGGGGTGTGCCGCTCACCGGCGTCTCCGGGTATGCGGGCGAACTCGGTCACATGCTGGTGAACTCCGCGGGCATCCGGTGCCATTGCGGTGCGGTCGGCTGTCTGGAGACCGAGGTGAGCCAGCGGGCACTGCTGCGCGTCCTCGGCCTGGAGGAGGCGGACACCGATGAGCTGGACCGGGCGCTCGCCGCGGCGGTGAAGGCCGGCGATCCGGCCGTGTCGGCGGAGATCGAGCGCCAGCTGGGATTCCTCGCGATCGCGCTCCGCAACGCGACCAACGTCTTCAATCCGCAGCTCATCGTGCTCGGTGGTTTTCTGGGCTCGTTGCATGCGCTCGCGCCGGAACGCCTCGCCGCCCTGGTCGCCGAGCAGGTGCTGAGCGCATCGGGCGAGCACCTCGCGATCGTGCGGGCGGAGCTCGGGTCGAGCATCCTGATGATCGGCGCCGCCGAACTGGCCTTCGCGCCACTGCTCGCCTCGCCGTCACCGGTCTCGGCTCGATAAGCGTTCGCCGGCCGCCGGTCGCGGCGCTGGTAGCGGTCGGTGGCCGCCTCGTCGAAAAGGACGATGTGCACGGTAACATCCGAGCGCGTATTTCCGATAGGATGATCGAGTCCCGGTTCTCGAATCGATTCGATCGCGCCGAATCGCCCGACCACCAGATGCTCCGCCACCTCCGGCAACGCCCCACACTTCACACCGCGGTCACCACCGCGGTGTTCGCTTTCTCCTGCAAGGAATCCGTTCGTGACTACCGTCGTCCACCCCGGTGACTCCCTCTCCGGCCGCCAGCGCCTCACCTACATCCTCGTGCTCGGCGCGCTCACGGCGCTCGGCCCGTTCACGATCGACACGTACCTGCCGGCACTGCCCACCCTGGAGTCGGAGTTCAACGTCTCCACCGCCGCCATCCAGCTGACGTTGACCGCCACGACGCTCGGTTTCGGCCTCGGTCAGCTGCTGGTCGGCCCGTGGAGCGACAAGGTGGGCCGCCGCACGCCGCTCATCCTGGCGACGATCGTGCACATCGTCTCGTGCCTCGGCGCCGCGGTCGCGCCCAACGTCGAGCTGCTCGGCATCGCGCGCGCGTTCCAGGGCATCGGCGCCGCAGCCGGCGGTGTCGTCGCCATGGCGATGGTTCGCGACCTCTTCGGCGGGCGGCCGCTGGTCCGGATGCTCAGCCGCCTCGCCCTCGTCAACGGGCTCGCCCCCGTGCTGGCTCCTGTGCTCGGATCGCAGCTGCTGCTGATCATGCCCTGGCGCGGGATCTTCGTCGTGCTCGCGGTCTACGGACTGTTCGTCGTGATCTGCGTCTCCCTGTGGATCGTGGAGACCCTGCCCAAGGCCCGTCGCCACGACGCCGGGCACTCGACGGTCCGTCAGCGCTACAAGGCCGTGCTGAGCGACCGCATCTTCGTGGGTGTCGCCCTCGTCGGGGCCATGAACTTCACCGGACTCTTCTCGTACCTCTCGTCGAGCTCGTTCGTGTTCCAGGACATCTACCACTTCGACGCGCAGCAGTACGGGTTGCTGTTCGCCGTGAACTCGGTCGGCATCATCATCGGCGTGCAGTCGGCCGCGCGGCTCACCAAGTACGTCGGGCCGCAGTGGATCCTCGCCGTCTCGACCATCGTCATGTTCGTCTCCGCCGTGACGATCGTGGTGCTCGACCAGTCGCACGCCGGGTTGTGGGGGACGGTCATCCCGCTCTGGTTCTTCATCGCGGCCTGTGGTTTCGGCTTCCCCTGCGTGCAGGTGCTCGCCCTCAACGGCCACGGGCACGAGGCTGGGACGGCGGCATCGCTGCTCGGCGCGCTCAACTTCGGCATCGCCGGCCTGATCTCGCCGATCGTTGGTGTGCTCGGCGTCGGAAGCGCCGCGCCCATGGGCTTCGTGATGGCGGCCTGCTCCGCGGTGAGCATCGCGGCGCTGTGGCTGATCGTGCGACCGCGCAGCGTCCCCGCGCTCGCACACTGACGCTCCCCGCCCCGCACGGCCCGTCATTTGCCACTGGTTGTCGGCATCCCGGGCGTGTTGGCGACGACAAGCGGCAAACGACGGCCGCCCGCGCCGCCGCGCGGCGAGGAGAGGGCGCGGCGGCCCTGGTCGGCGTCGGTCGGGCGCGATAGCGTGGCCCGCATGAGAATCCTGCTCGTGGGTGCCGGCGGAGTCGGCGACGCCATCGCAAAGATCGCAGCGCGGCGATCGTTCTACGAAGCCGTCGTCGTGAGCGACTACGACATCGCCCGGGCCGAGCGGACCATCGCCTGGATCGCCGCGAGACACGGTGACGAGGTGGCCTCGCGCTTCACGGCCGCCGCGATCGACGCGTCCGATCCGGATGCGGTGGCCGCGGTCGCCCGTCAGCATGGCGCCACCCACGTGATGAACGCTGTCGAGCCCAAGTTCGTCCCGACGATCTTCGCCGGGGCGCTCGCCGCGGGAGCCGACTACCTCGACATGGCGATGAGCCTGTCGGAGCCGCATCCCACCGACCCGTACGCCAAGACCGGCGTGAAACTCGGCGACGACCAGTTCGCCCTCCGCGGCGACTGGGAGTCCGCGGGGCGGCTCGCACTGGTGGGCATGGGGGTCGAGCCCGGCCTCAGCGACGTGTTCGCCCGTTACGCCGCCGACGCACTGTTCTCCGAGATCGACGAGCTCGGCACCCGCGATGGAGCCAACCTGGTCGTTCGCGACAGCGACGGCAACGAGATCTTCGCCCCGTCGTTCAGCATCTGGACCACGATCGAGGAATGCCTCAACCCGCCGGTGATCTTCGAGAAGGATGCCGGCTGGTTCACGACGCCGCCGTTCAGCGAGCCCGAGATCTTCGAATTCCCCGAGGGCATCGGCCCGGTCGAGTGCGTCAACGTCGAGCACGAGGAAGTGCTCCTCATGCCGCGCTGGATCGACGCCAAGCGCGTCACCTTCAAGTACGGGCTCGGCGAGGAGTTCATCGGCATCCTGCGCACGCTGCACCAGCTCGGGCTCGACTCGACGACGCCGATTCGCGTGCGCAGCGAGAACGGCCCGGTGGAGGTCGCCCCGCGCGACGTCGTCGCCGCCTCCCTGCCCGACCCGGCGACGATCGGCCCCCGGATGACCGGCAAGACGTGCGCCGGCGTGTGGGTGACAGGCCGCGGCCTGGACGGAGCGCCGCGGGAGGTCTACCTCTACCACGTGAGCGACAACGAGTGGACGATGCGCGAGTACGAATGCCAGTGCGTGGTCTGGCAGACGGCGCTCAATCCAGTGATCGCGCTCGAGCTCCTGGCCACCGGCGTCTGGTCGGGCATCGGTGTGCTCGGCCCCGAGGCCTTCGACGCGGCACCCTACCTCGAGCTGATGGCCCGCGCCGAGGCCGAGGGCGGCTACGGCCAGGCCTGGGGCCTCCAAGACCGCGCCTGAGCGGCGCCGCGCGCGTTAGCCCAGCAGCGCGCGGGCGTGCCGTCCGACCTCCAGGACGTGCCCGGGATCGTCTCCCGACAGCTCGGACCAGCACGACGAGAGCGCCGCCCACGCGAGCGTCCAGCGGAGCATCCGGTCGGCCTCGATGCCGGTCTCCGAAGCGATGACGCCGATGTGCCGCTCCAGGCGGCCGGGGGAGAGCGCCACCCGTGCATCCGGGTTGCACAGGATGTTCGCGAAATCGAAACCGGGGTCGCCGATGATGTGCTTGGGATCGATCGCCAGCCACCCGTCGGCGCCGAAGTCGAGCACGTTCCCGTGGTGCACGTCGCCGTGCAGCACCGCGTTCCCGTCCGGGGTCGCGAGGAGCCGCCTCGCCTCCGAAGCCGCCCGCGGGTACAAGCCGTCATGGGCTTCCGGATGCTCCGCCTCCCACGCGAACAGGTCGCTGAACCACGTGGTCAGGTCGACCAGGCCGTCGGGCAGCGGCCGATCGTCGACGGCGTGCAGCCGCAGCGCGGCACGGCACAGGATGCGCGTGGCTTCGTCGTCCGCATCCGGACCCTCGGTCGCGAGCTCGGCGAGGTCGGTGCGTCCGGTCGCGCGCTCCAGCACCAGCGCGTCGCCGTCGTGGGCGTAGACCGGTGCAGCGCCGCGGCCGTCCCACCAGACCATCACGCGTCCGCCCGCGGCCTCTTCGTCGGCGGTCGCGATCTTGAGGTACGCCGCGCGGCCGTCGAACAGCACCGGCTGGAGCACGCTGCTCGCGGTGGCGAAGGCGGGCCCGTCCGGCGTCAGCGCCCACTGCGTAAGGCGGGGAGCGATCAGGGCGGCGACATCCGGCCCGCCTGCGCGGTCGCTCACGCGTCGCTCACCGACGCCAGGTACGCGCCCGGGGTCTGGCCGATCACCGTCTTGAACTCGCGCCCGAAGTGCGCCTGGTCCGAGTATCCGAGGTCCGCGGCCAGCGCCGCGAGGGATGGCGCGTCCCCTGACCGGAGCGCGGCGGCCGCCTCCTGCAGCCGATAGCGCTGGATCAGCCACTTCGGGCTGAAGCCGATGTGTCCGGCCACCAGACGCTGAAGGTGGCGCACGCCGATGCCGAATCGATCGGCGAGCTGCTCGACGCGGGTGATCCCGCGGTCGTCCTCGACGGCCTCGACGATCTCGCCGACGAGCCGCGCATCCGCGTCGGGCCGGGGCACTGCCGCGGGCAGCCAGGACTCGAAGACGTCGATCGCGCCGTGATCGTCTCCCGCGCGCATCCGGTCGCGCACGCCCGAGATCAGCTCGTCCAGCCCGCCCGCGCCGTCGGCCAGCCCGGCCAACCCCGCAGGCCCGGCCAGCGGGATCGACACCGGGGCCGTCCGCAGGCTTCCGCCCACGAGTCCGCGTGCGACCCCCGGGTGCAGCAGGACGCCGAACGCCCAGCCGGTTCCGCTCAGGATGCGCGTACTGCGGCCCCGCTGGGCGCGGTGCAGCATCGCCTCATCCGCTTCGATCACGAGGTTGCTCGTCGGGTATTCGAGCACGTCCTGGCGCAGGGTCGACCCTGCCGGGAGCGACCAGCGCGGAAGCCAGTAGTGCCGCACCCACGGGGCCGCGTCATCCCCGGGCCGGCGGCGCGCGATGGTCACCGGCGCGCTCTCGTCATCCGGCGTCAGCAACCCTTTGCTGCGCGGCTCGGCCGAGGTGGCGACGGGGGAGGCGGTCACGCTGCAATACTTTCACGGTGAGCGTGATCCGTCCCTACCGTCCCAGCGACCGAGACGACGTCTACGAGATCTGCGTCCGCACGGGGGCGAGCGGCGCTGACGCGACCGGGCTCTACAGCGACGACGATCTGCTGCCCGACATCTTCACCGGGCCGTACGTCACCTACCAGCCCGACCTGGCCTTCGTCGTCGACAGCGGCGACCATGCGGCCGGGTATGTGATCGGCGTGTCCGACAGTCGCGCCTACGCCGACTGGTACGCCCGCGAGTGGCTGCCCGCCTTCGCGGCCCGCTATGCGGTCCAGGATGCGCCCACCGAGGCCGAACGCGACATGATCCGTTTCGGGCTCGACCCGAGCACCAGCATCGTCCCCGAGGTCGCGGACTATCCGGCCCACCTGCACATCGACCTCCTGCCGGAGCTGCAGGGCCAGGGGTTCGGCCGGGCGCTCATCCGCCGGATGCTCGAGGAGCTGCGCGAGCGCGGGGTGCCTGCGGTCTACCTCACGATGTCGCCGTCGAACGCTGCGGCCCGTGCCTTCTACGACCGGCTCGGGTTCCACGAGCTGCCGTCGAGCCGGCCGGACGGCCCCGCACTCGGCATCTCGACCTCCGCCGTCGTCTGACGTTCGCGGCGGCGAGTGGTGCGAAAGGTGCCCATTCGCGCAGAATGGCGCAACTTTCGCACCTCCGCGTCGCCGGCGCTAGCGGCCGACGTGCGGGAAGCGCTCGAACCAGTACAGCAGCTCGGGCGACCGGCGCCGGAGCTCCGTGAGCGTCATCGACTCCACGTTCCTCGTGATCGGGACGTCGAGCTCCTCGGCGACCCTCTCCATGTCTTCGAGCGCCCAGAACTGGCCACGCATCCGGATGAGCACCCGGCCGTCCGTGCCGGTCACGAACAGCTGCGGCTGGGTGTCGAGCGTGCTGCCCTCGTAAAGGTGGACCAGCAGCACCGTGCCCGCCGTGCCCGGCCGGACCACCACCGTGCGCCCGAAGAACCCGCGCTCGCGCACGCCGTCGGGCCCGAGCTGGATCGTCGTGCTGAAGAACGCCAGGACCGCCAGCGTGGTGGCGGCGACGACCAGGATGTGGATGCCGAGCACCAGCGGCCAGGCGCCGTCGGGGATGGTCAGCCAGTAGAGGACGGCGAAGACGGGTGTCGTGAGGGCGAGCATCGCGAGGATTCCCCGTGTGAACAGGTGAGCGTGCGGACGCAGCACGATCTTCTGCTGCGTCACGACCTTCTCCTGTCTCAACTCATGCTGACCCTCCATGCATTGAGCCTCCCCCATGCGTATCAGTCACGGTAGCGGCATTTTGGGGGACACAGCGGGTGGTGACCGACGCCAAATCAGGGCACACGGCGGCCCCAGAGTGGGTGGGTAGGGGCACACCGATGCAGTACCGCGACTCGAGGACACCCGCATGTCCTCATGCTCGTCTACTCCATCGGGGCGTGCGGGACTTCCTGATGCTGGTGGACCCGTCGATCGTGACTGCTGCCCTCGTACTCGTCTACTCGACGGTCAGCATCGGGCTCATCGAGGTCATCAGGTTCGCTCACCGCCGGTTCGTGCGAAGAAACGAGCTGCCCGCCCGGTCCACAGCACGATGATGACCGCGGCCGACAGCATGATGTCGATCACCTGAACGTCGTGACGCCACCGTCCGCGACGAGGACGACGACCCCGCCACGAGGGAGAGAGCGATGAGGGAAGTGAGCAGCACGCGCGCGTCGCGCCGTCTCCGGGTGAGACCGGAGGCGGCGGCATGCCGACGAGGTAGCTGAGCACCACGCTCACGAGCAGCTCCATCGGAATGCGTGATCCTCGCATCGCCTTGCCGTTTCCGCAGCGAAACGAGACGACGATCACCGTCATCGATTCTCGGGCGCCGCTGTCCCACGCTGTCGCTACCCGAGTGTCGTGCGCGATGTGGGGCCTCCCGGATGGGGCCGAGCCGAAGCCTGCGGCTCCGATTACTCCTCGCCGGGCGGTAGTCGCAGCAGCGCTCCCGGCGCGCGGCAGGTCGCCGCCGCGATCGCCATCGCCTCGTCGAGCGTCCGAGCCACCGCGTCGGGCGACTTCGGGAGGCCGGCGCGAACGAGCGCGGCGGTGACCGAAGCGAGGGAGGCGTCACCCGCGCCCATCGTGTCGACGATCCGGCCGGGCATGGTGTGGATCGGCCGGTGCACGGTCACTCCCCTTCGGAGGAGGAGGGATGCTCCGGCCGCGCCTTCGGTGGCGAGCACGGCTGAGGGGCCGAGGTCGAGCAACCGGCGTGCGGCGGCCTCCAGCGGCTCCCCGTAGAGCAGCTGGGCGTCCTCGTCGCCGATCTTGACCAGCAGGCTCTGGGCGGCGAGCGTCTCGAAGGCGGCTCGGAACGCGTCCAGGTCGGAGATCAGGTGCTCCCGCGGGTTCGGGTCGAGCACGAGCCGGGACGGGGAGTCGTGGACAGCATTCGAGAGAAGCTCGGTCTGCGCGGTGTCGTCGAGGGGAAAGCAGCTGACGACGACGACGGCAGCGGTGTCGAGTGCCGCGCGCTGCCGGTCGTCGAAGGCGATGCGCCGTGCGAGTGCGGCATCGTTGAAGACGTACCGGGGTTCGCCTGCACGCCGGTCCGAGACGGCCCGCGACGAGGTCGGCATGTCGGTGGCCGAGAGCGAGACGCCGAAAGATGCCAGATGGGCGCGGATATCGTCGCCGGCGCGATCCGTGCCCACCATCGCGACGAGTGACGCGTCGAGTCCGAGCCGGGTCAGCCCCACTGCCACGTTCAGGCCGGCGCCGCCGACGTGTTCCTCGGTGGCGTCGGCCCACTGCAACTCGTCGACGAGTGCGTCGCCCACCACGCACACACCGGGCCCACTCATGACGGCCTGATCTCGCCGGAGCCGCGGGGGATGAGGACGGTCGGGACCACGAATGTCTGCGGTTCCGTGGCTGTTCTGTCGAGGCGGGCGAAGATCCGCTCGGCCGCGACGTGCCCGATCCTGGCGGCATCCTGCGCCACCACGGTGAGCCCCGGCTCGAGGAGGTCGCCGAGTTCGACATCGTCGAAGCCCACCAATGCAACGGTGCGGTGCAGATCGAGGCGCCGGAGCGCGCGGAACGCGCCGATGGTGATCAGGTTCTGCGCGCTGAAGATGGCCGTCGGCGGGTTGGGCCCGGCGAAGAGCGACTCGACAGCGGCCTCGGCATGGGCTTCACTGGTCAGGCCCTCGATGATCGTGACTTCTCCCGTTGCGACGCCCGCACGGCCGAGCTCCTCCATGAAGCCGCGCTTGCGTTCCCGCGCGGTCTGGATCTCCGCGCGGTCGCCGAGGTAGGCCAGGTGACGGTGCCCGTGCGCGAGCAGATGTCTCGTCGCCTCGGCCGCGCCCTGCGCGTTGCTCGAGACCACCGCATCTGCTTCCAAGCCGGTGGGCTCCCGGTCGATGAACACCAGAGGGGTTCCGTGCTTCTGCTCGGCGAGCAGGTAGGCCTGGCTGCGTTTGATAGTGGTGAGGATCAACCCATCGACCCGCCTCGCGAGGAAGGCGGACACGGCTGACTCCTCCCTGTCCGGGTCGTCGTCGAGGCTGGAGGCGAAGACCGCGACCCCACGCCGTGCGGCGATGTCCTCGACCGCACGGTGGAGAGAGCCAGAGAACGGGTTCGAGACGCTGCCCACGAGAAGCCCGAGGGTGGCCGTCCTCCGGTCTGAGCGCCGCAGGTTGCCTGCGTGGAGATCCGGCTGGAAATTCAAGTCGGCCGCGGCGCGTCGCACACGTTCGATCGTCGCCGCCGACACGTGGGGCTCGCCGTTGATCACGCGACTGACCGTCTTGATGCCGACGCCCGCCAGAGTCGCCACGTCACGCATCGTCGACCGCCGGGTGGCGCCGCGCGGCCCTGGTGTTGAACTTGACATCGATGTCACGTTTTTCTCCCATTGAACAAGGTGGGCTTGACTATACCGCCCTACATGCTCTAAACCTACTACTGACACCGTTGTCATACGGCATCGGGTCCAGACACCTAGAGGAGTTCAACGTTGAATCTCACAGCACCACACTCCGTCGGTAAGCGCATCCTCGCCGCTTCCGCAATCGCCTCGCTCGCCGCGCTCGGACTGGCGGCCTGCTCAGGCTCGGGCTCGGGCTCCGACAAGGTCGGCGTCTCGCTCATCGTGAAGACGACCACCAACCCGTACTTCGTCGCCATGCAGGACGCGGCCAAGGCCGATGCGGCCAAAGCCGGAGTCTCCCTCACGCTGGCCGCAGGCAAGCAGGACGGCGACGTCGCCACGCAGGTCCAGGCGATCGAGTCGGCGATCGGCCGTGGCGACAAGGGCATCCTGATCACGCCGAACGGCCCGGGAGTCCAGAACGCGATCGATAAGGCACGCAAGGCCGGCCTGTATGTCATCGCGCTCGACACGGTTCCGACGCCGCCCTCGTCGGTCGACATCACCTTCGCCACCGACAACTTCGCCGCAGGCGAGGCGATCGGCAAGTGGACGGCCGGGCAGCTGAACGGCAAGGCGGCCGACATCGCCATGCTCGACCTGTTCAACACCCAGGTCGTCTCGGTCGACCTCAACCGCGACCAGGGCTTCCTGAAGGGCATGGGCATCAAGGTCCCCGACTCCAGCAAGAACGGCAGCGAAGCGAAGAGCGGCGACTACACGGCAGGCACCGGCGGCACGTACACGATCGCCGGGCACCAGCCCACCAACGGCGATGCCGCCGACGGCCGCACGGCGATGGAGACGATCCTTGCCAAGGACCCGAACGTCAACGTCGTCTACACCATCAACGAGCCGGCGGCGTATGGGGCTTATCAGGCTCTGCAGGCGGCAGGCAAGGCCAAGGGAACGATCCTCGTCTCGATCGACGGCGGCTGCACCGGCGTCAATCAGGTGAAATCCGGCATCATCGGCGCGACCAGCCAGCAGTACCCGGCGAAGATGGCTTCGCTCGGCATGGAGGCGATCGTCAAGCTCGCCAAGACGGGGCAGAAGCCGAAGACGACGTCGGGCCTCGACTTCTACAACACCGGCTCCCAACTCGTCACGAACACCGCGGTACCGGGCCTGACGAGCATCACCCCGGATGCCGGCAGCAAGATCTGCTGGGGCAAATAGTCCCTCCAGCACGGGTCGGCGATCCAGCTCGCCGGCCCGGGCCACCGTCCTCGTCCCCGAGGATCCGACAGCGTGGTTCCACAAGCCATCGCGCCGAACAGAGAAGTTCAGGAGCATCAGATCGTGAGTCATCCCACCACGCGTAAGCCAGCCGCACAGACCAAACCAGCGGCTCAGGCGAGCCCTCCCACCTCGGAGCTGGATCTCGCCCAGGAGTTCCTCCACCGGACCACCCCCCTCACCCGCCTCCGGGGCCTGCTGCACCGCTATCCGGCGCTGAGCCCAGCGATCGTGCTGGTGCTTTCGATCATCGTCTTCGGCGTGATCAACCCCCGCTTCCTCAACCCCGGCAACCTGTCGCTGATCACCCAGCAGGTGGCAGTGGTCGGAACGATCGGCATCGCACAGACGCTGATCATCCTCACCTCGGGCATCGACCTCTCGGTGGGTGCAGCGACGACGCTCGCAGGGCTGGTCATCGCGCAGACCGCCTCGAGCAATCACGTGCCGTGGCCGCTGAGCCTCCTGCTCGGTCTCATCGTCGGCATCGCGACGGGCCTGCTCAACGGGCTCCTGGTGACGCGGCTGAAACTGCCCCCGTTCATCGTGACTCTCGGCACCCTGAGCATCTTCACCGCCGTGCTGCTGCTCTACTCGAACAGCGCTTCGGTCCAGGGGCAGAATCTGCCGGGCCCGATCACCGCGTTGGGGAACACGTTCAACATCGGCGGCGTGCAGATCACCTACGGCGTGATCGTGATGGTCGTGCTCTATGCGATCGTCGCCACCATCCTGGGCCGAACCGCCTGGGGGCGTCACGTGTACGCGGTCGGCGACGATGCCGAAGCCGCCCGACTCGCCGGCATCCGAGTCAATCGTGTGCTGCTGAGCGTGTACCTGGCTGCCGGCGCCATCCTCGCCGTCGGGGCGTGGGTGCTGATCGGACGCGTCGACGGCATCGGCCCCAACGACGGCATCTCCACCAACCTCGAGTCGATCACCGCTGTGGTGATCGGAGGCACCAGCCTCTTCGGTGGCCGCGGCACGGTCTGGGGCACCCTGCTCGGAGCCCTCATCGTCGGCGTATTCGAAGAAGGCCTCGCCGTCGCCGGGCTCGATGTGCTCTATCAGGTGCTCGCTGTGGGCATCCTCGTCATCGTCGCGGTCGCGGTCGACCAGTGGATTCGGAAGGCACGGAAATGACTATCGCAACGGACAACCCATCATCGGCGCCGAGTCCGACGGAGACCCGCACCCCGGTGCTCCAGGCTCGCCGCCTGGTCAAGACCTTCGGACGAGTCGTCGGTCTCGACGGCGTGAGCCTCGAGCTCTACCCGGGGGAGGTGCTCGCGGTCATCGGCGACAACGGAGCCGGAAAGTCCACCCTCATCAAGTGCCTGACCGGGGCCGAGATTCCGGATGAGGGCGAATTGTTCCTCGACGGCCAGCCCATCCATTTCCGCCGTCCGCAGGACGCGCGGGTTGCCGGCATCGAGACGGTCTATCAGAACCTCGCCGTCTCGCCCGCCCTCGACGTGGCATCGAACCTGTTCCTCGGCCGCGAATTGCGTCGCAAGGGTGTTCTCGGCTCGGTGTTCCGGATGATGGACACGAAGAAGATGCGCAAGCAGGCGAAGGACGAGCTCACCACGCTCGGGATCACGACGCTCCAGGATGTCACCGTCCCTGTCGAGAACCTCTCCGGAGGTCAGCGGCAGGCGGTCGCGGTCGCCCGCGCGGCTGCGTTCGGCTCGAAGGTCGTCGTCCTGGATGAGCCGACGGCCGCTCTGGGGGTGCGCGAGTCCAAGCAGGTTCTCGAGCTTGTGAAGAACCTGCGGGACCGCGGTATCCCGGTGATCCTGATCAGCCACAACATGCCGCAGGTGTTCGAGGTCGCCGACCGCATCCACATCCAGCGGCTCGGAAAGCGCGCCGCGACGATCACGCCGCAGTCGCACTCGATGACGGATGCGGTGGCGATCATGACCGGGGCTGCCAAGGTTGAGTGAGCCCACGACGCTCTACGCCGAGTTCACCGCTCGGCCCGGCCACGAGGACGAGGTCGAACGCCTCGTGGCCGGACTCGTGGAGCAGGTGAGGCGAGAGCCGGGGAACGTGAGGTTCATCCCCCACCGCCGTGCGGACGATCCCGCTGCGTTCTTCGTCTACGAAGAGTATGCCGACGCCGACGCTTTCGCCGCGCACCTCCGCTCCGAGCACGGCAGGGCGTTCAATGCAGCACTCGCAACTCATATCGTCGAACGCGGCTCACGACTCACCCGGCTCAATCGCATCTGAGCCGGCCGTCGGAAAGAATGAGGGTATGCCCTTCTTCCACCGGCGGTCGCGACGCGTTCCGATGCGCCCGTTCGACGAAGCGGCCATCGTCGCCGTCAGGCCGACGACCCTGGAGCACGCGCTCGAGGAAGGCATGCTGCTCGCGGATTTCGCGGTTCGGATGACCGTGCGCAACGCCATCATCACCGAGATGCTGACCACATCAGGGTCGGTCTTCACGCCGGTCGTCTTCGCGGGGGCGGCTCGGGATGCTCTGCTCGCCCTTGCCGCCGAGGCCGACGCTGGGGAGGCGCGGATCGTGCGCGAACACCATTTCGCCATTGTTCTCGAGGGCGAGCCGGAGCACAGCCACGACTACCGGCCGGTCGATTCGCTCAACCTGCGCCGCCGCGAGGCCCTCTCGCATGCGACCGCGGCAGAGCTCAGGAGGCGATCGGAGGACTCCGCTTATCTCGCCGACCTGGTCGAACGCGCTCGAGCGGAGGCGTGGAGCGAGATCTCCCGTGAGATCGAGTTGCGGATCGACCGCACGTTCGCGCAGCCGGATCCGGTCGGGATGAACGAGCGGCTGGCCGAATTGCGTGCCGAGCTGCAACGCCTGGCCGCGCGCGAGAACTGAGCCTGAGGCGAGAACAGGGCGATAATGCACTGTTATGAGCGTTCTCGATCAATTCGACCTTTCCGGCCGGACGGCAGTGGTGACAGGTTCGACGCGGGGACTCGGCCGCGCGTTCGCCCAGGCACTTGCAGAAGCGGGTGCGAATATCGTCATCGTCGGTCGCGACGGCGGCGAGGCCGACGCGGTCAGCGCCGAGCTGACCGACCAGGGCGGCCGGTCGATCGGGGTGGCAGCCGATGTGACCTCGCGCTCGGACATCGAACGGTTGCTGGAACGGACCGTGAGCGCGTTCGGTCGGGCGGACATCCTGGTGAACAACGCAGGCGTGTGCATCCACAAGCCGGCCGTCGACGTGACGGATGACGAGTGGCGCCAGGTCATGGGCGTGAACGTCGACGGACTGTGGATGGCGAGTCAGGTGTTCGGCCGTCACATGATCGCCGAGGGCGGCGGCTCGATCATCAACGTCGGGTCGATGTCCGCGTCGATCGTCAACCGTCCGCAGTGGCAGCCGGCCTACAACGCGTCCAAGGCAGCGGTGCATCACCTCACCCGCAGTCTGGCGGCCGAGTGGGCGCCCCACCACGTGCGGGTCAACGCATTGGCACCCGGGTACATGCACACCGACATGTCGCCCATCGACGACCCGCGGTTCCACAGGTACTGGATCGAGGACACTCCGCAGCAGCGTGCGGGCGAACCGGAAGAGCTGGGAGGAGCCGTCGTGTTCCTGGCCAGTTCGGCATCGAGCTTCATGACGGGTTCGGTGCTGACGATCGACGGCGGGTACAGCGTCTACTAGGCGGCCGCTCAGAAGTCGGCGACGCGACGTGCTCTTCGGTATCGTCAGCGCTGGAGGCGGGGGCAGAAACACTTTCAGCTTGGTCGGGGGCGTACTTCTCGCTCCAGCGACTGAGCCTCGATTTGCGCACTTTTGCGCACAACCCGGTGAGGTTGTAGGAGATCCGAAGAAATCCTGCGAGCGCAAAGGCCCCGACTTCCGCGTATTCACGCGGATCTCGGGGCCTTCAATCACTAGGATGGACGGCGGAGAATGGGGGATTCGAACCCCCGAGGGCTTGCACCCAACACGCTTTCCAAGCGTGCGCCATAGGCCACTAGGCGAATTCTCCAGGCGTGTGCCGAACCTTGCGGAACGACGACCACGAAGAATCTTACCGGGTTGTGGAGGCGCCTCGCGCCACGAGCATCCAGCTTCATTCGGTATGCTGTTTTCCGGCTCCTCACGTGGCGCCATCCAGGCCAACTCCCCCAGGGCGGAAACGCAGCAAGGGTAACCGGGCTCTGGCGGGTGCGTGAGGAGTCTTTTTTCGTCTTCCGCCCTTTCCCTCGGCTTGCTGTGGATCGGCCCGCCGCGCATCCCGTCGCGGTAGATTCGTTGTGCGATCAGCACCGAACCCGAGGGGGCAGGATGGCAATCCAGTTGAACGAGCTGGCGTCGGAAGCGTACGTCTTCGGCTTCCCGCTGGTGTTCGACCTCGAACAGGTGGAGCGGTTCACCACGTCGGGGCTGGGCAGCCTGGAGCCCGCCCCGTTCAACACGTTCAGTCACGCACGCACGCTGGCCGGCCCTGAGGACACCTTCGTCTCGATCAACAACGACACCGCGTACTCGATCGCGCAGGTCGATCTGGGCGTCGGGCCGATCCGGTTGAGCGTTCCGGATGCGGGGGACCGGTACTACGTCCTGCAGTTCGTCGACGCCTGGACCAACAACTTCGCCTATGTGGGCACGCGGGCCACCGGGCAGCGGGCGGGCGAATACCTGCTCGTCCCGCCGGGCCGGGACGACGGCCTGAGCGCCGCCGACGGAGCGGACGAGGGCGTCACGGTCATCCGCTTTCCGACGAGGGTCGCCACGATCGTCGGACGGTGGGCGGTGAGCGGCGCCGATGACCTTCCGGCGGTGCACGCCCTGCAGGACGCGCTGACCCTGACGGCGGTGCATCCGACGCTCGCTCCGCCGGAAGGCGTTCCGGCCGTCGCCGGAGGCTTGTCCGAGGCGGTCGGGTTCTTCGAGAAGCTGCGGGTCTGGTCGCAGGCGTTCCCGCCCGCGCCGCGGGACAGGGCCGCCCTCGACTCGTACACCGAGCTCGGCTTGACCGGTGCCCACTCGCTCGCCGACGCATCCGGTGCCCTCGTGGCCGCGTTGGAGAAGGGCTACGCCGCGGGCAAGGAGGCGCTCGAGGCGGCGATCCGCTCCGGCGCCCAGGCTCCGCAGCTCAACGGGTGGATGCTCACCGAGCACATGTTCGACTACAACGTCGACTTCTTCGAGGTCGGCACCGTCGACGACCCCGAATGGAAGTCGGAGGACCCCAAGACCCGCTACGCGCAGCGTGCGGGCGCCGCCCGCGCCGGTCTGTGGGGCAACCACGGCTACGAGGCCAGCTACCCGATGACGTACGTCGATGCGGCGGGGGATCCGCTCACAGGCGATCACGTCTACACCCTGCGGCTGCATCCGACGCCCCCGGTGAACGCGTTCTGGTCGCTGACCATGTACGACCTGCCGCTCTTCCTGCTCGTCGCCAACGAGCTGAACCGGTATTCAGTGGGCGACAGGACGCCGGGGATCGTGTACGACGACGACGGAGGACTCACCATCACCATCAGCAGCGTCAAGCCCTCCGACCCCACGGCGGTCGCCAACTGGCTGCCCGCTCCCGAGGGGCCGTTCAGGCCCATCCTCCGCATGTACGCGCCGGAGGCCCCGGCGCTCGACGGGCGCTACGTGCTGCCCGCGATCGAGCGAGTCGACTGAGCCGTGGCGCACTCCCTCTACATCACCTCGGCCGAAGGGCACACGGGCAAGTCGTCGGTCGCCCTCGGCGTCCTCGAGGCACTGCGGGCCACCGTCGGCCGGGTCGGCGTCTTCCGCCCGATCGCGAGGTCCACCCAGGAACGCGACTATGTGCTCGAACTCCTCCTGGAGCGCGTCACCGTTCCGCTCGGCTACGAGCAGTGCATCGGTGTCACCTACGACGACGTGCACGCCGACCCCGACGCCGCCCTCTCCGAGATCGTGCGCCGGTTCCGTGGGGTCGAATCCCAGTGCGACACCGTCGTCATCCTCGGCTCCGACTACACGGATGTCGGCAGTCCCACCGAGCTCGGCTACAACGCGCGGATCGCAGCCAACCTGGGGGCGCCTGTGCTGCTGGTGCTCGGCGGGCGCAGCGGACAGGGGTTCGGCGAGCGTCTGGGGCAGGCCGAGCCGCGCACCGCCGAAGACCTGCGCCAGCTCACCGACATCGCCATGGCCGAGCTCCGCGACGAGCACGCGGCGCTCCTGGCGGTCATCGTGAACCGCGCCGACCCGCTCCACCTCGACGACATCGTCGCCGCCGTCACGACGTCGGTCTCCGCGATGGCCAGCCGGGAGGCGGATGACGTCCCCGTCTGGGCCGTTCCGGAGGATCCGTTCCTGGTGGCGCCGAGCATGCGCTCGATCATGGAGGCGACCGGCGCGACGCTGCTCGCCGGAGACGAGACGCTGCTGGCGCGGGAGGCGCTCGGCGTCGTGGTGGCGGCGATGTCGATGGACAACGTGCTCCCGCGGCTGATCGAGAGCTCGGTCGTGGTGGTGCCGGGCGACCGCACCGAGGTGCTGCTGGCGGTGCTGCTGGCCAACGCATCCGGCACCTTCCCGTCCATCACCGGGATCGTGCTGAACGGCGGGTTCGACCTGCCCGAGCCGATCCAGCGGCTGATCTCGGGGCTCCGCTCGACGGTGCCGGTCGTCAGGACCGACCTCGGGACCTTCGACACCGTCGTGCGTATCACCCATGCGCGCGGGCGGCTCGCAGCCGACTCGCAACGCAAGTACGACACGGCCCTCGCCCTGTTCGAGCGCCACGTCGACGCGACCGCTCTGCTCGCGCGACTCGACCTCAGCCGGCACGACGTGGTCACGCCGCTGATGTTCGAGTACGACCTCCTCGAGCGGGCTCGTGCGGCGAACAAGCACATCGTGCTGCCCGAGGGCGAGGACGACCGCATCCTGCGGGCCGCCGCCACCCTGCTGGCGCGCGGTGTCGCCCGGCTGACCATCCTGGGCGAGCCGTTCGAGATCCGCGCCCGTGCGGTCGAGCTCGGCCTCGACCTCTCCGCCGCCGAGGTGCTCAGCCCATTCGACGACGTGCTCCGACTCAAGTTCGCGCAGGAGTACGCGACGTTGCGCTCGCACAAGGGCATCACCCTCGATCAGGCGTCCGACACCGTCACCGACTCGTCGTACTTCGGCACGATGTTGGTGCATTTCGGGCTCGCGGACGGGATGGTCTCGGGCGCTGCGCACACGACGGCCCACACCATCCGGCCCGCGTTCGAGATCATCAAGACCCGCCCGGAGGTCTCCGTGGTCTCCAGTGTGTTCCTGATGGCGCTCGCCGACCGCGTGCTGGTTTACGGGGACTGCGCGGTCGTCCCCGACCCCACCTCGGAGCAGCTGGCGGACATCGCCATCTCGTCGGCGGAGACCGCGTCGCAGTTCGGCATCGAGCCGCGCGTGGCGATGCTGTCGTACTCCACCGGCGACTCCGGAGCCGGCGCCGATGTCGAGAAGGTGCGCGTGGCCACGGCGATGGTGCACGAACGTGCGCCGGAGCTCCCGGTCGACGGTCCCATCCAGTACGACGCGGCGGCGGATGCGGCGGTCGGCGCCGCGAAGCTGCCGGGCTCGGAAGTCGCGGGCCGGGCGACGGTGTTCATCTTCCCCGACCTCAACACGGGCAACAACACCTACAAGGCCGTGCAGCGGAGCGCGGGAGCCGTCGCGATCGGGCCGGTGCTGCAGGGGCTGCGCAAGCCGATCAACGACCTCTCACGAGGCGCCCTCGTCGACGACATCGTCAACACCGTCGCGATCACGGCCATCCAGGCGGCGCTGGCATGAGCGCGGTGCTGGTGGTCAACAGCGGCTCCTCGTCGTTCAAGTACCAGCTGATCGACATGGACACTGAGGAGGCGCTCGCCGGCGGCCTCGTCGAGCGCATCGGCGAGAGCTCGGGCCACACGACGCATCACGGGCCGAACGGCACGAGCGAGCGCACCCTCCCGATCCCCGATCACACCGCCGGGTTCCGGGCGATGCTCGACGCGTTCGACGACGACGGTCCGAGCCTGACCGACTTCCCGCCCGTCGCCGTCGGGCACCGGGTCGTCCATGGCGGCAAACGGTTCTTCGAGCCGACCGTCGTGACTCCGCTGGTCGAGATCAACATCGAAGACCTCGCCGACCTGGCGCCGCTACACAATCCCGCGAATCTGCAGGGCATCCGGGCCGCCGAGAAGGCATTCCCCGACGTCCCGCACGTCGCAGTCTTCGACACCGCCTTCCACCAGACGCTTCCGCCCGAGGCCTACACGTACGCGATCGACGCAGCGCTCGCCGAGAAGCATCGTGTGCGCCGGTACGGGTTCCACGGGACCTCGCACAAATTCGTCTCCGAGGCGGCGGCAGAGGTCGTCGGCCGGCCGCTCGGCGAGCTCAAGCAGATCGTCCTGCACCTCGGCAACGGGGCCTCGGCCTGTGCCATCGACGGCGGCCGCTCGGTCGACACCTCGATGGGCATGACCCCGCTCGAGGGCCTGGTCATGGGCACGCGCTCCGGCGACATCGACCCCGCGGTGCTCGTGCACCTCGCCCGCCGGGCCAACCTCAGCATCGACGACCTCGACGAACTGCTCAACCGCAGAAGCGGCCTCCTCGGACTGTCGGGGCGCGGCGACATGCGCGACGTGCGCCGAGCGGCCGAGAACGGGGATGCGAACGCCCAGCTGGCCCTCGACACCTACGTGCACCGGCTGAAGCGCTACATCGGGGCCTACATCGCCGAGCTCGGCGGCCTCGACGTGCTCACCTTCACGGCGGGCGTGGGCGAGAACGACGCCGCACTGCGCGCGGACGCGCTCGCGGGGCTCGAAGGGCTGGGCATCCGGATGGACGCAGCACGCAACCAGGAGCGGTCTCGCGAGGCGCGGGTCATCTCCACCGACGACTCGCCCGTGACCGTGCTGGTCGTGCCGACCAACGAGGAGCTCGAGATCGCGCGGCAGACGCTCGCGGCGATCGGGGAGAGCGTGGCCGCCGGGTGACCTCCGGCCGGTGAGGATGACGGTGAGGTCATGCGGTGGCGGGAGCGGCGGCGAACCGGTCGGGCGGCGATCGCCGTCGCCTGCGGACTGATCGCCGCGCTGGTGCTCACCGCGTGCGTGGCCGGGCGCCACGGCCGGCTGGGGCCACGGTTCGTGACGCCGCCGCTCATCCACTACACGTCCGTGCTGTGGCCCGTGCCGCTGCAGCTGGTCGGCGTCGAGCCGGGCAGCCGGATCCGCCTCGAGGCGTCGCTCGACACCGGGCACGGCCGCTGGAGCTCGTCGGCGACCTACACGGTCCCGGCCTCCGGGACGGTCGACCTGGCCACGGCCAAGCCGCAGCTCGCCGCGTTCACCGAACCGGACTCGGCCGGCTTGTTCTGGTCGCTGCGCGGCCCGGACATCGACCCGTCCGACCTCATGCAGCTCTGGATGCGCTCCACCGTGTCGGTGGCGATCGACGCCCAGGAGAACGGGCGTGTCGTGGCGAGCCGCGAGTTCGTCCTCGACGGGCTGGGGTCGGACGTGCCGCCGATCACGGTGAGCGCCTTCGACATCGCCGACGCCGCTGAGGCTGCGGGGGAGGACTTCCCGTCGCCCCGGTCGGTCGAGGACATCGCCGTCGGCGCCTATTTCAGCGCCCGCTCGGCCGAGAGGCCACGCAGGCCGGTCGTCATCGTGTTCGACGATCCCGCGGTGGGGGCGTCGTCCGACTACGTCGGCCCTCTGCTGAGCCAGTTCGGCGCGGCGGTCTTCGTGCTTCCGGTGAGGAGTACCGCGCCCGGCGTGTACGCCGCCAGCGTCATCGACTCGTCGAAGTTCGGAGCGGTGCTCGACTGGCTGATCCAGCGCCCCGAGGTGGACGGGCGTCACATCTTCACATACGGCACGTCGCAGTCGGCTCAGTTCGCGCTCTGGGCCGCCACGCGGTTCAGTGATCGGGTCGCCGGCGTTTTCGCCGCGGGGGGCGCCACCGCGATGCTGTGCCTTCGGGGAGCGCACGTCCCCCCGGTGTTCGAGAACGGCGCGCGCACACCCTGCCAGCGGGGCTCCGACCGCATCGTCGCCTCGCGGGTGCTTCCCCTGCGATCCGTCAGCGGCCCGGTCGTGGCCGCCTGCGCCGGACGGGACGAGGTGCTGCCGAACGCCTGCGCGTGGCTCGAGGCGGCCATCCGGGATCGTGGCCAGCGCGCGGGCGACACGATCGTGCGCGCGCCCGAGTCGGTGCACGCGATGACCGTGCCGCCCGGCCTTCCGATCGCGCTTCCCGAGGGCGCGGCGGCGCAGGCGACGGAGAAGGCCAGGGTCGCGTTCTGGGACGCGGTCGGCGGCGTGCTCCTCAGGGCGGCCCAAAGGTGAGGGCACGGCGATGAGACGCGGACGGCGGACGGGCTGGGCGGCGATCGCCGTAGCCTGCGGTGTGATCGCGGCGCTCGTCCTCACCGGATGCGTGGGCCGGCCCGGCACCGCGCTCGGGCCACGGTTCGTGACGCCGCCGCTCATCCACTACACCTCGGTTCTGTGGCCGGTGCCTCTCGAGCTGGTGGGGGCGGAGCCGGGGAGCCGGGTGCGCCTGGTCGCCTCGGTGGACTCGGTCCACGGCAGGTGGAGCTCCACCGTCACTTACACCGTGCCCGCCTCGGGGACCATCGACCTGGCGACCGCCAGGCCGCAGCTCGCCGCCTTCGCCGAACCGGACTCCGCAGGCCTGTTCTGGTCGCTCCACGGCCCGCGCCTGAACTCCTCCGACCAGTTCCGGCTCTGGATGCGCACCACGGTGGCCGTGACGATCGACGCCTACGACGACGCGCGCGTGATTGCGAGCCGGGTGTTCCTGCTCGACGGCCTCGGGACGGAGACCCGGCCGGTCACCGTCTTCAGCAGCGAGCTCGACGCGGCGGCCGAGCGCGGCGGTGACACCCAGCCGCCGCTCGGCCTCCCCGACCCGCCACCGCCGGACACCCAGGCGAACGGTCCGGTCGGCGTCTTCTACAGCGCACGCTCGATCGAACGCCCACGCGTTCCGGCCGTGATCCTGTTCGACGATCCGGCCGAAGGGGCGTCGGCGGACTTCGTCGCACCCCTGCTGGCGCAGTTCAGCGCCTCGGTCTTCGTGCTCCCGGTGACCCGGGACAGCGACGCCGTGCACTCCGCCAGCGCCATCGACTCCACGACGCTCACGGCGGTGCTCGATTGGCTCGCCGAGCGACCCGACGTGAACGCGCGCAACATCTTCGTCTACGGCACGTCGCAGTCCGAGCAGCTCGCGCTCTGGGCGGCGACACGCTTCGCCGGGCGGGTGAGGGGCGTCTTCGCCGCGGGCGGAGCAACCACGCTGCTGTGTCTGCCGGGCGGGCTGGTGTCGCCGGCGTTCGAGAACGGCATCGGGATGCCCTGCCAGCGGAATCCGGACCAGATCAACGACTTCACGGTGGTGGCGCTCGACACGGTGCCCGGGTCGGTGGTCCTCGGATGCGCGGGCCGGGACGAGGTGCTCGCGAACTCCTGCCTGTGGCTCGATGCGGCCGTGCGGGGCCGGGGGACGCGGGCGGGCGACGTGATCGTGCGCGCACCGGATGCCGTGCACGCGATGACGGTGCCGCCCGGGCTCCCGATCGCGTTGCCGGACGGCGCGGCCGCGCAGGCCACGGAGAAGGCGCGGGTCGCGTTCTGGGACGCGGTCGGCGGAGTGCTGCTGAGGGCGGCGCAGCAATGACCGGCTCGGCGCTGACCGGCTCGGCGCTGACCGGCTCGGCGCTGACCGGCGCGGCGCTGCGGCGTGCCGTCGCGTCGATCGCGGCCGTCCTCGCCGTGCTGCTGGCGCTCGCCGGATGCGTCGTCGCGCCCGGGTCGGCGCCGACGCGGTTCGTGATCGACCAGCCGCGCTCGGGGATCACCGATCCCGTCGCCATCTCTGTCGTGGGGTTGCAGCCCGGCCAGTCCGTCGTCGTCACGGCCAGCAGCGCCACCACGACCGGGCCATGGACCGCGAGGGGGGTGTACACCGTGCCCCCGAGCGGCATCGTCGCCCTGTCGAGCGCCCGGCCGCTGATCGCCCCGTACCCGTCGCCCGACCCGGCCGGGCTCCTGTGGAGCATGCAGGGTCCGTCCCAGAGTCAGGCGCAGCTCGAGGACACCTGGGCGATCGGCGACCGCGACATCCGGCTGAAGGCCGTCCAGAGCGGCCGGGAGGTCGCCGCCACGACGATCCACCGCACGGGGTTCGAGCACCAGGTCTCCGTGCGGTTCGTCTTCGCCGGCGATCTCATCCGGGGCGACCAGAACACGGCGCCCGGCGGGACCACCTTCGACGTGCGCATCGGAACCTTCTACGAGCCCGACCCGAGCTCGAATGCGCCGCGGGCCGCCGTGCTGCTGATCGACGGCGACGACGGAGGCGGAACCGCGACGTTCGTCGCGTCGCAGCTGGCGAGCGCCGGGTTCGCGACCTTCGTCGTGTCGGCATTCGGCCCCGAAGGCCAGATCCCGGGCTCGTCGGCCCTGTCGGTCGAGAGGATGAAGTACGGCCTCACCTGGCTGCAGCGCCAGCACGACGTCGACTCCGGCCACATCTTCACGTTCGGCACGTGGCGCGCGTCGCAGCTGGCGCTGTGGTTCGCCGCCGCCTATCCGGACGAGATCCACGGCGCCATCGCCGCCAGCGGGACCACCGCGCTGCTGTGCACCTCGGCGGCCGGGTCCCCGGTGCTGACCGAGAACGGCGAACCGGTGCCGTGCGAGGACCCGCAGCGCACCATCGCCGACACCGCCCAGCTCCCGCTCGACCGCATCGCGGGCCCGGTGCTGCTGGCGTGCGGGCAGAAGGACGAGATCCTCGCCAACGCCTGCGAGTGGCTGGCCGCCGGACTCACCATCCGCCGTAATCGACCGGGAGACGTGTATCTGAGCGAGCCCGGCGCCGGGCATTCGATCAGCACCCCGCCGCTGATCCCGGTCGGCCTGCAGGGCCTCTCGCGGTCGGGCGCCCAGGCCACCGAGGACGCACGCGTCTCGTTCTGGTCGCACGTCACCGCGCTGCTGCGGAGGGCGGGATGATGAGGAGAGCCGACGGGTGGGCGGCGGCCGTGCGACGCGTCGTCGCCGTGGCCGGTGGGCTGCTGCTCGCGGTCGCCGCCCTCTCCGGATGCACGGCCGGGGCGCCGCACAGCGTCGGACCGAGGTTCGCGGTGAGCCGGGATCCCAGCCCGGTGTGGGAGCCGGTGGGCATCCGGTTGCTCGCTCTGCCCCCGGGGGAGCGCGTCACGGTCACCGCGACCGTGACGGCGGGTGCGGTCTGGACGTCGCAGGCGGTCTACCTGGTGCCGGCGGGCGGCGAGGTGGACTTCGGCAGTCAGGCTCCGCTCGCGGCGCCGTTCCACGGCGCGGACGGGATGGGACTCTTCTGGTCCCTCGCCAGCACGTCGGGCGCGCCCGCCACCTCCGGCGAGACGTGGGACGCGTCCACGGTCACCGTCACCCTCGTCGCGCGGATCGCGGGCCGGGCGGTCGCCGAGACCGACGTGCACCGGATCGGCCTGTTCGTGGCGGCGCCGTCGCGCGCGGTGTTCGACGACGGGATCCTCGGCGACTACTTCGAGCCCACGGTCAGGTCGGTCGGGCTGAAACCCGCCGTGATCGTCTTCGACGGGACCGACACGGGCACTCCGACGGGTGTTCTCGCGGCCTCGCTGATCTCGGCTCTCGGGTATCCGGCTCTGGCACTGTCCACGTACGGCTCGGCCGGACAGCTCGATCCGCGGCACACCTTCCCGGCGGAGCGGTTCACCTCCGCCCTGAGCTGGCTCCGTTCCCAGCCCGGCGTCGACCCGGAGCGCGTCTTCACGTTCGGCACCTCGCGCGGCGCCCAGCTCGCCCTCTGGACGGCGGTGGCGTTCTCCGACGACGTGTACGGCGCCATCGCGCCGGCCGGCACCACCGGGGTCATCTGCAATTCGCCGATCCCGAGTCCCTCGGTGACGGTCAACGGAAGCTGGGTGCCGTGCACCATCGGCACGCGGCAGGTGGACCCGGCGGCGGTGCTCGACCTCGGGAGCATCCGGGGACCGATCGTGCTCGGCTGCGCCGGACGCGACGAGCAGCTCGACAACGGATGCGCGTGGATGACCGCGGGGCAGCGGGCTCGCGGAACGGTGCCGGGCGACGTGTTCCTGCGCGCTCCGGACTCCACCCACCTCTTCTACGTTCCGCCGTACACGCCGCTCTACCTGGCGACGCCGCGCTACGCGCAGGCCACGGAGGATGCCCGGGTCGCGCTCTGGAGGGCGATCGCCGCCACCCTGCGCGGCTCCGTCGAAGGCTGAGCGGCGGCGCCCCGACTGTCGGTGGGGCCAAGTACGATGAGTGGGTGGTTACCGCACTGTATCGCCGCTATCGGCCAGACACCTTCGCCGACATGATCGGGCAGTCGCAGGTGACCGAGCCGCTGATGACGGCGCTGCGCACCAACCGGGTCAATCACGCCTATCTGTTCAGCGGTCCGCGGGGTTGCGGCAAGACGACGTCGGCGCGCATCCTGGCCCGCTGCCTCAATTGTGCCGAAGGCCCGACGGACACCCCGTGCGGCAAATGCGCGAGCTGCATCGAGCTCAGCCGTGACGGCAGCGGCTCGCTCGACGTGGTCGAGATCGACGCGGCCAGCCACAACGGCGTCGACGACGCCCGCGACATCCGTGAGCGCGCCATCTTCGCTCCGGCTCGCGACCGCTACAAGATCTTCATCCTCGACGAGGCGCACATGGTCACGCCGCAGGGCTTCAACGCGCTGCTCAAGATCGTCGAAGAACCGCCGGAGCACGTCAAGTTCATCTTCGCGACCACCGAGCCCGAAAAGGTGATCGGCACCATCCGGTCGCGTACCCACCACTACCCGTTCCGTCTGGTGCCCCCGGCCCAGATGCTCGAATACGTGCAGACGCTCAGCGACAGCGAAGGCATCACCGTCGCCCCCGGCGTGCTGCCGCTCGTGGTGCGGGCGGGCGGAGGCTCGCCCCGCGACACGCTGTCGCTGCTCGACCAGCTGATGGCCGGCTCCGACAACGACACCGTCGACTACGAACGGGCCGTCGCACTGCTCGGCTACACGCACGCCGCCCTCCTCGACGAGGTCATCGACGCCATCGCGGCCCGGGATGCTGCGGGCGCGTTCGCCGCGGTCGATCGCGTCGTGCAGACGGGTCAAGACCCGCGCCGCTTCGTCGAAGACCTGCTCGAGCGCCTGCGCGACCTGATCGTCGTGGCCGCGACCAGCGCCGAGGGCGCCGCCGCCGTGCTGCGCGGTGTGCCCCAGGACGAGCTCGACCACATGAGCCTGCAGGCGATGAAGTTCGGCGCGGCGGAGCTGTCGCGATCGGCGGACATCGTCAACGCCGCCCTCACCGAGATGACCGGCGCCACCTCGCCCCGACTGCACCTCGAGCTCATGATCGCCCGCGTGCTCGTCCCGTCGAGCGACGAGTCCGAGCGCGGCGCACTGGCCCGGGTCGAACGACTCGAGCGGCGCGTCGGCGTGAGCGACGCCGGCGGAAGCGCGGGCGGGGCGGCTGCCGGTGCTGCGCCGGTCGGTGGTGCGCCTGCTGCTGGTGCTGTGCCGATCGCTGCTGCCGTGGCGCCTGCTGTGCCTGCCGCCGCTGCGCCCGCTCCTGCGGCCGAGCGTTCTGCGGCGCCTGCTGCACGATCGAAGGCGACGGAGGCCACGACGCCTGCCGCCGAGTCCGCTCCCGCACCCGCTCCCATCCCGGCACCTCCCGCCGCTCCCGCTGCGGGCGCACCGGCTGCAGCCGCTCCTGCGGCAGTCGGGCCGGTCACCACCCAGCAGGTGCGAGACGCGTGGCCCCAGATCCTCGACGCCGTTCAGCGCGCCAAGCGCAGTGCCTGGATGGTGGTCTTCACCGCTCAGGTCCGCTCGCTCGAGGGAGACGTGCTCAGCCTGTCGTTCCCGAGCGACAACGACGTCGCCGGCTTCCGCCAGCAGCAGACCGACGGCGCCCTCGGCGTGAGCGAGTACCTCCGGCAGGCGATCGTCGACGTGCTCGGCATCCGGGTGAAGTTCATCGCGCGCGCAGACGGTGCTCCCGCCGGCGGTGCTCCGACCGGCGGTGCTCCGGGCGGCGGCTCGGGCGGCACACCCAGTGGCGGGGGAGCTCCAGGACCCGCCGCGACGTCCACCTCCGCACCTGCTGCGCCCGCGGCATCCGGTGCCTCGGCTCGCTCGTCGAAGCGGGCAGCGGGCGATGCGGCGCCGGCTTCGGCACCCTCACCCGCGTCATCCGCCGCGTCGTCTGCACCAGCATCGCCATCGGCCGCGGCCGTCACCACCGAGTGGGCGACCGTCTCCATCCCCGGTTCGAACGGCGCTGCGGCGCCCGTCGAGGCGACGTCGGCGGACTCCACTGCGACCGCTCCCGCGCTCGCCGCCACCGCGGTCGCCACGCTCGAGCGCGACGCCGTCCCGTACGACGACGTGCCGCCGCCCGAGATCGAGCCGCCCGACGAGCCGCCGCTTCCCGACGAGCCGGACGACGAGTGGGCAGAGGCTCCCGACGACGGCGGCATCCCGCCGCGCGAGTCCGCGTCCGCACCGCCGGCACGCTCCGCCGGAACCCGGCCGGCAGCGGCGACGGTCCCGGCGTCGGCGAACCGGGCGAACCCGGCTCCGTCTTCGGCGGCGTCCGCTTCGGCATCCGGAGTTCGCACGCCCACGTTCCAGCAGCCGCAGCGCTACGGCGAAGCGGTGGTGCGGGAGATCCTCGGCGCCACCTTCATCGAAGAGCAGGCGGCTCCTCCCGCCGGGGCGAGGTAACGCGTGTACGAAGGAATCGTCCAGGAGCTCATCGACGAACTGGGCCGACTTCCCGGCATCGGGCCCAAATCGGCTCAGCGGATCGCCTTCCACATCCTGCAGACCCAGACATTCGACGTCACCCGGCTCGCCGAGGTGCTGCTCGAAGTGCGCGAGAAGGTGCGGTTCTGCGAGATCTGCGGCAACGTCTCCGAACGGGAGACCTGCACGATCTGTCGTGACCCGCGTCGAAACCCCGCCCTGATCTGCGTGGTCGAAGAGGCGAAAGACGTGGTCGCGATCGAGCGCACGCGCGAATTCCGCGGGCTCTACCACGTGCTCGGAGGCGCGATCAGCCCGATCGACGGCGTCGGGCCCGACGACCTGCGCATCCGTCAGCTGATGCAGCGGCTCGCCGACGGCACCGTGCAAGAAGTCATCATCGCGACCGACCCCAACCTCGAAGGGGAGGCGACGGCCACCTACCTGAGCCGCCTGCTGACCACGCTCGAGATCCGCGTCACCCGGCTCGCCTCCGGGCTGCCCGTCGGCGGAGACCTCGAATATGCCGACGAGGTGACGCTCGGCCGGGCGTTCGAAGGCCGCCGGCTCGTCACCTGACCGTCACCCGCATCCATCACAGGCCGGTTGGGCGTCGCGTCATATTCCGGATGGCGAAAGCGACGCCGGATAGAATAGCCACTCCGGCTTTCCAGCCAGCAAACCCAGGAGTGTCCGTGGCCCTGATCGTGCAGAAATACGGCGGATCGTCCGTCGCCAACGCCGAGAGCATCAAACGCGTCGCCAAGCGAATCGTCGAAACCCGCAAGGGCGGAAACGAAGTGGTCGTCGCCGTCTCCGCCATGGGCGACACCACCGACGAACTGCTCGACCTCGCGCACGACGTCACCCCCATCCCGGCCCCCCGCGAACTCGACATGCTGCTGACCGCGGGGGAGCGCATCTCCATGGCGCTGCTCGCCATGGCCATCCGGAGCATGGGTTACGACGCCCGCTCGTTCACCGGCAGCCAGGCCGGAATGATCACCGACGCGCAGCACGGAGCCGCCCGCATCGTCGACGTCACGCCCGGCCGCATCCGAGACGCGCTCGACGAAGGCGCCATCGCGATCGTCGCCGGCTTCCAAGGCTTCAACCGCGACACCCGCGACATCACCACCCTCGGCCGCGGTGGCTCCGACACGACCGCCGTCGCGCTCGCGGCAGCCCTCGGCGCAGAAGTCTGCGAGATCTACACCGACGTCGACGGCGTCTTCACCTCCGACCCGCGGGTCGTCCCGAGCGCCCGCAAGATCGACCGCATCACCAGTGAAGAGATGCTCGAACTCGCTGCGGCGGGCGCCAAGGTGCTGTATATCCGCGCCGTGGAATATGCCCGCCGCCACAACGTGACCCTGCACGTGCGGTCCTCGTTCAACAACAACGAGGGCACACTCGTGCTCAACGAAGCTGCGGCCGCCGCCGCGAAGCAGAAGGACGGAACCGTGGAAGAGCCCATCATCGCCGGAATCGCCACCGACCTGAGCGAAGCCAAGATCACCGTCGTCGGCGTGCCCGACGTGCCGGGCAAGGCCGCGCAGATCTTCAAGATCGTCGCCAAGACCGAGGCGAACGTCGACATGATCGTGCAGAACGTGTCCGCCGCCTCCACCGGCCTCACCGACATCTCGTTCACGCTGCCCAAGTCCGAAGGTCAGCGCGTGCTCACCGCCCTCAAAGCCGAGCAGCAGGACGTCGGCTTCCAGGCTCTGCAGTACGACGACCAGATCGGCAAGCTCGCGCTCGTCGGCGCCGGTATGCGCACCAACACCGGGGTATCCGCCAAACTGTTCGCCGCCCTTTACGAAGCCGGCATCAACATCGAGATGATCTCCACCAGCGAGATCCGCATCTCGGTCGTCACCCGCGCCGACAGTGTCAACGAGGCCGCCCGCGTCGTCCACACCGCGTTCGGTCTCGACGGAGACACCCAGGCCATCGTCTACGCCGGAACCGGACGCTAGCGCCCGGGCCTGACCCGCCAGGGAATGGCCGGCGCCGCCGCATCGTTCGACTTCTCAACACCACCCACGGAAAGGCCCATCGTGACCGAGAAAGCTGAGATCACCCTCGCCGTCGTCGGCGCCACCGGCCAGGTCGGAAGCGTCATGCGCCGCCTGCTGGAGGAGCGCGACTTCCCCGTGAAGAAGATCCGCTTCTTCGCCTCCGCCCGCTCGGCCGGCACGACGCTGCCGTTCAAGGGCGAAGACGTGGTGGTCGAAGACGCCGCCACCGCTGACGTCTCCGGAATCGACATCGCGATCTTCTCGGCCGGCGCCACCGGCTCGAAGGCGCAGGCCCCTCGGTTCGCCGCGGCCGGCGCCGTCGTCATCGACAACTCCAGCGGCTGGCGCATGGACCCCGACGTCCCGCTCGTCGTGAGCGAGGTCAACCCCGAGGCGATCGCCGACGCACGCAAGGGGATCATCGCCAACCCCAACTGCACGACGATGGCAGCCATGCCCGTGCTCAAAGTGCTGCACGACGAGGCGGGTCTCGAACGCCTCATCGTGAGCACCTACCAGGCGGTCTCCGGTTCCGGTCTCGCCGGTGCAGAAGAGCTCGCCGGTCAGGTCCGCGCCGCTGTCGCCGACGAGAACCTGCTGCAGCTCGTTCACGACGGATCGGCCGTGACCTTGCCCGAACCGGTCAAATACGTCCGCCCGATCGCGTTCGACGTGATCCCGCTCGCCGGCTCGATCGTCGACGACGGCGCCAACGAGACCGACGAGGAGAAGAAGCTCCGCAACGAGAGCCGCAAGATCCTGGGACTGCCCGACCTGCTGGTGAGCGGCACGTGCGTGCGCGTCCCGGTCTTCACCGGCCACTCGCTCTCGATCAACGCCGAGTTCTCGAAGCCGCTGTCGGCCGCGCGCGCCGAGGAGCTGCTCTCGAACGCCCCCGGCGTCGTGCTCACCGATGTCCCGACGCCTCTCGAAGCCGCCGGCAAAGACCCGAGCTTCGTCGGCCGCATCCGTCAAGACGAGGGTGTGCCGAACGGCCGCGGCATCGCGCTGTTCATCAGCAACGACAACCTGCGCAAGGGCGCGGCGCTCAACGCGGTGCAGATCGCCGAGCTGGTCGCCGAACGCCTGGCGTCGCCCGTCTCGGCCTAGCCGGAGCGCCCCGGCGGTGTCGCGCGCGCGGCGAGGGCGGCACGCGGGGCACCGTAGGATTGTCGGGTGAGTAATTCTCCCATCGACGTCGTCCTGATCGGCGGGGGCATCATGAGCGCCACGCTCGGAGCCCTCATTCAGCGTGTACAGCCCGACTGGACCATCCGCCTGTACGAGAACCTGGGCGAGGTGGCCCAGGAGAGCTCGAACCCCTGGAACAACGCGGGCACCGGCCACGCCGCGCTCTGCGAGCTCAACTACATGCCGCAGGCGCCCGACGGATCGGTCGACCCGGCCAAGGCGATCAGCATCAACGAGCAGTTCCAGCTCAGCCGCCAGTTCTGGGCCAGCCTGGTCGCGTCCGGAGACCTGCCCGAGCCGCACACGTTCATCAACTCCACCCCGCACATGACGTTCGTGCGCGGACGCGACAACGTGCGCTACCTGCGCAAGCGCTACGAGGCGCTCAAAGACCAGCCGCTGTTCTCCGACATGGAGTACACCGAAGATCCGGCGGTGCTCGGCGAATGGACTCCGCTGCTCACCAAGAAGCGCAACGCCAAGCAGCGCATCGCCGCCACGCGCGCAGCATCCGGAACCGACGTCGACTTCGGCGCGCTCACGCGCGCCCTCGTCGACAACCTCTCGAACCGCGGCGCGAGCATCGCATTGAATCACCGGGTCCGCAGCATCAAGCGCACCCGCGACGGGCTCTGGCGCCTCAAGGTGCGCCACGAGGTCGGTCACACCCCCCACGAGGTCACCGCCCGATTCGTGTTCGTCGGCGCCGGCGGAGGCGCGCTGCACCTGCTGCAGAAGGCGGGCATCCCCGAGATCAAAGGCTTCGGCGGGTTCCCGATCTCCGGGCAGTTCCTGCGCACGAGCGACCCGAAGATCGTCGCCCAGCACCAGGCCAAGGTGTACGGCAAGGCTGCGGTCGGCGCACCGCCGATGTCGGTGCCACACCTCGACACGCGCGTGGTCGACGGCGAGGCGTCGCTGTTGTTCGGCCCGTACGCCGGGTTCAGCCCGAAGTTCCTGAAGACCGGCAGCTGGTGGGATCTGCCCGGTTCGGTGCGGCCGGGAAACCTCATCCCGATGCTCGCCGTCGCCAAAGACAACTTCGACCTCATCAAGTACCTGGTCGGCGAGCTGCTCGCCGGGCGCGCCACGAAGCTGAAGGCCCTGCAGGAGTTCATGCCGACGGCCAAGAGCGAGGATTGGGAGCTCATCACCGCCGGCCAGCGCGTGCAGGTGATGAAGAAGGACGACAAGAGGGGCGGCGTGCTGCAGTTCGGCACCGAGGTCATCTCGTCGGCCGACGGCTCGATCGCCGGTCTCCTCGGAGCGTCGCCGGGTGCGTCCACGGCGGTGCCGATCATGCTCGACGTGCTGAAGCGCTGCTTCCCGGAGCAGTACGAGGGCTGGGTCCCGACGCTCACGAAGCTGATCCCGACGATGGGCAGGACGCTGAACGACCGTCCGGCCGAGGCCGAGAAGGTCATGGCGGCGACGGCGAAAACGCTGCAGCTGACCCGCTGACCCGCCCCGCGCGGCGTCACCGCGTTGAGTTGCCCCAAAATGTCGTTATGAGGCCGGATTCCGCCCTCATAACGACACTTTGCGACAACTCACGTCCCCGCCGACGCGCTCGCCTGTGGAGAAACGTTGCAGGGAACCGGCGACCTGGCTGGACACGACGGCGACGCCCCTGCTAACGTCGTCGTCGCTATGAAGTGAGAATCTCCTTTCGTCCCGCGCCCGAGGCTCGACCTGACGATGTCCATTGCCGACATCGTGGCGCCGCCGACATAGCCAGATGGTCATCCGATCATCGCCCTTCAGCGCTCCGGCGCGGCTGTCGACGGTCATGCCCGGCGGGAACCGGCTCCTCGGAGCGCTCGAAAGGCGGTTCTCATGACCCGAACGACCCCACCACCGACAGCAGCAAGAACTCTCGACCGATCCGACGGCGGCTCCCGCGTCGCCGCCTACCTCAAAGCCGACGGCGTCTCGCAGAGCTACGGCGAGCGTCGTGTGCTCACCGACGTGTCGCTCGCTGTCGCCCCCGGCACTCGCCTCGGGCTGATCGGCGAGAACGGAGTGGGCAAGTCGACGCTGCTGCGCATCCTCGCGGGTGCCGAGACCCCGGACGCGGGAGCGCTCGCGCGTCCGGCGCGCACCGGAATCCTCTGGCAGGAGGTGAGATTCGACCCCGCTGACACGCTCGCCTCGATGATCGAGAGCGCCCTCGCCGAGGTCCGCGCGATCGAGCGCGCACTCGAACGCACGGCGTCGGCGCTCTCCGGTGACGACCCGTCGGCGTCCGCGGAGTACGAGGCCGCGCTCGACGATGCCGAGCGCGCCGAAGTGTGGAGCGTGGATGCCCGCCGCGACGAGCTCCTCGACGGCCTCGGCGTCGGCGCCATCCCGCTCGAGCGCAAGCTGTCGGAGGTCTCCGGCGGCCAGCGGAGCCGGTTCGCACTGGCCGCGCTGCTGCTGGAGCGGCCGGACGCTCTTCTCCTCGACGAGCCCACCAACCACCTCGACGACGACGCGGCGGCCTTTCTCGAAAGGCAACTGGCGGCGTGGCGGGGTCCGGTGGTGTTCGCCAGTCACGACCGCGCGTTCCTCGACGCGGTCGCGACGGGCCTGGTCGACCTGGATCCGTCGCGGTCGGGCACGACCGTCTTCGGCGGAGGTTACAGCGCGTACCTCGCCGCGAAGGCGGACGAACGTGCGCGCTGGGAGAAGCAGTTCTCCGAGGAGCAGGACGAGCTCAAAGCGCTCAAGCATGCGGTGGACGTCACCGCGCGCAGCATCGCCTGGAGCGGGAAGGTGCGTGACAACGACAAGTTCGTCAAGTCGGTCAAGGGCGGCGCCCTCGACCGGCAGATCAGCCGGAGGATCAAGAACGCCTCCGGTCGGCTGGACGAGCTGAAGGAGAATCAGGTGCGCAAGCCTCCGGCCGTGCTCAGCTTCGCGGGCATCCCGACCGGATCGCACGCGCTGGGCGACGACACCGGCCTTCTGGTGCAGGTGACGGATGCCCGGCTGGCCGGCCGCCTCGACGTGGGCTCCTTCCGTGTCGAGCCTCAGTCGCGCATCCTGATCACCGGGCACAACGGAGCCGGGAAGTCGACATTGCTCACGGCGATCGCCGGACGGCTGGCCCTCGACTCCGGTGCGGTCACGCGACGGAAGGGCCTGCGGGTCGGCCTGCTCGAACAGGATGTGCGGTTCGCGGATCCATCGGCCAGCCCTCGCAGGATCTACGAGGAGCAGCTCGGGGAGCGCCGGGCCGAGGCCACGCCGCTCATCGGGCTGGGGCTGATCGCACCGCGCGACGTCGACCGCCCGGTCGGCCGGCTGTCGATCGGGCAGCAGCGTCGTCTGGCGCTGGCACTCATCCTCGCGAAGCCGCCGCACGTGTTCCTGCTCGACGAGCCGACGAACCACCTCTCGCTGTCGCTCGCGACCGAACTGGAGGAGGCGCTGGGCGGGTATCCGGGGGCGGTGGTCGTGGCGAGCCATGACCGCTGGCTGCGCAGAAACTGGAGTGGTGAGCGCGTGGAGATGGCGGAGGGCAGGCTTGCTTAAGATTCGAACATATGTTCGAATGAATCCATGAGATGGAGCGGTCAGGAACTCACGGCAGAAGAGCCGTCGACGCTGCCCGGGCTCGCGCGGCTCAACAACCTCGTGCGCTCGGTGCGCACGCCGGAATTCGCGGGGATCACCTTCCACGAGGTCCTCGCGAAGTCGGCGCTGAACAAGATCCCGGGTGGCGGCGGGCCGATGCCGTTCGGCTGGACGATCAATCCCTATCGTGGATGCTCGCATGCCTGTGTGTACTGCGCGGCCCCCGAGACTCTCATCCTGATGGCGGATGGACGCCAGAAGCCGCTGTGGGATGTCCGTGTCGGCGAGAGCATCATGGGAACCGACTCCCGCGGTCGGTACCGGCGGTATGTGCCGACGACGGTGCACGCCCACTGGGCCACGCGCAAGCGCGCCTTCCGGGTGACCCTCGCCGACGGCACCGAGCTGGTCACGAGTGGCAGCCACCGATTCCTCACCGAGCGCGGCTGGAAGCACGTCACCGGCACCGGAGGCGGCTCAGACCGGCGCCCGCACCTCACAACGAACGACAAACTCATGGGCTTCGGGCTCGGAGCACTCGCGTCCGACGACGGTTCGAGCGTGCTTCACGACGATTTCCGTCGCGGGTACCTCTGCGGCATGATCCGCGGTCACGGAATGATGCTGTCGAAGGACTACCCGAGGCGCGACGGCAGGGTCTACAAGGCACGTCATTTCCGACTCGCGCTCGCTGACGCCGAGGCGCTCAACCGATCTCGGCTGTACCTGCAACTCGCCGGTGTGCCGACGCACACGCGACCGTTCACGGTCGCAACCGAGACCCGGCGGGCGATGACGGCGATCCACACCGGCCGTGCCGACCACTTCCGCTCGATCACGGATCTCGTGGAATGGCCTGACGACGCGTCGGACTCCTGGCACGCCGGTTTCCTCGGCGGAGTGTTCGACGCAGAAGGCAGTTGCTTGCGCGGTGTGCTCCGCATCTCGAACAGTGACGCACGGATGATCGGTCAGATCGTCTCGTCGATGAACGCCCTCGGGATCGCACACGTCGTCGAGCCGCCGAACCCGACCGGCGTCCGGCAGGTGCGCGTCGTCGGCGGTCTTCCGATGCGGTCGCGATTCTTCCGGCTGGCTCAGCCGGCGATCACACGCAAGCTCGACATCACGGGCGCAGCGGTGAAGTCCGATGCGAAGCTTCAGATCGTGTCCATCGAAGACACGGGGGAGACGATCGACATGATCGATCTCACCACCGGCACGGGAGACTTCATCGCGAACGGTGTCGTGAGCCACAACTGCTTCGCCCGGCCCACCCACTCCTACCTCGAGCTCGACTCGGGCAAGGACTTCGACAACGAGATCATCGTCAAGGTCAACGTGGCCGAGGTGCTGCGCAAAGAGCTCATGAAGCCGAGCTGGGGACACCACCCGGTTGCGCTCGGCACGAACACGGATCCCTACCAGCGCGCCGAGGGCCGCTACGCGTTGATGCCGGACATCATCGATGCGCTCGCCGACACGGGCACGCCGTTCAGCATCCTGACCAAAGGGACGCTGCTGCGGCGCGACCTCGACCGGCTGGCAGATGCGGCGACGCGCGTTCCCGTCGACCTCGCGATGTCCATCGCGGTCTACGACGATGACCTGCAGCAGTCGGTCGAGCCGGGCACGCCGACCACGAAGGCACGCCTGGCCACCGTCACCGCGGTGCGAGAGCACGGCCTCGACTGCTCGGTCTTCCTGATGCCGATCCTTCCGTACCTCACCGATACCAGGGCGCACCTCGACGAGGCACTCCGCCAGGCGAAGGGGGCCGGTGCGACGTCGGTCCTCTACACGGCGCTCCATCTGAAGGCGGGGGTGAAGGAGTGGTACTACCTGTGGCTCGCTCGGGAGCATCCTGAGCTGCTGCCGCAGTACCGCCGCATGTACGGCGGGGGAGCACATGCGCCCAAGGAGTACCGCACCTGGCTGGCCGCCAAGATCAAGCCGCTCATCCGGGCGCACGGGCTCGAGCGCGGCCAGGAGGACCCGGTGACCGGCGGGGTGCGTTCGACAGCGCTCGGCATGATGCGCGACGGGGAGGGCGAGCGGCGGGTCACCGCCGGGTTGACGGCAGGCGTGATCGCCGAAGAAGTCAGCGGCGACGCCGTCGGGGTCACGACATTGGGGGTTCAGCCGACACTGTTCTGAGGCGTTCGGCCGGGTACCCGGACGGTGTGCGCATGGGCCGGGGTACATAAAGCGAACATTCGGGGTACGCGGAAGGCGCTTTGAATGGCATAATCCCCCCTGGTACCGACGTGATCGACAAGGGGGTGCCACGCCATGTCCCTCGGCTTGCCGAGTCACCTTTCGCGCGTGGCCAACTCTCGCGCGCTCGCCGCCGGAGCGCGCTGGGCCGGCTTCGTCTGCCTCGGCGCCGCGCTCGTCAACGTGGTCGCGACGAGCGTCGGAGCGCGCGACCCGTACGCGTGGCTCGCCATCGTCGCCCTGGTGCCGATGATCGCCCTGCTCGCTTTCCTCGGCCGGCGCCGCACCGTTGCGCTCACTATCGCCTACCTCCTCGTCGGCACGGTGTGCACCTACTTCTACGTGCTCGCGCTCCTCGGCGCGACGCCGAGCTATCACGACACCAACCTCTTCGTCATCGCCCTGCCGATCGTTGCCATGACACTGGTCGGCGGCACGGGCACCGGCGCCTTCGCGGGCATCCTGTGGGCGACCGCCGGCTTCGCGCTCGCAGAATTCGCCGTCATGCTCGCAGCGGCGACAGCGGGCCGCGTGTTCCGCACCGACGCCATCTCCCTCGGCGCCTACCTCCTCCTCGTCGGGGTCCTCACCTTCGACGGCCTCACCCGCGGGACCCGCAGCCGCACGCAGTCCGCCATCCACCGATCGGTGCGCGACCTCCGGCTCATCGAGCTGCGCCGCGACCTGATCGCCGACTCGACCGCCGAACTGCACGACACCGTGCTGAGCGAGCTGCTGGCCGTCGCCAACGCCGAACCGGGGCCCCTCCCACCCCGCCTGCGCACACGCATCGAAGTCGACCTGCGCAGCCTCGGACAAGATCGAGGCGCGGTCGTCAACGCGTCCCCCGGTGGCGCTGCGGGCGAAACGGCCGACCCCCGACCCGACGACCGGATGCTCGGAGCAGACGCGCCTGTAGCCACCGGAGCCGCAAACACCCCCGGAGCCCCCGGCACCCCCGGAGCCCCCGGCACCCCCGGAGCCTCCGGCACCCCCGGGCAGTCCTGGTTCGACAGCGAGCTCCTCGAGGCCATCGAGCTCGCGCGCGACGAGGGACTCGCCGTCGACCTCTCGGGCGACCGCGACGCTCTCGGCAGGCTCGGTCCCGAACGCCGGCGGGCTGTCGGTCTCGCCGCCCGCCAATGCCTCGTCAACGTGCTGCGTCACTCCGGGAGCCCGACCGCCGAGGTGGCGATCTCGGCGTCCGACGACGCCGTCACGGTGATGGTCGTGGATGCGGGACGCGGCTTCGTGCCCTCGTCGACCGCTTCCGACCGCCTCGGCCTCCGCCAATCGGTGAACGACCGGATCGAGCGCGTGGGCGGCACCGTCACCATCTTCTCCAGCCCGGACATCGGCACGACGGTCATGCTGATCGTCCCGGTGGGCGACGTCGACGCGGAGATCGCGACATGAGCGCCCTCGACGACGCCGCGATCCTCCGACTGCGCACTGTCCCGTTCGAGCGCACGCCGCAACGGCTCGACCCACTCGGCGTGCAATCGGCGTGGCTGCTCGTGCCGACTCTCAGTCTCGTTGCGCTCGCCTACGCGGTGTACTCGACGATCACGCACCTCGGTGAGATCGTCGACGTTCCGCTCGCCTGGTCGGCTGTGGGGCTGCTCGTCCTGGCCGGCGTCGTCTACTCGCTCCGGACCCTCCCCGGACTCACCCCGTTCGGCAGGTGGTCGCACCTGTCGGTCGTGGGCGTGACCGTCGTCGCCGCCGTCCTCTTCTCCGCGTCGATGTGGGGGCACAACGAGCGGATCCAGGACGACTGGGGTCAGATCGCGGTCGCGGTCTTCCTGACCACGATGGCGCTCTACCGGCCGAACTCCGAGGTGATCGTGGTCGCCGCAGCGGCGGGGGTGGTGCTCGGCCTGGTGGCGGCGTTCCAGGCGCCGTTCCTCACCATCTCGAACGAACCGCTCGTCTACGCGACGGTGGCCGCCACCCCGATCGTCGCTCTCGCCCTCGGAGGCTGCGGCTACGCCTGGACCATGACGGGCGAGACCCTCTCCTGGCGCGAGGTGGCCCGGGCCGGCCAGGCCAGGCTGGAGCCGGAGCTGCGCGAGACGGCGCGGCGAATGGTGAACCAGGAGACGATCACCACGCTCAACGAGGCGACCGTGCCGTTCCTCGCCGACCTGCTGCGCCGCGGCGACCTGACCCAGGCCGACGCCGCGCGGGCGAGAATCCTCGCGCTCGCGCTCCGCACCGCCTCCGTCGCCGCAGTGGACCGGTCGTGGCTGGGGGAGATGCTGGCGCACCTGCTCGCCCCGCGCGGCGAGGAAGCTCGAGCCGCCCATGCGGTCGCGCGCGTGTCCGACCCCGACCGTCTGGAGCGCGTCCTGAGCGACGACCAGCGCGCCATCGTCGGGGCCATCGTGGGCACGCTCGCCAAGCTTCCCGGTCTCGACCCGGCGACGGTGCGCATCGCGGCGACGAACCCGTCGCATCCGTCGTTCGCCCTCACCTGCCGCATCACCGAGACCCGGCGTCGGCTGCGTCGCGAGCTCGTGCCGTTCCTCAGCGCCCTCCGCAGCGTGGGCATGGCCGCGTCGTTGAGAGTGTCGAACGGGGTGCTCACGCTCCGGTTCTCGTACCCTGGGGGTGAGAAACGATGAGCACCACAGCGAACTCCCTTCCGCCTATCAGGCTTGCCCTCCTCGACGACCACGAGCTCCTGCTCGACAGTCTCGCGAGCTGGATCGAGAAGCACGCCCCCGAGTTCGACCTCGTGCTGCGCGCCAGCACCTGGCTCGAACTCGTCCACAGCGACGCGTTCCCCACTGACCTGGTGATCATGGACCTGCAGCTGCGCGAATCCGTCTCGATCGGCGCCCGGGTGCGAACCTGCCGGGCGGCCGGAGCGAAGGTGATCGTCTTGAGCGCCGTCGACTCACAAGCCGACCGGGATGCCGCGCTGGCGGCCGGCGCCGTCGCCTACCTCACCAAGACCCAGCCGATGATCGAGGTTCTGGATGCGGCGCTCACCGCGATGGGGCGTGGCACGCCCGGGCACCCGGCGGCTGCACCATCCGCATCCTCACCGGCCGAGACGGCGTGGCGTCCCCGGCCGATGATCCCGGAGGCCGCGAAGCCGCGCCTCAGCGACGGCGAGCTGCACGCGCTCACGTTGTACGCGGACGGCCGGACCACGTCGGAGGTGGCGCGGGAGATGAACGTGCAGTACGAGACGGCGAAGACCTACCTCCGCAGGGTGCGGGAGAAGTACGGCAGAGTGGGCAGGCCGACGAGCTCACGGGCCGACCTGATCCGCCGCGCAGCCGAGGACGGCTACCTCACCTGACGCGCCTGCGCAACCGTTCAGGCGGAAACCCATAGGATCGTCGCGTGGCAAAACTGTATTTCCGTTATGGCGCGATGAACAGCGGCAAGAGCACCGCGATGCTTCAGGCGGCCTACAACTACGAAGAGCGCGGTCACCGCGTGCTGCTCGCGAAGCCGTCGATCGACACCAAAGGCGATCTGGGCATCCTGTCGCGCCTCGGCGTCACCCGTGATGTCGACTTCCTCATCGCGCCGGAGACCGACGCGTACGGCAGGTTCCAGCAGCACCGCGAGCGCACGATCAAGCGTTTCGACCGCGATGTGAGCGCGCTCCTCGTCGACGAGGCGCAGTTCCTCACCGAGGGCCAGGTCGACGATCTGCTCCGGATCGCGCTGCTCGAGAACATTCCGGTGCTCGCTTACGGCATCCGCACCGACTTCCAGACCGTCGCTTTCCCCGGCAGCCGGCGCCTTCTCGAGATCGCACACAGCCTCGAAGAGCTGAAGACGATCTGCCGCTGCGGCCGCAAGGCGATCTTCAACGCGCGCAAGGTCGACGGCGTGTACGTGTTCGACGGCGACCAGGTCGCCATCGACGGCGCCTCTGTGAGCTACGAATCGCTCTGCGGATCCTGCTATCTGCAGGAGAGCCAGGGCGTCTTGAACAACGGACGCTGGCCGCTGGAGTCAGCCGTCTACTCGAGTGAACCGGATGTGGACTTCAGCTGACGCATGAGAATCTCAGTCATCGGATGTGGATACCTCGGGGCCGTGCACGCGGCCTCGATGGCCGAAATGGGTCACGACGTCGTCGGAATCGACGTGGACGAGGCGAAGATCGCGCAACTGGCGGCCGGTGAGGCCCCGTTCTTCGAGCCGGGTCTGCCCGAGATCCTCCGCGCCGGTCTGGCCGGTGGCCGCCTGCGCTTCAGCACCGACTTCGCCGACGCAGCCACCGCCGACGTGCACTTCGTGGCCGTCGGGACCCCGCAGGTCGCCGACGGGGATGCGGCGGACATGCGTTTCGTCGACGCGGCGTTCACCTCGCTGCTCGAGTACGTGAAGCCCGGGGACCTGCTGGTCGGCAAGAGCACGGTCCCGGTGGGGACGGCCGCACGCCTGGCCATGCAGATCGAGGCCGCCGTGCCGGGGGCGACGCTGGTGTGGAACCCCGAGTTCTTGCGCGAGGGCTTCGCTGTGCAGGACACGATCACGCCTGACCGTCTGGTCTACGGCGTCCCGGACGGAGAAGCCGGCGAGCGTGCCGCCCGCGTGCTCGACAAGGTGTATGCGAGCCCGGTCTCGGCGGGGACGCCGGTGATCGTGGCCGACTACGCGACGGCAGAGCTCGTGAAGGTGTCGGCCAACGCGTTCCTGGCGACCAAGATCTCGTTCATCAACGCGATGGCGGAGATCGCGGAGGCCACCGGCGCCGACGTCACCAAGCTGGCCGACGCGATCGGCCACGACAACCGGATCGGCCGGCGCTTCCTCAACGCCGGTGTCGGTTTCGGCGGCGGATGCCTGCCCAAGGACATCCGGGCGTTCAGCGCCCGGGCGCGCGAGCTGGGCAAAGGCGAGGCCCTGGCCTTCCTCGGCGAGATCGACAAGATCAACCTGCGCCGCCGCACCCGGGTCGTTGAGCTGGTGTCCGAGGCGCTCGGCGGCGACGTCACCGGAAAGCGGGTCGCGATGCTCGGTCTGGCGTTCAAGCCGCACTCGGACGACGTGCGCGACTCCCCGGCCCTCGAGGTCTCCCTCCGGCTGGCGGAGGCGGGCGCGCTCGTCGTGGCGACCGATCCGCAGGCGATCGAGAGAGCCCGGATGCGCGCCCCGCACCTCACCTACGAGCATTCGATCCGGGAGACGCTGCGCGGCGCGGATGTCGTCGTGCTCCTCACCGAGTGGCCCGAGTTCGTCGGGCTCGACCCGGCGGCCATCGCCGATCTGGTGGGCGGCAAGCGCATCATCGACGGCCGGAACAGCCTCGATCCGGTCGCCTGGCGCGACGCCGGCTGGGAGTATCGCGGCCTCGGTCGCTGAGTCCGGCAGCTCCTCCGCGTTCGCGGGTGCGAATGGTCACCCAAAAAAAGTGAGGAATTGTTAGATTAGGGCCATGGCCTCTCCCTATTCCGGCGACCCGCGCGCGCGACGGTACTCCGCGCCGCGCGATCGGCTCCCCGGGCGCACGCGCCGGATCGTCCTCTGGTCGGTCGCCGGCGTGGTGCTGGTGCTGATCATCGGGGCGGGATGGGTGGGCATCCGGGGTCTGCTCGCGAAGAACGAGCTGCAGAGCGCGCTGCCCTACGCCAAGACCGTCCAGTCGTCGATCACGTCAGGCGACCTCCCGGCTGCGGCCGCTGCGGCGAAGGAGCTTCGCCGGCATGCCGACAAGGCTGCGTCCTACACCGACGACCCTATCTGGCGCGCAGCCGAACTCGTGCCGTTCGCCGGACCGAACCTCACCGCCGTGCGCATCGCGGCGGCCGCCACCGACACCATCGCGGTGCACGCGATCCTGCCCCTCGTCGGCGTCGCTCACGACGTCGACCCGGCCCGGATCAAGCCGGTGAAGGGCGCGATCGACCTGGCTCCGCTCAGCAAGGTGCAACCGGTCGTCATCCGCGCGCAGAGCGCGTTCGACGCCGCAGCAGCATCGGTCGACCGCATCGACACCGGCGCGACGCTCGGTCCTGTGGCCGACGCGGTCGACCACCTCCGGACGATGCTCGCGAGCGCGAAGCCCGCCGTCGACGCCGTCGGCAACAGCGCACGCCTTCTGCCCGGGATGCTCGGAGCGGGCGGTCCGCGTACCTACCTGCTGCTCGCGCAGAACCCGGCTGAGCTGCGCGCCACGGGCGGTCTGGTGGGAGCGCTGGCGCTGATCCGCGCCGACCACGGCAAGATCTCACTGGGGGAGCAGGTGTCCGGCACCAGCCTCGTCCCGTTCGAGGCGCCCGTCTCCGTCATCCCGGCCGCCACGCAGGGCCTGTACGGCCCGTTGCTGGGCCGCTACATCCAGGACGTGAACCTGACCCCCGACTTCCCGCTCGCGGCGCGAACCGCGAGTGCAATGTGGACGGCGAAGGCCGGGGGGCATATCGACGGCGTCGTCACGATCGACCCCGTCGCGCTCAGCTACATCCTCCAGGTGACGGGGCCGGTGACTCTGCCGAGCGGCGACGTCCTGTCGTCGAAGAACGCGGTTCCCCTGCTGCTGAGCGACGTCTACCAGCGCTGGTCCGACCCCGCTCAGCAGGACGCGTTCTTCTCGGCCGCGGCCAAAGCGGTGTTCGAGAAGGTCGCGACGGGCTCGGCCGACGGCGCAGCGCTCATGTCCGCGTTCGTGCACTCGGCGACGGAGCGGCGGATGCTCGTCTGGAGCGCGCATCCGGGGGAGCAGAAGGTGCTCGACTCGACGACGCTCGCCGGCACGCTGCCGGCTTCGACCCCGTCCAGTGCCGGCATCGGGGTGTACTTCAACGACGCCACCGGCGCGAAGATGGACTACTACCTGCGGACCGAGATCGAGGTCGGCAGCGCCGTCTGCCGCATCGACGGAAAGCCGAGCACCCAGGTCACGGTCACGCTGACGAACGAAGCGCCGCTGGATGCCGCGACGAGGCTGCCGGCCTACGTGACGGGGAACGGGACCTACGGCGTGCCGGCGGGTCACATCCGGACGAGGGTGGCCGTGTACGGGCCTCAGGACGGCCTGCTGACCGCCACCAGGAGCGGAACGGCCGACTACCCGACCATCGCAGGCACCGACTCCGGGAGGCCGGTGAGCGTCTTCACGGTGGAGCTCGCGCCCGGTCAGTCGAAGGCCGTGAAGGTCGACCTGCTCAACGTGAAGCAGAACGTCGCGGGTGCAGCGGTCACGGTGACACCGACGATCCACGCGACGAACGCGACCCCCGATGTGGGGGGTCAGTTCGGCGCGTCGATCATTGCTCTCGACTGCGGCCAGACAGTAAAGTGAGAAATAATCACATTGATGTCCCCGGGATAGACCGGGCTGCGAAAGGCTTCCGAATGCGCAAGAAACTCGTCGTGGCGTTACTCCTCGGAGCTGCCGTCGCTCTCGCGGCGCCGGCCGCCGCCAACGCGGAGCCCTACACCAAGGGCGGATCCTGCAGCATCAGTCCCATCACCGTAGTGGCCGGGGGCACGACAACGCTCACGTGCAGCTCCGGGACGTTCCAGCCCTCCGAATCGGTGGCCTACACGGTCTCCGGCGAGAACGGCGCCGACGCGAGCCTCGCCTCCTACCGGACCGGTACCAGCAGCGCCCACGCCACCAAGATCTCCTCCAGCAACGGCGGAGCCGTGCTGCAGATCACCGTCCCCAGTGAAGCGAGCGGCGCATATACGGTCACCGGCACCGGCGAGACGAGTCACGCGGACGCCGCCGCGACCGTGACCGTGGTCCCCGCCGACGCATCGGCCGGAGCGTCCGCGAGCGGCGACGGATCGTCGACGAGCGCCACCGGTTCGAGCACGATCGCGTCGACCGGGTCGGTGGTCGCCTCGTACATCGCCTGGATCGGCGGAGCGCTCGTCGTCCTCGGCCTGATCGCCCTCGTCATCGTGGCTGCGGCACGCCGTCGTCACGCCAACCCCTGACCCGGCTCTCACGAGCCCAGGCCGGACGCCCTCCCTCTCTGCGGGGCGGGCGTTTGCGCGCTGCGGAGCATCCGGTGGAATCATCGCGGCCCCGTGCTGGTTGCCCTAGGGGTGAGTACTGAAACCCGTGTTCCGCTGAACGTCCTCGATATGGCGAGCCGCCCTTCCGGCGGCAGCAACGCCGACGCCGTCGCCGGCAGCATCCGGTTGGCACAGGCTGCCGAGTCGCTGGGCTACCAGCGCTTCTGGGTCGCCGAGCACCACGGGATGCCCGCTATCGCCTCGAGCGCTCCCGCCGTGCTGATCGCCGGAATCGCGGCCGCCACGTCGCGCATCCGGGTCGGAAGCGGCGGAGTGATGCTGCCGAACCATGCGCCCCTGGTCGTCGCCGAGCAGTTCGGCACCCTCCGCGCGCTCTACGGCGACCGTATCGACCTCGGCATCGGCCGGGCGCCCGGGACGGACGGCGCCACCGCCATGGCCCTGCGGCGCAGTCCGGAGGGCCTCGGTGTCGAAGACTTCCCTCAGCAGCTGCTCGACCTCATCGGCTTCTTCCACGGCGGCATGAGCGACGCCAACCCGATGCACACCATCACCGCTGTGCCGGGGCTCGGGGATGCTCCGCAGCTCTGGCTCCTCGGATCCAGCGGCTACAGCGCCCAGGTCGCGGCGGCGCTCGGTCTGCCGTTCGCGTTCGCGCACCATTTCGCGGGCGACAACACCGAGGCGGCGCTCGACCTGTATCGGAGCCGGTTCGAGCCGAGCGACAGCCTGGCGGAGCCGCATTCGATGATCGCCGTGAACGTGATCTCCGACGACGATCCCGAGGTGGTGCGGGCGCTGTCCCTGCCCGGCCAGCTGTCGTTCCTGCGGATGCGCCAGGGGGCCAAGCCGCAGCCTGTGAGCATCGAGGAGGCCCTCGCCTACGAGTTCTCCCCGCTCGAGGAGGAGTTCATCGCCGCCCGCAACGCCCGCCAGGCCATCGGCACGCCCGACGAGGTGAAGTCGCGGCTGGAGGCGTTGCTCGCCTCCACCCGGGTCGACGAGCTGATGGTGTCGTCGGCCGCCGCCACGATCGACGGCCGGGTGCGGTCGTTGGAGGTCGTGCGCGAGGTGCTCGCGTAGGCCACGGGTTCTGGGCCCGGAAACACGAAAGCCGGAACGCAATCGCGTTCCGGCTTTGTCGTGTCGGGGTGACAGGATTTGAACCTGCGACCTCTTCGTCCCGAACGAAGCGCGCTACCAAGCTGCGCCACACCCCGATGGCCCGAGGGCCTCAATAAGAATACACGAGGCTGAGGGGCGTCGCTGACCATCCGGTGTGTGCAGGACGCCCGTCAGGCCGAGGCGGTCAGGGTGACGAGCGTCGCTTCGGGACGGCACGCGAAGCGCACCGGCGCGTAGATCGAGGTTCCGAGGCCCGCCGAGACGTTGAGGAAGGCCGAGCGGAACGCGTGACGCCAGATGCTGAGGCCCTTCACCTGCGAGCGCGGGATGTCGCAGTTGGTCACCAGCGCGCCGAAGCCGGGCACGCAGACCTGGCCGCCGTGGGTGTGGCCGGCGAAGATCATCGAGGCGCCGTAGGTCACGAAGGCGTCGAGCACGCGGCGGTAGGGGGAGTGGGTCACACCGAGGGTGACGGTGGGCCGCTCGGCCCGAGGCGTGTCCTGCGGCCACATCGCGTCGTCGGAGTACGGATCGTTCTCCCGCAGCTCGTCGAGGGCGCCGGGGATCGCCTCGACCCGGTCGAACCCGATGTGCGGGTCGTTGACGCCGAACAGCTCGAGGTGGGTGCCGTTCACGTCGATCGCGCCGGCCGCGTTGTTGAGGTCGAGCCAGCCGAGGTCGTCGAAGTATGCAGTGAGAGCGGCGTTGTCGAGTCGGGGCGCCGTGGAGGATCCGGTCTTGGACGGCCCCATGAAGTACTTGAACGGATTCTTGACCTGCGGACCGTAGTAGTCGTTCGACCCGTGGGCGAAGACGCCGGGGATGCCCCGGAACGGCTCGAATGCGCGCCGGATCCCGGAGAGCCCGTCGGCGTGCCCGAGGTTGTCTCCGGTGTCGACGATGAGGTCGGGCTCGAGGGCGGCGAGAGATCGCACCCATTCCTGCTTGTCGTGCTGCCACGGGGCCATGTGCAGATCGGACAGGTGGAGCACTGCGATCGGGTCCGACCCCGGCGGCAGCGCCGGCACCGTCACCCGGCGCAGGGTGAACAGTCGGCGTTCCACCAGGGAGCCCCAGGCGAACGCCGCTGCGCCGGCGGCAGCGAGCACCGTGAGTGCGGTGCCCGCCGCGTGCATCCCGGATGCACGTGCCACTACTTGCTCGGCTCCGGCTTCGGTATCGGTGCTGACGCCTTCGCGGTCAACGTCACCTTCGAGCCGGTCTTCACCGGCGTTCCCGCTGCCGGTGACATCGACTGGACGGTGTCGTCGCCCTTGCCGCCGCCCGAGATGGACACGGAGAAGCCGGCCAGCGTCTTCTGGGCATCGGAGACCTTCTGCCCGACGACGTTCGGCAGCGCGACCATCGATCCGTTGCTGGTGTAGACCGTGACCGTCGAGCCCTTTCCGATGCTGGAGCCCGGCGCCGGGTTGGTGGACGAGACCGTGCCGACCGGCTGGACGCCGTCCTGCTGACCGCCGTCGGCGAACTCGAGGCCGAGACCCGTGAGGATCGACTTCGCGTCGGCGGGCGACTTGCCGGCCAGGTCGGGGACGGTGACCTGGATGCCTCGCAGGAGGCGGTCGTCCGGTGACGGGAAGGGGTCGCCGCCGTAGCGCGTGACCGCCGCGGACATCATCGTGTTCATCACCTCGGGACGGAGTCGCGCGGGCGTGCTTCCGTGCGTCGGGTAGATGTTGCGCATCGAGGCGTGACCGTCGATGTTGCCCACCCAATAGGCGCCGGCGACCTTGGTGGTCGCTGCGATCAGCCAGATCTGTTCGTTGCCGTCGGTGGTTCCGGTCTTGCCGAGCATGTCGCGGCCGGTGCTGTTGGTGCCGGCAGCGGTGCCGCGGTCGATGACGCCCTTGAGCGCGTATGCCATGGTCGCCGCGATCTGCGGGTCGACGGCCTGCGTGCACTTCGACGTCGGCGCAGCGACCTGCTTGCCGGTTCCGTCGAGGATGCGGTCGATCGCGACCGGCGTGCAGACCTTGCCGCCGTTGGCGATGCCGGCGAAGGCGGTCGCCATGGCGAGGGGTGAGATCTCGTTGGTGCCGAGCACGCTGGCCGGGTTCGTCTCGAGGGCGCCGCCGTCGGCCCGGTGCACGTCGAAGGCGGCCGCGGTGTCGCGGATCTTGCAGAGGTCGAGCTCGTGGGCCATCGCGACGTAGGCGGTGTTGACCGAGTTGACGGTCGCCGTGTACGCGCTCATCGGGCCGCCGCCCTCACCCTCGTCGTTCGCGGGCCGGTAGGGCGCGCCGGCGGTCGACCCGCAGCTGTTGGTGAAGGTCGACGGATCGTACGTCTTCACGCCGGAGTTCACCGTCTCGTAGAGCGAGTGACCCTGCTTCAGCCACTCCGCCAGAGTGAACGCCTTGTACGTCGAACCCACCTGGAAGCCCGACGAGCCTCCGTAGCTCTTGTCGGTGTTGTAGTTCACCGAGGTGTAGTTCGCGCCGGACGCGAGGACGTCGGGGTCCTGGCTGTAGTCCTTGTTCTGGGCCATGTAGAGCACTCGACCCGTGTTCGGCTGGACGCCGACGAGCGCGCCACCGAGGTTGGCCTCCGCGTACGTCTTCGGCACATAGCTGTTCAGGGTGTCCTGCGCGACCTGCTGCAGATCGAGGTCGAGCGTGGTGTAGATCTTGTAGCCGCCGCGGTTGAACTTGCTCGTGCGGATGTCCTGGTCGGCGCCGAACGACGGGTCGCTCTTGAAGATCCTCTGCACGTAGTCGCAGAAGTAGGCCGAGGGACCTGCGGTCTGGCAGCCGCGCACCGAGGGCGAGATCTTCGGCGTGACCGGCGACTTGACGGCCAGGTCGTACTGCGCCTTGGTCAGCTTCTTGTACTGGTACATCTTGCCGAGGATGTAGTCGCGGCGGTCTTTGTTGGCCTTGTAGCCGTTGGCCTTGCCGTTGGTCTTGCTCGTGGGGTCGTCGATCTTCAGCGACGTCGGCTCGTTGACCATGGCCACCAGGCTGGCGGCCTGGGCGGGGGTGAGCTGGATTGCCTTCACCCCGAAGTAGTAGCGGGCCGCGGCCTCGATGCCGTAGACCGAGCCGCCGAAGCCGGCGATGTTGAGGTAGCCCTCGAGGATCTGGTCCTTCGAGTACTTCTTCTCCAGGCCGATGGCGAGCTTCATCTCCTTGACCTTGCGGTCGGGGCTGACGCCCGTGGACTCGTCGACGCAGTTCTGGTAGGCGACCTTGTCTTCTGCGGTCTTGACCGACATGGCCTCGCACTTCTGCAGCAGGACGTTCTTCACGTACTGCTGGGTGATGGACGAGCCGCCCTGCACGTCGTGGCCGACGACAGTGGACAGGACACCACGGATGGTGCCCTGGATGTCGACGCCGCCGTGGCTGTAGAAGCGGGGGTCTTCGCCGGCGATCGCTGCGTCTTTGGCCGCCTGCGACATCTTGTCGAAGGTGACCGGCAGCCGGTTCTGGGCGTAGAAGGTGGCCAGGGCGACGTCTTGCGTGCCCTTCTTGGCGTAGATCGTGGTCGGCTGCGCGAGCTGGTCGACGGCCAGGTACTCTGGAAGGCCCTCGAAGACGCCGATGCTGTCATTGGCGGCCATGCCCGTGACCGCGATAGCGGGCGTCACGGCGGCCGTCACCAGAAGCCCTGCAACGGCACTCATGCCGACGAACGCGACGAGTGCTCCGAGCAGACCTCTAGCCTGGGGTTTTTTGGCAGACATATGATCAAGGTTAGGTGACGAACCTGATAAACCCCCCGAACGCAAGGAGCACAATGCCGCGCTGGGAATACCTCACGACCCCTCTCATCATCCACAACACCGCCGCGATCCTCAACAACTGGGGCTCGGAGGGCTGGGAGCTCGTCCAGGTCGTGACCGGCCCGGAGGGCGGCCTGGTCGCCTACTTCAAGCGCCCGGTCCTCGACGAGGTGATCGCCTGATGGCCGACGTCGAGGCGCGCCTGGCCGAACTGGGCATCGTGCTTCCGGATGTGGTGCCTCCGGTCGCCGCGTACACGCCGGCCGTGATCGACGGCTCGCACGTCTACACCTCGGGTCAGCTCCCGATGGTGTCCGGAGCGCTCCCGGCGACCGGCAAGGTCGGCGACGGCCACGGTCTCGTGCCGGCCGACGACGCCAAGGAGTACGCCCGCACCTGCGCGCTGAACGCACTCGCGGCCGCCAAGAGCGTCATCGGCTCCCTCGACCGGGTGACCCGCATCGTCAAGGTCGTCGGCTTCGTCGCCTCCGACCCGTCGTTCACCGGTCAGCCCGGTGTGATCAACGGCGCGTCCGAGGTGCTCGGAGAGATCTTCGGCGACGCGGGCGTGCACGCGCGCTCGGCGGTCGGCGTGTCCGTGCTCCCGCTCGACTCTCCCGTCGAGGTGGAGCTGATCCTCTCGTTCGAGTAGCGGCACGCGAAAGGGGCGGGACATCGTGCGATGTCTCCGCCCCTTCGTGCATCCGGGCTCGCCGGCTGCGTGAGCCCGCTGCGTGAGCCCGGTACGTGAGCGTGCTACTTGAGCTTGCTCTGGATCGAGCTCATCACGGCCGTGTCGGCGAGCGTCGTCGTGTCGCCGACCTCGCGCCCCTCCGCCACGTCGCGCAGCAGACGGCGCATGATCTTGCCCGACCGCGTCTTCGGCAGCTCCGCGACGATGAAGATCTCGCGCGGGCGTGCGATGGCGCCGATCTGCTCGGCGACGTGCCTGCGGAGTTCGGCTGCCACATCCGTCGCCGCTGCCGCCTCGAGCTGGTTCTGCTTGATGATCACGAACGCGACGACGGCCTGGCCGGTCGTCTCGTCGGCTGCCCCGACCACCGCGGCTTCGGCGGTGAGCGGATGCGCGACCAGTGCCGACTCGATCTCGGCGGTCGAGAGCCGGTGGCCCGAGACGTTCATCACGTCGTCGACCCGGCCCAGCAGCCAGATGTCGCCGTCTTCGTCGAGTCGCGCGCCGTCGCCGGCGAAGTACTTGTCGCCGAACTTCTCCCAGTAGGTCTCCTTGAACCGCTCCGGGTCGCCCCAGATGCCGCGCAGCATGCTCGGCCACGGCTCGGAGACGACCAGCAGGCCCCCGTTGCCGTTCCCGACGTGCTCGCCACGATCGTCCAGCACATCGATCTCGATGCCCGGCAGCGCGACCTGGGCGCTTCCCGGCTTGGTGGCCGTGATGCCCGGCAGTGCGGAGATCATGATGGCGCCGGTCTCGGTCTGCCACCAGGTGTCGACGATCGGCGCCGTGCCGCCGCCGATGACCTCGCGGTACCACATCCACGCCTCGGGGTTGATGGGTTCGCCCACTGACCCGAGCACGCGCAGGCTCGAGAGGTCGAAGCCCTGGGGGATCTGGCGTCCGAGCTTCATGAACGACCGGATGGCCGTGGGCGCCGTGTAGAAGATCGACACCTTGTACTTCTCGATCAGCTCCCACCAGCGACCGGGGTGGGGGGTGTCCGGGGTGCCTTCGTAGAGCACCTGGGTCGCACCGTTCGCGAGCGGTCCGTAGACCACGTAGCTGTGGCCGGTGACCCAGCCGACGTCGGCGCTGCACCAGTAGACGTCAGTCTCCGGATGCAGGTCGAAGACGTTCTTGTGGGTGAAGGCGACCTGGGTGAGGTAGCCGCCGGAGGTGTGCAGGATGCCCTTCGGCTTGCCCGTCGTGCCGCTCGTGTAGAGGATGAACAGCGGATTCTCGGCCGGGAACGCCTTGGCCACGTGGTCGGCGTCGACCTGGGCGATCTCGTCGTGCCACCAGAGGTCGCGTCCCTCGGTCCACTCGACGTCGTTCTCGCCGCGCTTGACGACCAGCACGTGCTCGACCGTCGAGTCACCGGAGGCGATCGCCGCATCCACCGCGTTCTTGAGGGGGAAGACCTTGCCCTTGCGCCAGCCGCCGTCGGCGGTGATCACGAGCTTCGCCTCGGCGTCGTCGATGCGCGAGCGGAGGCTCTCGGCGCTGAATCCGCCGAAGACGACCGAGTGGACGGCGCCGATGCGGGCGACGGCGAGCATGGCGATGACGGCCTCGGGGATCATCGGCAGGTAGATGGCGACACGGTCGCCGGCCCGCACGCCGAGGCTGGTGAGCAGGTTGGCCGCCTTCTTCACCTCGGCGGTCAGCTCGGCGTAGGTGATGCTGCGGCTGTCGCCGGGTTCGCCTTCCCAGTGGATGGCGACCCGGTCGCCGTTCCCGGCGAGCACGTGCCGGTCGAGGCAGTTGTACGCCACGTTCAGTTCACCGTCGTCGAACCATTTCGCGAAGGGCGGGTTCGACCAGTCGAGGGTGCGCGTGAACGGCTTGTGCCAGTGGACGAGCTCGCGTGCCTGATCGGCCCAGAAGCCCAGTCGGTCGCGTGCGGCACTCTCGTAGAGCTCCGGGTCGGCGACGGCGCTCGCGGCGAATTCCTCGGTCGGTGCGAAGTGTCGTGTTTCGTGGAGCAGGTTGTCGATTGTGTTGCTCATGGGGAGGCTGTCCGCTCCTTTGCGATGCTGATCTGTCTGTCGTGGCGCGACATTGCCTGACTCTACAACGTGCCGGTGACGGGCTCTGAACAGACTTGCGTTTGCATCGATTCTGCGTAGACTGTTGGACGGCCGAATTTTATAAATTCTGGCGTGCGGCGCAAACGATTCCCCCCAATCATGCGTCGCAGTGGCCGCACCTGTTCCCCCCAATAGGTGCGGCCCCCCTTTTTTAACCTGGCGGTTCCCGTCTCTCCTCCACAGGCGCGGAATACGACGGGTTCTCCACCGATCTTCCGACGAGCTCCGGATGCCCGGCCAAGCTCCCTAGCGTCGGCGTATGCAACCTCGATCACCGCGTCCTCCAGCGTCCGCCGCCACCGTCCGGAGCGTCACGTCCGCCGACCCCCGCGATCCGGGCTCGCTGCCGTATCAACCCGTCGACAGGGATCCGCGTACGCCCTGGCACACGTTCGGACCGCTGGCTCCCTATCTCTTGCGCGACGGGGTGACCGACCTGTTCGTCAACGGGGCCGGCGAGCTCTGGACCGACGGAGGGCCCCGCGGGCTGCGGCGCCTCGACGGGTGGCACGCCGATGAGCGGTCGACGCGAGAGCTCGCGGTGCGTCTCGTCGCGCGCGGCGGCAGGCACATCGACGAGGCGACGCCGTTCGTCGATGTGCGTCTCCAGGGAGGCGTGCGCGTGCACGCCGTGCTCCCGCCCGTCTCCACCGGCGGAACGCTGCTGTCGATCCGGATTCCGAACCCGCACCGGGTGCGGCTGCCCGACCTGGTCGCAGCCGGTTCGATCACGACGGCTCAGCAGGCTGTCCTGCAGAGGGCGATCGCGTCGCGCACCAACCTGCTCGTCACGGGCGCCGGGGGAGCAGGGAAGACGACCCTCCTCGCTGCGCTCCTCTCTCATGCGCCTCCGACCGAGCGGTTGGTGATCATCGAAGACGTCGCCGAGCTCCGCATCGACCATCCGCACGTCGTCGGCCTGCAGACCCGGCAGGCGAACCTCGAGGGAGCGGGTGCCGTCGATCTGCGGCGGCTGGTGCGCGAGGCGCTCCGGATGCGTCCCGACCGTCTCGTGCTGGGGGAGTGCCGCGGCGCGGAGGTGAGCGATCTGCTCAGCGCGCTCAACACCGGCCACGACGGCGGTGCCGGAACGCTGCACGCGAACTCGCTCGCCGACGTCCCTGCGCGACTCGAGGCACTCGGAGCGCTGGCCGGGATGCCCGAGCGCGCCCTCGCCCGGCAGGCGGTGAGCGCCATCGGCCTGGTGATCCACGTCGAGCGGGAGGGCGCGCTGCGGCGCGCGGCGGACTTCGGACGCCTGGTCGAGCGCGAGGGCCGTCTGGGTGTGGTCGCGTATGACGGCTGAGGTCCGGAGGAACCAGTCTCGCGAGGCCGATGCCGCGGCCGAGACCGTCGAGGGTCTGGCGACGCTGCTCGAAGCGGGTGTCGCCCCCGAATCCGCCTGGCACCATCTCGGGGAGTTCGACCGGCACCCGGTGGTCGCGGCGATCGCCGAGGCGGTCGGCGGCGGTCTCCGGCCGGTCGAAGCGATCGGCCGCGCCGTGGCGAACCGTCGCGTCGTGGCGAACCGTCGACGCCCGCCGCCGATCACGGGTGCGTCGCGTCGTGACGACGTCGGCTCGTGGCGAGCCCTCGGGGCCGCGTGGGCCGTCGCGGATGCGGCCGGAGCCGCGCTCGCGCCGAGTCTCCGGCAGCTCGCCGTGTCGGCCCGCGATCGCGCCGAGACGGATCTCGAGATCGAGGTGGCTCTGGCCGGCCCGCTCGCCACGGCTCGCCTCGTGGCGTGGCTGCCGGCCGTCGGACTGGGCCTCGGAGTCATGATGGGCGCGGATGTCCTGGGCACCCTCGTCGGAAGTCCCATCGGGTGGGGTCTGCTCGGTGCAGGGATCGCTCTCGTCGCCGTCGGTCGTCTCTGGACGCGTGCGCTCACCCGCCAGGCGGCCTCCAGCGGTGGGACTCCCGGGCTCCAACTCGACCTGACAGCCGTCGCGCTCACCGGAGGGGTCTCGGTGGAGCGTGCCGGATCCCTGGTTCACGACGCCTGCTCGCGCTTCGGGATCGACGGCGCAGAGCCCACCGAGCTCCACCGCACTCTGGCGCTGGCCGAGCGGGCGGGCGCGCCGGTCGTCGAGCTGCTGCGGAGCGCGGCGCGCAAGGCTCGGCGGGATGCGCGGATCGAGGGCAAGCAGCGGGCGGCGGCGCTCGCGGTGCGGTTGATGATGCCGCTCGGGGTATGCGTGCTGCCGAGCTTCATGTTGCTGGGCGTCGCTCCCATCGTGCTGACCATCGTGTCCTCCACAGTCAGTGCGATCTGAGGTGTTTCCACAGATTGATCGGAGCCGCGCTGCAGGCCCGGTGTTCGGTCGACGATGGAATCGACCACGGTACGGTCCGTGGTCGCGAACAAGGGGGAGAACATGCGGGAGAAATCAGGGAATAACGTGGGATCGACGTTCATGCGGGCACGGGCGTTCCTGCGCGACGAGCGGGGGTCGGCGACGGCGGAGTACGCCGTCGCAACGATGGCCACCGTGGCAGGGCCAAGACGTACTTTAGACTCAGCGCATGTCCCTGAGCACTCAAATGCCCTCAACGCGCCTGGCTAGCTATGCCCGTCAGTCCGTCGGGGAAGACCAAGGGCTTAGGCAGCAAGTCGAGGATTGCAGGAACGAGGCGACCCGCCGAGCATGGTCGCTCGTCGCGGAGTTTGCCGACAACGACACCAGTGCCAGTAAAGCACGAGGGGCCGCGACTGCCTGGGCAGCCATGCTTCGAGCTTTTGACGCAGGCGAGTTCGACGCCCTAATCGTCACAGACGTTGACCGCCTCACTCGCAGCCTTACCGACGTGCTCGAAGTGCGCCCGCCTAAGCGCGACATGCGGATCATCGTGGTTCGGGGAAGTATCGACACCTCGGACCCTTCCGGTGACTTCATGTTCAAGCAGCTCGTTCTGCTGGCTGAACGTGAAGTAGCGGTCAAGACTGTCCGAGCCCAGCGGTATGCACGAGATCGACGGGCTGCTGGACATCCGAGCCCAGGCCTGACTCCGCACGGCTACCGATGGATTTTCAGCAACGAGCGAGACCACACAGGCACGCGTTACGCAATCGTCGAGGAAGAAGCGCAGGACGTCCGGCAGATTTTTCGTGAGTACTTGGCTGGTGCCGCACTCGGCCAGATTGCCCGCGATCTCAATGAGGCAGGCAGGCGGACACGCAAGGGTGCGCGCTGGCATACGTCGACGGTGCGCCGGATTCTTCTGAACCCGTTTTACGCTGCTCTTCTGCCTCCAGCACAGCCCACGGGAGAGCACGACTTGGCCCGAATCGTGATCGAAGAATGCACCGCGGGCGCCTGGGAGTCGATCATTCAGCGCGAACAGCTCCTCGCCACCCGCTCCACTCTTGTTGGTGCGAAGTCGAACCACGATGGCAACGCACGGCGATGGCTGTTGTCGGGACTGGCTATTTGTTCAATCTGTCGTTCGCCCGTGAGGTCGGCGCGGGGCGAGACTCACCCGACTGCTCGCAAGGACGGCAGTGGGACGGCCGCATCTCTGCGCTACCACGCGTACCGATGCGTCAACGGTCATTTCATGAGGAATGGCGACATCATCGATGAGTACGTTGCTGAAGTGTGCATAGGCCGCATCTCACAGCCAGATTCACGCACGCTCCTGGAACCGCCTGAAACGGGTCCCGATATAGAAGTCCTGAACGCTCAAAAAATCGAGCTAGAGGGCAGAGAATCTGCGATTGCTCTGTTGATCGCCAGCGGAAAGATGAACGCTCAAGCAGCACGAGATGCTCTTGACGTCCTTGCCGACGAGTTGAGAGGTGTGAACAACGAAATCGCGCGCTCGATACTCCGTGATCCACTTGCGGAACTCGCAGGCGTGGCTGACGCTCGAGCTTGGTGGTCCGAGGCGACACTCGCTCGTCGTCGGGCCGTCATCGACGCGCTGATGGTGGTGGCCATTCAACCCGTCGGTGCAGGACGTCGAGTCACGACGATGGACGCCGCAGCAGCGAGCGTTGCCATCGAATGGCGTCACTAGCTCGCCGCAACCTGTTTGCCGAAGCCAAGGAGTGGGCCTGTTCTAGCGCCCACCCCTTCGCTGCACATCACCAACGGCGGTATTGGTCTGCAAGTTTGAGTCCCAGCTTCCAGATGACTGCGCCCGACAGAGCAATGCCGCCGATCGTTCCACCGCCGATCAAAGCCTTCGCCCACCACTCGTCTGCCAACTCAAAAGCGGTCCATGCCCAGGTGAGCAGCGGACCGACGCCGAGAGCTTGTAGTGCGCCGAACGCGAGCCCTCCCACCACGAGCAGCACGGCAGCGAACGGGACCAGCGCTAGACACAAGCGCCCTACGGTGGTCCATGTCGTACGGGTCGTCATTGCATCAACGCGACGTTCTGCTCTGCCTGCAGCGCGGACCGCGTCTTCGACTCTGGCGACAACTCGCTCGACCTCCGATGAAGTGTCGACCATCCGCTTGGTGATAGCCGAAGCGCTGCGAGTCTCCCACTCAGCAAGTCTTGCTTCGAGACGCGAGACCGAGGGCGCAACCGCTGCGGCAAGCCGCGCGTCGAGGACGCTGATTGCCTGCTGGCTAAGCCTCGCCGCGTCGACTCGTATGACCCCTCTCGTTCGCACCGTCTCAGCCAGCTCATTCGAGGCCGAAGTCGTCGTCTGCAACTGTTTCTCGATCTTCAAGACCATCGCGTGCGCGTCCAGGTCTGACCTGCGCACGGAGCTTCCCTCGGGCAGCTTCACCGCTTCGTTCATGCTCAACTGCTTCGCGATGATTGCGAGCGTCTTCTCGATCTCGCTCAGCCTGCTCTTCGTCGCGTCGTCGAGCGGCAAGCTCAAGGGCGGTTCGGGCGGCTGCAAGGTCGACAGATTCCCGAGCCTCCTGTCCTGCTGCTCGTCCATGATCCTCACGAACGTCGTCAGATCCGCGACTGATTTCGTGAGCTTCGTGAGTTGCTGCTCGACGGCGGGAAGCGTCGAGGTCAAGCGCTCCAACATCTCCGAATTCTGTTGCCGTTCGTCCTGCTCCTTGATCGTGTCCAGCAGCCCCATGAGCCTGCCCTCTCTTTGCGTGGTATTCGAATACTCGTTGAGCGCCTACTGCGGTGAATTCGGGAGTCAGCCCGCTCGCCTTCTTACGGCCGTACTTCCCGTTGTCCAGCCGGCGCATCTTGTAGCTCCAGCCGTCGCGGTCCGTTACCGCCAACGTGATGTCGTACTCAGCGAGCACCTCCTCAAATGACTCGCGGTTGACCGACCGAGGATCTGCCAATGCCGCGTAGACCTTGTCCCCTAGGACCTGCTCGAATCCATCGGAGGCGAACTCCTCGCGTCGGAGTTCCCACTCGGCCTTCGGCTCTTCGGGGTCGGGGAGCACGAGCAACCCTTCGTCTCGCATCAGTTCGTCGTTCAACTGGCGCAGCCCGTGCTTCCACGATGTGTATCGCTGGAGGGATTTGCCGGTGAGGTTGTCGTGATTGGAAATGAGGATGTGCGCATGCCCGTGGCCTCCTAGAGAGTCCGCATGTACGACCACCATGTAGTCCGCACTGTGCATCCGCTCGGCCAGCTCCATGGCAACGTCGGCGATGCGCTCCATATCGCCGGACGCGCTCACATCGAACTCGTCCGGATGGAACGCAAGCACATAGCTGTAGAGCATGTTCTTTCGCCCGTGAGTTTCGGTGAGGTGTTCTGCTCGGGCGACAAATGCGGCGGGAGTCACATCCCCTGCAGCTACCGAGAGCCTGAATGCCGCGGCCCGGGTCGCCCCATCCGCGACGAGCCGAACCCGTAGCTTCGTCGAGTTTCCGTAGAGCACGTAGTTGACCGAGGCTGCGGCATCACGAGACGGCCTGACATTGACCGTGCTCACTGTTTCGTCCTGTCGCCAAACGAGAGGCGAATCTCGTCCAGTGCCGCGAGGACTTCGCACAGGAGCGCGTCCTCTACGGCACGCCCCGTGCGGAGCGTTTGATTGAGGTTCACACCTACACGGCGCAACTGTTCTATCGCCCTCGCACGCTCGGGCTGAGGCGTCGCCAGCGCCACCTCGTGCATCCGCGCTTCCTGCCCTCGACGAGCGTCGAGGGCATCCAGCATGACTGCGCGCCCCCACGCGCTCGGCTTGACGCCGAGCACGCGGGCACGGTCACGGATCGCTTCGCGCTCCGCAACCGTGAGCCGGACATCCAACGAGACCCGGCGTCGCTCGAGTGACGTCTCGTTGGATGTCCGGCTGTGGCGCTTGATTATTCCAAAGGGATGCAGGCCAGCAGGGTACTTGTCGGACAATTCGCTTGCGCTCTTGTCCTCGAAGTACCGCTGGCCCTCGTCCTCGCGCCCTGCGGGCGCTGCGGGCGAGGGAGCAGAAAGACCCGCTGCGCGGGCAGAGGGATCATGCGCGATAGTCATCGCTGTCACCGCCTTCAGCGACGGTAGGGTCACCGACGTGGTCCGTGACGCTGGACAGCGACCCCGAGTCGCCTCCATGAGCGGAATCGTGACCCTGGGCATCTGCAAGATGTGTAGCCGCGTAGCGACGAATCTGCTCCGTGTCGAGCAGATCTCCGAGGGCGGCCACGTCTTCTGGCGTGTCCGCACCCATCGATTTGGACAGTCGATCCCCTAGAGAACGACGAGCACGCTCGAGCGCTTCGCGCTCACGTCTTAAGGCGCTCCGTTTCGCGTCGCGAATCTGCTTCGCCAAGGCACGCTGCTGTTCGATGAGCTTGTCGAGATTGGTTGTCATAAGTTGTTCCTTCCCTCTGATGTGTTGGTCAAACCGTGTGGGCATCGGTCGTCGCGGCCGAGGTTGGTTCGGGTTCGAAGAGCAGCCGCAGCGCCTCCTCGCGCTGCGCAATAACCTCGCTTGGATCGGAGAGAATGTCTCCGTCCTCGTCAAGGACATATCCCTGTTCGGCAAGTTCGTTGCACTTGCCGTGGTGGCCGTGATGGCACCAATCGGGCTTGCACCTACCGGTGTGCCAGGAATGACTGCAGCCATTCGACTGCCAGGCGTCCTCTGTGGCGCCATCCGGCACTGTGTAGTGGTCGCCCAGCTTGTATTCCTTCACTAGCTCGTGGAGGTTCGAGTTCCGCTGGCCCGGGGACGTAGTCACGTAACCGCTGTCGATGAGGACATGGAGCGCTTTGATGATCGTTTCGGCCTTCCCCTTGATCTCCTTCTTGATCGCCGCAGTCGTCTGCGGCGTTTGGGCGCTCTTCAGGAATTCTGAAATGCCGAGCATCTGGCGCGTGGGGGCCCAGTCGTCATTCGCGTCCGGCCCGAGCGTTGCTTCGACACCGTTCGGGCCACGCGAAGTTTCTGGGGCGATGGTCAGCGTTATGGAGCTTTCGCCTGTCACGAAGTAACCGTGACGATCTTTCGTGGCCGTGATTCGCGCCTGACCGGGACGTCCCTTCGCGAATGCCATGTCCTTTCCAACTTGCTGAATGAACTGCGCGCCGGAGATAGCCGCCCGTTTCCGCTGCGATCCGATCGGTGACGTTGCACCGCTATCCGACTTCGGAAGATGGTCTAGCAGCAGGACGGCGGGGCCATGCTTTGCGATGGCTGTAGCAACACGTTGGAACCAGACCGCGACCGCGTCGTCTGAGTTAGGGTCTGTGCCCTCCAGCGCCATGCTCTCGCCCGTGCTGTCCAGCACCACGAGTGTCGGCTGTATGAGCTCAAGAAAAATCCAGAAGACGGCGCGAACGTCATCCTTGAACGCCTCATCCGGCCGAACGTAGGCAAACCTCGACTTGTCGCCAATCACGTCGGCAGGGACACCCAAACTGAGGAGCCGCGAAGCGACTCCCAACGGACCGTTCTCCATGTCGATGTAGATAACGTTGTTGCCGTCGTTCAGTTCGGATTTGACCGCCGCAAGCGCCGTCCAGGTCTTGCCGCAACCAGATTCACCAGCGAGGCCATTCGTGGCACCGGCGTACAGCCAATGCGAGCCATCCGTCAGTCGACCAACAGTCGGTTTCGGAGGCTCGAGAGTTCCGTCCTGCAGCCCTTGGACGAGCTCACCCAAGCTCGCGGGACGCCACGAAGCGCCCGCCTGCGGCGAGCTTGCAGACATTAGAACGCTCGCTCCGCTCGCTCTGTTCGGGGTGGGAGTGGGATGCGGAGGGATAGTAAAGCGACGGGAATTGCTGCCATCCGTTCCCGTTCCCATTCCGTTCCCTGGGCCGGGAACGGGTGATTGACCGCTCGGTGCAATTGCCGATTCGACGCGTTCCCCCGTTCCCTCTCCTAGAGGGAACGGGTGGAACGAGTCGGATTGCAGAGTCAAGGGCGGTGCATCCAAGCTGTCGCGACCCATTCCGGAGGGGAACAGCTGTTGAACGGCTCCTTCACTCTCCGAGCTCGGCCCGTGAGCAGAGCGAGCGGAAGTCTGCTCGCCCCCTGCCCGCTCGTGACCCGGGCGAGGGAAGCCGGCCGGTGGACTGTTCTGTTCGTGGGCGGCGCTCATCGTGCACCTCCGAGAATTACAGCGAGTCGTTCGCGCTGCGCATCGGTCAGTGGTGGAGCAGCTGAAACCACGCGGGCGACGGCATCGGCAAGTTGGTCGAACGGTGCCAGCGCGTCAGATGCGTCCGAATCGAACGGCCGCGCCACAGAGGACGGGAGCGACTCGTGCCGCGTGCGTTCCACCCCCGTGGGGACGGGTTGCATGTATCCGATGAGGTCAGAAATGCGGACGCGAACGCCGTCAACGGTGTGGGCAGCGGGCAGCACTCCACGGTCGTGGCGGCCAACCTCCGTCCAGCGACGAACAGTCCGGCTGGACCTCTGGGCGACAGCTGCGGCATCGGCAAGCGAGATGTACTCGTCACCTTCAACCGATAGGTCGTGGTTGTCGCGCGCTGGAGCGGGCGTCGAAAGGGTAATAGGCATGCGGAAGGATCCTCGTGGTGAGTTTTTCTTCCGGTCCCCGCTGTTTAGGCCTTTTACCGATTGCTATCCGGGTGCTGTCTCTCGCGCTTCGCAGCCATTGATTCCATCTGGATATCAGTAGCCCTGTCGCGACCCCGGTGGGATATTTTGTTGTGCTTCGACGGTAGTGACCAGCACTGACATTTTTCGTCGCACTTGTCACCGCTTGGCGTCAACTTGGGCGACATCTCGGAGCCCGCACTCCTCGACTATGGGGTCATTTGGTGGCGGCTATGAGGCACAGGGCATGCCTCTACGCCGCGGATTGCAAGCCCGTGGGGTCATTTGGTGGCGGCCGTGAATCCTGCGACGTTTTCAATAACAATGCTTGTTTTCTTCGCGTTACAAATAATGCTTGCCTTCAAGAGTGGGAGCGCAGACTTTCTTAGTGATGCGGTCTCGCACTATCCGTACAACCGCTGGGAGATGGTTTGGCACGATGAGGTGCTGGGCGGCCTCGTACTCGAGCTTCCAAGTGTCTGGGGAATCCACCGGCCAGTACCGCACGGCCCACTCGCCATCTTGCAGGGTCCAAGCTTGATCGCCAATGAAGCTCATCGACGGGACCTGCATCATTACCGCCCCTCGGTTGGTGCCTGGGCGACGGAACTGACCGTAAGTCGAATCGAGGAGCACTCGATGTTCATCTGACACAGCAATCAGATGCCCCACCTCACGGAACCAATCGGAACCATCAGCGGGCACCGTGTTGGAACGTACTGTTGCGCCACTAGAGAGAGCGAAATCGCGCGCTCGGTAGCCGGTGGCGGATTGTCCGGCGGTGTCTCCGCTCCAGATAGACACGGGTTGCGGCCGAAGCGAGAGGCCGAATTGCTCGCCGGCTGCAACAAGAAGGGCGCTCGCCTGGATACATGCGGGCCGGGTTTCAAACCGTGACCCCACGGTTGCGCACAGAAGAGAACGGAGAGTGAGCGGCTCGAGATTGCGGGTGACTTCCGCCCCCGGTTGAGCTGCTGGCATAACTTTGGTCCTATCGCTGACGGTCTGGTGAACGAAACTGTCAACCGTTCCCTTCGAACGGCTCCACAATGCTGTGCACGCCGTGATCGGCGCAAACGAACGCAATCCTGATGCCCGCATCTGTGTCGAACGGCTCAGGCTCGCAATCGGCCCCGCACGCCGGGCAGGTGCGGTACTGCTCTTCGCGATCGGACTGGGACACTACGCGGCCGCCAGGGGTGCATACTTGCCAGCCCCGCTAAGCGCAGCATGGAGCGTCTGGCGCGAGCACCCTAAATCACGAGCCACTCTGGCCTTCGGCACGCCCGCAGCGACTCGCTCGCGTGCTTCCTCGATCTGCTCGGAAGTAAGCTTGGGTCCCCGCTCGTACTTGCCGGCGGCCTTCGCAATCGCGATGCCCTCCGCCTGCCGCTCCCGGATGGTGGCCCGCTCGAGCTCGGCGACAGCGGCCAGAATGGTCAGCATGAAACTGCCCTGCGGGGTCTCAGTGTTGAGCGCCGGGTTGTCTACGAACTCAAGGGCGACGCCCTGTGCCTTCAGCCGCTCGACCATGCCGAGCAGATCCGTCGTCGAGCGGGCGAGCCGGTCGGGTGACTTCACACGTATGGTGTCGCCCTCGCGCACATACGCGAGCATCTCCTGGAGCTGGGGGCGGTCCGTGCTCTTCCCGCTCACCTTCTCGGAAAATAGCCGGTCAACTTCTCCGATGGCTTCGAGTTGCCGCGCCTCGTTCTGATCTGCGGCGCTGACCCGGGCGTAACCGACTACCTGCCCTTTGTGTCCACTCATCTTAAAGACCCTCCGTCAACTGTGTCTAATAGTACGCCACACCGACCCTGATTGACGGGCTTCCCGACTCTTCTCGACCTGCTCGATCGGGTACACCCTGATGGACATGGGGAGCCGCGATGGACGCAGCCGGGACCATCTCAGAAGAGCTGGTGAGAGATACGCCGCAGATGGCTTCCAGCCACGATGGACGATGGAGCAAGAGAGAGATCTATTTCAAGTCGGAGCTGTAGCCGACGCCGACGTTGGATCGGTGACCGTCGAGTCGCATGCCTTTCACACCGCGGGGGTCGTCCTGCTCGGCGTCGACGAGCGGCACAGCGACCCTGTCCGGGTGCGCCGGGGCGCGACTCCACTCGCTCTCCGGGGTTACATCCCAGTCGCCAAGGATGATGTTCCCGCTGCCTTTGAGCAGCGCGAGGAGACGCGTGATCCTCGGTCGCTTCTTTGCTGTGCTCTGCCAGTACTGCCGAGCACGCTCGGAAAAGAAGGCGCCACCGTGCGCACCGAATGGTGCCGGTCGGCCTTCGAGCTCGTCCGCGTCGATCGACACGATGACGGTACCGGTGAGGGTGCTCCACTGGATCGCGCCGGGCTTCGCGAAGATCGCCGGGCCCAGTTCCGTCGTCGACTGGACGCCGGAAATATTGGTGGAGGTAAACGCGGCGCCCTTGTCATCCTCGCCTAACACCGTCGTACCGGCGATCGTTGCGACGTAGATGGCGATAGCCTCTGCCTTCCTCGCGTCGCCGCGCGAGCTGAACGGCTTCACCGTCTGTAGGATTACCGAACCGGCCGCGTCGCGGAGCTGCTCGGCGGCTTGGTTATGGGTTTGGAAGACCCGGGACATGCTGTCGGCGATGCCGATGTAGATCGAATTTAGTTCCTTGTTTTCGTAGATGTATAGCCAGCATTCGGCCATGGTGCAACACCTACCTCGAGGTCCAAACGCTAGTAATTGAAGAGCAACCCGCAAGTCTATCGGCGTCCGGACTTGCTGCTCAGGCCCAGAGGCGGCTTGGAAGGTGTCTCGGAAGGCGATTCACCTAAAGCTGCGACACGCAATAGACCGGCCGATCCAGCGGCTGCATCAGTAGTCCGGGTCGTATTTCTCCTCGTAGTCCAGCGCGCTTTCCCACCAACTGCGTTGACGCCACCCGTCGGAGATCAGAAGGAACGCGGTGCCAGGCGCCACGGACGGTGGTCGTTGGGTGAGCGCGACAGCCTCGATGAACCGGATTTCGTTCGTGGGGCTGGCCTGCCCTGTCCGCAATCGTTCCGCGATCTTTGAGTCGGCGGACCAAAAGAACTGGTCTTCGTCGGGCGGCTGGAAATGTCGAATCACCTCAGGGACCAGCGAACGCACGAGGTTGTCGAGGTCCTTTCCTTGACCGCTCTCGAAGTACAGGACCGTCACGCCGACGATCGGGCGAAGTGGGAACAGGTGCGGGTATGCGTGCACCCGCTCTGTCATGAGCTCTGTGATGCGCCGTTTGAACCGTTCGGTGTCGCCCGCGGCTTCCGGGATTGGGCCGAGGTCGAAGGCGTACGGGTTAGAGCGCATCGGTGGGATGAGCCACTCATATAGGCCGTGCTTGTCTGTTGCGAGTTCGGTTATGGCCAACGCGGACAGATGGTCGAGCGCCTTGATGTGACCCATCTGCCGCGTGAAAGCCAGCTTCGCCGTCACTCGATCCCACTCTTCTTGCTGGAAACCGCCAAAATCAGGATGGAGCTCCCGCAGATAGTCCTCGTCGAGTTCGGTCTCGAAGTCGCGTGGTCCGAAAGGTGAATCATGGACCTTCTTCGGATCCCACGGTGGATCAAGTGAGCGCGCTCTCCTGACTCCATCGAGGGTGAGGGAGAGCCGTTGCGCGACGAGATGGATGGTGGGCTTCGGTTCGGGCAGCTCGGCCATCCCTCTGAGCCCGGGTGCCCACGGGTCGTCCGGTGCGACCTCAATCTTTTCAGGTGGTCCATAAACCGACTTGATGGCGAAGAGAAGCTTGACCTGTTTATCGTCCTTGAAGACGATCGCGTCGCTGTTCGGACCTCCTAGTTCGTCGAGCAGCCACTTGCAGATCTTGTCTATGCGCGGTGATTGCTTGCGGTTCGAGGAGACGCGCAGGTCGAGTGCGATGCTCGCGCGTGCGCGCGGCCAGGTTGTTCCGAAGCGCCCGCGAAGGTCGAGCCAGGGCTTCGCGTCTTCCTTGATCATCTCGGCGAGCTCGTCGCGGTCTTTGGTCCGGGAGGAACTCTTGGATCGGGCTTCGATTGGAAGCGCGAGTCGCAGTGCGCTCATCATGCGCTGCTGAGACTTGTACCTTTGCCCAGCCTCAGACTTCCAGAACCCGTGTGAACCGCTCATTATGTGCATTCTTCCGCACCCAGGAGCCCTGACCCTTTTGGGGCCGAAATTCGGGAGCCGTCCCGGGTGCAGACACATCAATAATCTGTGAACCGGAGGCGGCCGGCGGCGCATCACGGTATGCACGGTCGGATGCGTTTTCTGCGGAGACATCATGGAAGCCCCGGGCAGGCCCCGATCCGATACGGTGAGCCCGGGTCGACGTAGGTATGCCCTTCAGTGCGTCGAGCTGCGCCGTGAGGTCCTGCCGGGCTGTGGAAACTCGCGCGGATCCGATCTTCATGCGCAAGGCGTAGCGTTCTGCATCCCCTTACCGGGCAATCTATTCGGGCGGGCTTTCGAGACATTCGAGGCCGTGCAGCGTCGAAGATGAAGTTGGGGCTGCGACAGCTTCATAGCGTCAATTCCCAATAGTTCGACTGCGTCGCCGGTTGAGTGTCTTGCGTAACTTGGATCCATCCGCCATCGAAATGTCTCACGGGCCCCGCAAGACATCCCGCTTGCGGGACGAAGTTCCGCGCCAGAAGGGAACGGCCGAGCAGCCCGGAATGTGTTCGCTGGCCGTCCGGCATTCGGGACAACTCGTGCTGCGCGCCTGCGGGAGCATTTCGCGGATCACTCGATCGTGCTCAACCGCGCGTTACGACGATTGTCGAGGGCGACCGATGGGAGGATCTATTCCACCGACGCTCGGAGATCACAGATGGCGCAAGACTATCCCCTCGAGGAATTGAGTCCGCATGCGTTCGAACAGTTGACAGTCGCTCTTGCGTCCGAGGTCATGGGGGCTGGTGTTGAAGCGTTCGGTGCCGGACCCGACGGTGGGCGAGAGGCGACATACGACGGTCCGGTCGAGTGGTCTGCCACAACGAGCTTCGGAAAAGACTCGTGGAACGGCTACGTAGTCATCCAAGCGAAGCAACGAGAACACTTGGGTGAGCCCAGCACCAACGCAAGGTGGCTCCGAAAGCGAATCGACGAGGAGCTTGACGCTTGGGTGAGTTCATCCAGCAAGCGTGGTCGGTTGCCCGATTACATCGTGTTCGTGACGAACGTTCGACTCAGCAGCGTTCCGGGTTCGGGCATCGACTTGATCAACAACCACATCCGCACTCGACTCGGCGCTCCGATCGACTCCGACGCGCGCGACACTTTGTCGAGACGAGGCGTTCGTGCCGCAAAGGTGTGGCATCGCGACCAACTCAACGCACTACTGACGAAACACGCAGGCATTCGCCTTGCCTTCAAGGGCCTTCTGACCGTCGGAGATCTGTTGTCACGTCTCGGCGAGTTGGGGGGCTTACTCGACCCCAGCGCCTTCCAGCCCGTCCTCGTCGCACACGCATCAGCGACGCTCGGCACCGAGCGGTGGGTCAACTTTCGGGAGGCAGGAGGGACAGAACGCGAGTCCGTCGACCGTGTGGTCATCGATTTGAGGGCGCAAGGGGCGGCGTGCGCAACGACGGTGCTCGCCGAGACGATCATTCGTGCCGACCAAGTGCTTCGTCCTTCCTACGCCGGCTCTCCGCGACACATCGTTCTAACTGGCCAGCCAGGCAGCGGAAAGAGCACTATCACCCTGTTCTTGAACCAACTCTTCCGCGCGGGATTCGCGTCGGAGGAAAAACTCACGGACACGGCGAAAGAAGTCATTGAAGCCACGGCAGGAGCCCTTCGACGACTGAACCTCGATGCTCCAAAGAACCGGCGCTGGCCTATCAGGGTGAGCCTCCCCGAGTACGCCGATGCTCTTGGAACGAATGGCGACAAGTCGCTGCTCCGATGGATGTGCGAGAGGATCAGCGCGCGCGCCGAGCTCGACATCAAACCGAACACCCTGAAACGCTGGCTCCAGCACTGGCCCACCCTCGTGATTCTTGACGGTCTAGACGAAGTCACAGCGCCGGAAGTGCGGCCACGAGTGCTAGATGAAATCCGTGGCTTCGTGGAGCAGGCCGACGTTGACGACGCCGATCTCCTGGTCATCATGACCACGCGACCCACCGGTGAGGCTGAGAGGTTCATGCCCGAGCGATTCGGCCAGCTCAGACTTTCCTACCTCGACTCGGACGCTGCGCTGGATTATGGCCGACACATCACACATCGTCGGTTGGCTGATGATCCGGACTCCCGCGATCAGCTCATTGCACGATTCGAGCGCGAGGCATCGAACGGCTCGATGCTCCGCCTCATGAAGACGCCCTTGCAGGTTCTGATCATCACGTTGATTCTTCAGTCGCTCGGCACGCTTCCTGCCGACAGATATCAGCTTTTCTTCAAGTATTTCGAGACGATCTACCAGCGCGAGCAAGCCAAGACAACGAGTCTCTCCAACCTCCTCTCGACATACAGGCCGGCAATCATCCACCTTCATGAGGCTGTAGGTCTCGAACTTCAGATCCAGTCCGAAACGGCAACCGACGCTCGAGCAATATTGCCAAAGCATGAGTTGCAGAGACTCACGCTGGAGCGGCTAATCGCGCTCGGCAACGACCGAGGCGCCCAGACCGAACGAATCGCAGCCCAAATCGTCCAAGCCGCGACCGAACGTCTTGTGCTTCTCGTCCCAGCGGAAAACGACGGCATCTCGTTCGAGATTCGGAGCCTGCAAGAGCTCATGGCAGCACGCGCACTTAGCGACGCACCCGATGCGCAGATTCGCGCCCGACTCACCCTTGTGGCGCCGAGTCCGCACTGGCGAAACACGTGGACCTTCCTCGCCGGTCGCCTGTTTGCGGATGGACCAGACCACCGGCGAGACCTCGTCGTCGAAGTGGTCGAGGCCGTGGACCGCATGCCCGGATGGCCCGGCTGGTTGCTGCCCATTTCAAGCGAACTCGCAGCCGCACTCCTTGAAGACGGCATGTCGGCCGCAATGCCGAAATGGCAGTCACAACTTCTCGACATCGGTCTTCGCGCTATCGACGGACCAATGCCGCTGAACACACGAATGATTGCCGAAGGGCTTTCCGAGATTGCCGTTGACGGTAACCGCGCGCGCATCCGTGAAGCGATCAAGGCGGGCCTCGACGGCTCGCCAGTCAATCGGCAAATAGCTGAACTCTTCCAGCGGCACGGCAAGTTCGGACAAAATATGCAGGCGAGCTGGCGGTCCGGGTCGAGGCCGCAACTTCCGACTATCGTCACACGTCAGCCCATCGCTGACGTACTCGAACCGGTAATCGTGGATCTCGGGCTAGATGGAACCGCGCGCCAACGGTTGCTGGCGCTAGTCGAGGAGATTCGAGGTTTCGGCATCACCGACGAGTGGGACCCGAAACTCGTTCCGCTGCACGCAGTCCTCCCCGCTCAACTCCCCGCCACACTCTCGGCACTCCGCGACCGCGATGCCTCCGCCGCTGTCGAACTCGCTTTTTCTACTCTCGGGCCGGACCGTTGGACGGCATCGGCCGCACTCGGTGTACTGATTGGCGCCTCGCTTGCCCGTACACCAGTTGGCGACTTACTGAATTCAAGCGCAACTATTGCAGTCACTCCTGGCTAGCAGCCGAGCGCCGGCGCATGGCAAGGTAGTGAAGGTGTCAGAAGGCCCGCGTTCCGCCGAGGAAATGGCTCGATTCCCGCTCGCCGTGAGTTGGCCTCATGAGGAGTCCACGTCGGTTGGCGAGATCACAGCGGAAGACGGCTACCTGTGGCTCGACTCAGTAATGGCGTGGGCGATTCGACAGGTCGCAGGAACCGCTAGGTGTAGCCGCTCACATCCATCTTCGCCGACGTGTCCTGGCAACTGTGTCGGGGGGACACGCATATGGTGACCCCATGATCGAGTTCATCGCCGCCCACCTCTGGGACATCGAGGAGGCGCTCATCCTCATGGCGGCGGGCGCAGTGCTTGGGCTCGTGGTCAACCTACGAGGCCGACACCAGCGGAAACAGCTCTAGCGTGGATGCTCAATCGTTCGCCCCATCTGTGCCCGGCCTTGTCATCGGGCTCATACTGCTCATTCCTGGTGTCATTATCGGCTCGGCGTTGGGACAGCTCGCTGAACCCCGTAGCCATACCAGCCGGTCGCTAAATGACGCCCTTTTCAACGCGGACACGGCAACAGACTTTGGGATCCGGTGGCCGTCACACGCGTCCAGATCATCCCGTTCTGACGACCGTGGCTTAGCGGCATTCATCGTCCTTGTCTTCGCCCTCGTCCTCGGGTGGTACGTGAATCAGGCTCCGACGGTTTCGGTCACTCTCTATTTCATCGCCCTGGCGGTTTTCATTGCGGTGACGTCAGCCTTTGCGGTTCTTTGGTGGCACCGATTCGTTGATGGAACAACCGTCGCATTGCGACTACTCCTGGTCGTCCCAATCCTTGGGTCGGGATTCTTCAACGCCACCTGGCTCATTCACCCGCCACTGCATGCGGGCGCTTTAACGGCGGCGCAGAATGCAATCGCCTCCCACGGAGTGATTGGTTGGATTTTCACCCTCCCACCGTCGGTGACGGCTCTTCTCTTCCTCCAGCTCGTCGGCGCGATCTTGACCGTAGTCATGCTTGTCAGCTTCATCGGACTATGCCTCGCGACTATCTCGTCTGCGTTCATGGACATCGGGGCGCGACCCGAACTGCTGTGGAGCGTCGTATTCTGGTGCAACAAGTGGGCGGCCGGTCCGATCGCCTATGTCATCGCGCTCGCTGCTGGACTGCTAGCACTCGCGCTGACGAGCGGACTCGCTCTGGATTGGGTCCACGACGCTTGGGCCCTCTGGATGGGATTGTTTCGGGTACTGACTCCGCACGCTCCCAACAACCTCTGACATTCCAGATCGCGTCTCCTGGCGCCCCTCTCCGGCGACGCCTCCCCGGCGGCCAAGCCGGAATCCCCGAGGTCGAGGCGCGCGTGCGCATGGCCTTCGCAGAGGCCGGTGGCAGGTATGCATGACGCACCGACGCCGGAGCCCTCGAACGCCGCCCAGCGGGTTCGTGCGCTCCGTGAAGAGCGAGGGATCAGCCGAACGAGGCTCAACGAGCGATCTGGCATCGACGCAATGTATCTCGCCCAAGTCGAGACAGGCGGCGGCAACCCGACGCTACACAAGCTCATCCAGGTCGCAGCGGCGCTCGACACTACGGTCTCAGCGCTGGTCGACGGACTCGGCCGGGACGACCTGCCGGCGAACACCACCCGCCCGGTCACCGAGGCCAAGATTATTGCCGAACTTCGCACCAGAGCGCAGCAGCCGAAACACTGCACCATAAACCGTTGCATGTGAGTGTCGCAAAGCGATACACCCGGGCCACGCAGCCATCCCTTACGGGGTGGCGCTCCTGCCGGGGCAGGTTCCAGTTTCATCGCCTCCAGCCGACGCGAGGCCGGTCTTACGGTTGGCTCCGCTGGCGTCGCGGCCGGGCACTCCAGCCGAGGTGCCCGCTGAATAGCGGGCGAGGTTGATCGCGGCGTTCAGATCCCGATCGATCCCATGACCGCAATGTTCACACCGAAAGGTGCGCTCGGATAGGAGCAGCTTGATTTTCACTGCGCCGCAGCCTGAGCAGGTCTTCGAGGAGGGGAAAAAACGATCAGCGCGGGTGAGCGTTCCACCCGCCCATCTCGCCTTGTAGGCGAGCATCCGCGCAAGTTTCGCGAACGAGGCGTCCACGAGAGCGCGATTCAGGCCACGCTTGCGGGAACCCCCTGCTGTGGTCATCCCACGCACGTTCAGATCTTCGATCACGATGTTGCCGTAGGCGCGCGTGATGCGGGTCGTCGCTTGATGGAGAGTGTCCTCCCGGAGGTTCGCGATCCGGGCGTGGGCGCGAGAGATCCGGGCCTGCGTGCGGCGCCATCCCGACGAAGGGTCGCGATGCCGATTCGAGGCGGGGTCCCATGGGCCGACTTGGCGGTCAGCTTTTCGCTGCAACGCCCGTAGCCGGCGTTGGGCTTCGGCGAGGTGCCTCGGCGCCGAGATACGTTCGAGCTCGCGCCCGTTTGGACCTGCGACGACGAGCAGATCTTTCACGCCGACATCGATTCCCACCGGTCGGGATAGCCGATGCAGCTTTGCGTGGTCATCGACGTGCTTGTGGACCGTGAACGACACGAACCAGCGGCCTCGGTGGAATGCGAGCGTCGCCCGCGAGATCCGAGCCTGACCCGTCTCGACGAGGGTCAGAAGCTTCGTCGTGTCCTCGAACGCACGGAGTCTGCCGAGTCTCGGGAGGACGACATGACGGCGGTCATCCACTCGGATCGCACCGGTCGTGTATGTCACCGACTGCCGGCCGCGCCGTGAGGCGAAACGGGGGAACCCCGACTGCCCCTTTCTCGTCCCGCGGCGAGCCTTGTGCCAGTTGGATAGCGCTGCCGCAAGCCTCCTGCAGCCGTCCGCGTACGCCTCCTTCGAGTTCTCCGCCCACCACGGCGCCCACTCCTGCTTGTAAGCGTTCCAGAGCTTCTGCAACCCAAATGCCGACCTGTCCACACTCGGGGTGAGCAACTCAGGCGGGATCCCGTAGGAGCGTTCCGCGTGCCGCTGGGCGAGGTTCGCAGTAACGACGGCGAGCATTTGGTTGTATGCAAACCTGCGCCCCCCGACGTGCGACAACGCGGTTTCCGTCTGCGACTGGTTCAGATCCAACGCAAACCGGTACGCGAGTAACCGCTCACCCACTAGAGGTGCCCGTCGTGCTCCTGTGAATCTCGGCTGATTCCGGCACGAGGTCGCCGTGTGCTCCCCGGGTCGAAGAGGGGAGCATGTTCCAGCACTGAATGCTCACCACCAGTCGTCCGACTCGACGATTTCTCTTATATCGTTGACGTCGCCGCCGTCACGGAGCCACTCAACCGGGGTCTGGCGCCCCTCGGCGAAGAGGTCTGACTGCGGTGTCGCCATGAATCCGGCGACGCTCTGCCAGTCCCACCGCGGGGTGACGACTGAAATGACATCGGCGAGCCCCGGAATCAGCTTCTCGGGGGACCCGACGTTGAACTGCCACGCGGGAAAGCGGAGCCGGCCGGAGATCTCGATCGCGTAGAGGCGCCCCTCGGAGACTGCGGTGCGCACAGCTTCTTCGTCCAAATTCAAATAGCCGGTGACGTCGTCGAGCGACATTGTGGCGCACAGATTCGACAAGAAGGCCTCTGCTGCACCCAGTTGCAGTGATCCTCGGTCGACTTCTCTTTTCGTCGCTTCCAGCTCGTCGGCGGTGAAGGTTCCTGACTGGATTAGGAACTGCTCCTGCTGCTTGGTCAGCCGGCCTTCGCGGGAGACGGGCCGCATGGCGCGGAGATTTTCGGTGAGCGCGCGCGTGATGTAGGACGTTTCACCTGCGAGGTCGTCGATGGCTTCCCCGAGTTCCCGCAGGTCATCGGTAAACTGCGGGTCCATTTGCCCATCTGACCGGTCAGGGGTGGGTGTGGAACGGGTCATGAATCGCAGGTTAGGGGTTCCTCGGCTCTATTGCGAGCCTGCAGTAACGCCGCCAAATTTCTGTGAAACGCAATTTGTTCGTATATGAGGTGAACTGATGGATCGGGCTAGGATGCTCCCAGGAGATTCACAGGTCCACGGGCGTGCTACGGCCATGCTCGACGCTCGTTGCGACTCCAACGTGATCGTGATCAGTCTACGATTTGGCTGGTATTGGCGGTTCTCTTTCCGCAGATGGCGTCCTGCGGGGCCCCGTTGCGTGTCCGAACCGACGAGGGGATGTGCTCGCAGCGCGAATACGTGCGGCTCTTCGGCCGTAATTCGCTCTTCGACCGCGAAATGGGGCTCAGCCAGATAGTGGCGATAACTGTTCTTATCGACTGCAGAAAACCAGCCCCTTGAAGTGAGATGAGGCTGTTGTCGACCGTCGCCATAGATTGTCTTTCCGCCACGAAGATTGTCTTTCTGAGAGGTCTGGACAATCTAAGTGGCGGGCTTTGTCGAACAACCTCCCCGCGGTTTCAGCTGGTGGATGCAACGAGGAGTTTGTTGCGTGTTTGGGCTCGGTTACGCCATCCCAGTGTTTGGCGGGGTCGCCCATTCCGTGCAGCCGAGTTCGGAAACTGAAGTGTTCCGCTGGGATGCAAAGGTCGTTCGGTAGCGTCCCGCTATCGGGGCGTGCGACGGTGCGCCTGCTCTGTTGCCACCCCGGCGCCTTGGAGAGAGGGCGGTCTGCGCTATGTTTTAGGGGCACATGGTGGCCCTCACTAGGACTTGGGGTATGGGATCGCGCGATTTCCCGCCTGGGCGGATCCCGTCCTCGGCGGACTGCTGTGAGCATCCGGCAAATGGTTTGCAGTAGTGCCATTGCGCTTGGCGCCGGGATCGTGATGGGGATCGTCTGCTGGGCCATCCACGTTCAATCGCCGGCGCCACCGCCGATCGCACTGATCGGGCTTCTGGGCATGGTCGCAGGCGAGAGCGGGGCGCGCCTGGTTCGTCGCCGCCTCGCGATGTGGCGAGCGCGCCGCAAACCCGTCCGGTGACCTCGCACCTCGGGGTCGCGTCAAGTCATGAAGGTTTTGAGTTGGACGTGGGTCGCTTCAGGTGCTGCAGCCCGGCGATCCTCCGGTCATTCCTTTCTCCGCACTGGCCGATCACCGTGGCAGGTCCCACCCGATATGCGGTTCCCGCCCCGACGGCCGCCGGGACGGGAACCCGTGGTCTAGGGCTGGAGCACAAGTTTTCCGGTGGTCTGGCCAGACTCGAGGAGGCGGTGCGCATGAGCAGCCTCCGAGAGGGGAAGCACCTGTACGCTCGGCGCGCTCACTTCACCGGAGGACACCCAACCAACAAGCCGCTGAAGAGCCGCGACTGACTGCCCGGGGCGCTCCGCAAACCACGTACCGAGGTTGAATCCGATCAAGGACTGGCTCGGCGCGGGATCGTACAGCAACTGCTCGAGTGCCTTGGGGTCGAGGCCGCTGACTGAGCCGCTGACCGAGCCGTAGACAACAATCCGGCCGAAGGGGGCGAGGATGCTGAGTGTCTCGGCGAGCCGGGTAGGCCCGCTCATTTCGAGGGCGACGTCAACGCCGCGCCTGTTGGTGATGGCTCGAACGTCGTCAATCCACGTCGCGGTGGTGTAGTCGACGACGTGATCGGCCCCGAGCTGCAGGGCGATGTCCCGCTTCTCGGAAGTGCTGGCGCCCGCGATGATGGTTCCTGCGCCGAGCTGCTTCGCGATCTGCACGGCATAGCTGCCGACGCCACCCGCGGCCGCCGGGATGAACACGGTTTCGCCTTCTCGAAGCTTGGCGAGGTCGGCAAGGATTACCGTTGCAGCCAGCCCCGAGACGATGACGCCCGATGCGGTCGCGAGGTCAAGGCCGCCGGGAACGGGAATGACGTTGTACGCGGAAGCGACCGCGAGTTCCGCATAGCCACCCGAAGTGTCGGAGCCGACAGTTCCGAAGACGTCTGTTCCCACGACCGGGCTCTCGACCCCATCTCCGACAGCGACAACTGTACCCGCGACCTCAGCCCCGGGAACGAACGGCAGGGAGGTGGGTACGGGGTAGACGTCGCCGCGTCGCCGCATGACGTCGGAGAAATTGACGGCTGCTGCTTTGACTCGAATCAGCACTTCTCCCGGGCCCGGTGTCGGATCGGGCAGCTGCACCTCCTTGAGTACCTCGGGTTCGCCCTGCTCGGTCATCTGAATTGCTCGCATTACAAACGTGCCCTTCTTGTCATTTGTGTTGGAACATTAACTGTTCGAGACAGGTAACCTGAGCGAGTTACAGCGTATTCCTGGCCCTATGACGCTGTTCGGCGCAGGTGTCTATCTACTAACGTTGTCTGATGGGTACCGATCGGAAGCAGTGGGAACGAGCTCGGTCGTCATCAGCGGCCGGGGGCGCACCGATTAGTAACGCGCTCATCCAGGTCACCCGAATGCACATGATGGTCGCCCGCCAGCTGCTGAAGAGGCTCGGGCTTCACCCTGGCCAGGAGCTGCTGCTGATGCACTTGTGGGACTCGGGCGCGCAGCGGCAGTCTGTGTTGGCCTCCATCTTTGCTACGGACTCAGCCGCGATGACCCGGACCGTGCAGCGCCTTGAGAACGCAGGGCTCGTAGAGCGTCGCTCGGATCCGACCGATGGGCGAGCAACGCTTGTCGCAGCGACGGCGGCCAGCCAGCTCATCCGGCAGCGACTCGAGAATGTGTGGACCGAGTTGGAATCGTTGACGGTTCGGGACATGACTGAGGAGGATCAGGAGCGCCTCATGACCGGTTTGATCGCCCTCGAACAGAACCTGTCGGCCGTCATTACTGAATCCTGAAACGGTATCCCGACGTGCGCCTGAGCACTGTCGATCGGGGCTGTCTGGGAGCCAATTGCTGGGGGCTGTTTCGGGCCATGAATTCGAAACTTGCGTGAGTGTCCAAACCGCGTCTAAGGGCTTAGCAGTTGAAAAAGGTCAGATCGATGGCCACTGGCATGGGCGCACCGCCATTCTCTCGACTTACCTAGGTAGGCAGGCTGAAGGTCGCGTAAACTGAGGGGTTGTTCAACTACAAAGGAGAAGAGGGACATCTCATGGCACTATCCGATCAGCTGCTCAAGCTTTCGCAGCAGGCCAAGAACCTCGAGACTTCTGCGGAAGCCGTCAAGGACAAGAACAACGCCGCGATCACACAGCGCAAGGCCGAGCTGCAGAGTTCGCTCGAGGCCAGCCGCCAGTCGATACAGGACCACGTCGCCGACGCCAACGACAAGGTGGAGTCCGAACTCGACACCCAGAAGAAGGACATCTCGAAGTCCTTCAAGTCACTTCACGACAAGCAGGCCGCCCGACATGCGAAATGGTCGGCGAAGCGCGCCGAGAATGCAGCCGAGTGGGCGGAAAGCGACGCGCTCGACGAAATCGACTTCGCGTCCTACGCCATAGAAGAAGCGGAATACGCCATCCTCGACGCCGCGGATGCCCGCGCCGAGGCGGACAAGAAGGCTGCGGCGGCCCAGTGACGGACGACCGACCGCGCACCGCGAATGGATGATCAATGCAACGCGTGGTCCCCGGCTTCGATGCTGACGGCGGGCTGATCCCGGCCTCCGGAGCCTCGCAGCGAGAGGGCAAGGGCCCGCCGGCACCATCCCCTCGGCAGCGTGACGTGGACAAATGCACCAAACGCTCGGCTGGCGCATCCCGGCCGAGCGTTTAGATGACCTGCAATTGCTGATCTAAGCCTTCTCGGGCGTTGCCATTTCCACTGAACGCCGCGTCGCCGGGATGCTCCTCGGTGTCCGCCCGCGTGCTGCGCCCGGGCGCGGCGCACGATTTCGGAAGACCGTCAGCGTGCTGCACCTGCGGATGATCGTGCCGCCCGCGATACGCAACGACGACGAGGTGCGCCTGGCGGCGACGTTCATGACCGTGACGACGTCGGTCGGCGTCGTCACCGACCAGCCGATCCTCAGCGAACTCGCTGTCAGTTCGTCATCCTGTTTTGCGGGCCAGGCCCAGCGTCCGTTCCACACCGATGCGCCAGCCGGCTACGCCGCGCTCCCGTTCGTCCGCACTCATGTGTGGTTCCCAGCCGTGCGTGATGGTGTAGTTCGCACGCAGGTCGTCTAGCCCCGACCAGAACCCGGTCGCAAGCCCCGCGGCGTAGGCGGCGCCGGTGGCTGTGATCTCAGCTGCGGCGGGAGCGACCACCCGGGAGTCGAGGATGTCGGCCTGGAACTGCATCAGCAGCTCATTCTTGGTCATGCCCCCATCCACTCGGAGTTCGCCGAGCTCCGCCAGGCCGGTGTCGGCGAGCATCGCTTCAACCAGGTCATAGGTCTGGTACGCCGTGGCTTCCAGCGCCGCCCTTGCGATGTGTCCCTTGTTGGCGAACCTTGTCAGGCCCACGATCACCCCTCGCGCATCATCGTGCCAGTACGGCGCGAACAGGCCGGAGAACGCGGGGACGAAGACTACGCCGCCCGAGTCCTCGACGGATCGTGCGAGGGTCTCGACCTCGGAAGCGTCGGAGATGATTCCGAGGTTCTCGCTGAGCCACTGGATGAGGGCGCCGGCCATCGAGACCGAACCCTCGAGCGCGTAGACCGCGTCGGCGTCGCCCAGCTTCCACGCGACCGTCGTGATCAAGCCATGCTCGGACATCACCGGCTCCGTCCCGAGGTTGACGAGCAAGAAGGCTCCGGTGCCGTAGGTGCTTTTCATGTCGCCGTGGTCGAAACACGTGTGACCCAGCAACGAGGCCTGCTGGTCGCCGAGTACGCCGGCAACGGGGACGCCGGCCAGATCGCCCCTCGCGGTGCCGTAGACCTCGCTCGAGGAGCGGATCTCCGGGAGCAGCGCGCGCGGGAGGTCCATGATGTCCAGCAGTTCCTGATCCCATTCGATCGTGTGCAGGTTCATCAGAAGCGTTCGGCTGGCATTGCTCGGCTCGGTCACGTGCACACCACCGTCGGGACCGCCGGTGAGGTTCCACAGCAGCCAGGTGTCGGGTGTGCCGAACAACAGGTCGCCGCGGCGGGCCGCCTCCCGCCTGGCGGGGTCCTGGTCGAGCAGCCAGCGGAGCTTGAGAGCCGAGGAATATGTCGAGATCGGCAGACCGGTGCGCTGCTGGAACCGATTGATGCCTTCGTCGGCCGCCAGCGCGTCGGCGGCGGCCGCCGTCCGAATGTCCTGCCAGGTGATCGAGTTCGCTACCGGGCGCCCCGTACGGCGATCCCACAGTACGACGGACTCGCGCTCGTTCGTAATGCCGATCCCGGCGATATCCGTCGGCTGGGCATCCGCCGTGGCGAGCGCCTCATGGATGCATTCCTGGGTTCGCTGCCAGACCTCGGCCATGTCGAGCTCGACCAGGCCCGGTCCGGGGTAGTGCATGGTCTGTCCGCGCTGCGCGGTTGCGACGGCGGTCCCATCCTCGCCGAACAGCAAGCATCGCGTGCTGGTGGTGCCGTGGTCGATGGCCGCGACAAATCTGCCTGCCATTGGTCACGTCTCCTGCTCAGCCGGAGGCGGTTCGAACGGATCCGGGGCCGCCCCCTCCGGTGCCTCCGATTCGAGCTCGATCTTCACCGCCTGAAGGTCTCGCAGCGCATCGTCGTCGAGCGTTGGGTACTGCGGGTCGATCTCGATCAGTGCGTTGGCGATCACTGCCGCGGCTGCAATCCGGGCAAACCATTTGCGGTCCGCCGGGATCACATGCCACGGAGCCCACTCGGTGCTCGTGTGGCTCAGCATCTGCGAGAACGCCTCCTGGTAGTCGTCCCAGTACCGGCGCTCCTGCACATCGTGCGCCGAGAACTTCCAGTTGTGCTCTGGCAGGTCGATGCGCCTCAGGAAGCGGACGCGCTGCTCCTCTTTCGAGAGGTTGAGGAACAGCTTCACGACCCGGAAGCCGTTCTCGACGAGGTACTGCTCCCAGTTGTTGATCGCTTCGTACCTATGCTTCCAGACGTGGTCCCCCCGCGCCTCGAGCGGCAGCCTCTGGCGAACGAGGTTCTCCGGGTGCACCCGGACAACGAGCACTTCCTCGTAGTGAGAGCGGTTGAAGATGCCGATCTCGCCCCTGGACGGCAGGCGCTCCACATACCGGCGCAGGAAGTCGTGGTTCAGGTCCGTCGCCGAAGGAACCTTGAAGCTCTCGACTCTCACGCCCTGCGGATTCACCCCACTCATCACGTGGCGGATCGTCCCGTCCTTGCCGGCCGCGTCCAGCGCCTGGAGGACGACGAGGACGCCGATGGTGTCCTGAGCCGCGAGCCTGGCCTGGTAGTCCGCAAGCAGCTCGATCCCCTCGTTCAACAGCTCGGCGCCGTCCTCCCTCGTCTCGATCCCCGCCTGGAACGCGGGATCGAAGTCCTCAGCGAGTGTCACGTGCGAGCCCGGGGCGACTCGGAACGGCTCGATGAACCGTGCGATTCGTTCGGCAGACGGGGCATCAGCAGGCATGGTCGAACCTCCTCCCGTTACCGAGAATGCTACGCCGCTCGGGCGCATGCTCCAAGGAACCCTCGCTCGTCGCCGAAGCCGCCAAACAGCCGCTCCGAGGGAGTTGCAGAGTACGCCGCAAAGCCGGGGATCGCTCCACCCCGGCGCCACGATCATCGCCGGGCAACCCGACCTGGATCTGGACGACGGCACCCGGTTGCCGCTGCTGTGGCCGAGTCCGCCATCGGCGCCCGCGCTCTGAGACGGCACGCCCTCAGCGCGACGCGTGCCCTCCTGCCAGGCCTCAGCGTCAGTGGCTACCTTGTTGAGACGAACCTCGCACTCGTGCCATCCATCGGGGCAGCCTAAGAGCCGTCCACCCTGCCTCGATTTCCGCGCGCACGCCGATCGACTTCTGGAACGAGGGAACCCACCGTGTGAGCGCTGGAATGTCATGCTGGTAGACGGGGCTGCTGCGCTGCGCCGTAGGGATCACTTCTAGCAGGGACGTCATTGACGCGCTCGTAGACTCGGATCATCATCGCGGGGGCTGGCGCGGTCCCCACGAGACCGGCACCCGGTCCAGATGCCGACCGCTTTGGTCAGAGAACAGGGCAGTATTGGAGGTTGATCGTGGAGATTCCTGTCCAGTACTTCCAATCGATCATCACTGTGCAACTTGCGATCGCCGGCGCACTGCTTTGGCAGATCCGGTTCTTCGACAGCGACCTCCGTGACAAGGAGCGAGATGCCTCACTGCCTGACCCGCGGCTGCGTCTACTTATGGCTCTTCTAATCACCGCAAACCTGTTCGGCGCTTTGGAGGCAATGCGCGAGGGCGGCGGACGCATAACTGCCATCCTGCTCACGGTCGGACTCGCAGTGTCACTGCTGCCCATCCTGTTGCGCACGCTGCCGCCCCTTGGCCGCGACGCCGCCACGATGAAGCGCGATCCGCACTACTGGGTCACGGTGGCCGGCCTTGTGCTGTTCACCGCAGTTGTGGCATTGATCGTTTCGATCCCGTAGCCGGAGTCCCGCTCGAGACGACAGTTCGCGTCGTGGCCTAGGACGCGGCTACTCGCGGAAGATGTGGATGGCTTCGCGTGCGGCGTAGAAGACGATGACGAGTCCGGCGATCGGGTCTGCCCACCACCAGCCGAGGGTGTAGTCGAGCAGGATCCCGATCAGCACGCTCGTCGCCAGGATCCCGTCGATCAGGGTCACGCGTCCCTCGGTGAGGAGGACCGGGTTGTTCAGGCGCTTACCCACGACCCATTTTCCCCAGGCCAACGCGAACATGACGACGGCGGTGAGAGCGGTCCAGCCGATTCCGCCGATCAGGGGGGTGGCGTGATGGCCTAGCAGCAGCGCGACCACGGCCTGCACAAGAAGGTAAGCGGCCAGGAGGACGAACGCCCACGCGATCAGTCGGAGGGCGAGCCGTTGCCGGGTCTGGTTGGTGTCGGTGAGCTCCCAGATCACGACGGTGCTCGCACCGATCTCGATCAGGCTGTCCAGACCGAAGCCGAGCAGTGCCACGGATGAGGACTGGTAGGCGAGGATCGCCAGCAGCACCACTCCGACAACGTTCCAGCCGAGCGTGATGATCTCCAACCCGATCCCGGATCGGCGAAGTTTTAGCGCATGGTCGGTCACTCGACGACGCTACTCGATCCGGACGCGCGGCGGGATGAAACAATATTCAAATGTCCGACTCTCCGCATCCCCCCGGGTCCGACCCGGCGACCGCAAAGGCGCCGAGGTGGAGTCAACGCCGCCGGATCCTGATCGTTCTGTGCCTCAATGTTGCCTTGATCGTCGGTTTGGTCGTCGCGGGCCTGCTCGCCCACTCGGTCAGTGTGCTTGCCGCGGCCGGCGACACCGTGGCCGACTGTTTCGCCCTGGTTCTTGGCCTGATCGCCATCGCCCTTCGCGACCGCGATCCGGATCACCCGCACGCACAGCGACCGATCGCGATCGCGGCCCTGGTGAATGCCATTCTTCTGCTGGTCGTGGCCATAACCGTGACGATCGAGGCGATCTCTCGGCTCAGCGAAGGCTCACCACCGGTCGAGGGTCTGCCGATGGTGATCGTCAGCCTCATCACAGTCGTCGTCATGCTCAGCGGCGCATTCGTCCTTGGCCGTTCCGCCGCAGGCGAGGACCTGCACATGCGATCCGTTCTGATTGATGCTGTGGCCGACGCGGCCGCCGCGGCAGCGATCGCCGTGGCTGGTGCCATCATCTTGGTCACGAACGGTCTCTACTGGCTTGACCCGGTGCTGGCGCTGGGAGTGTCCGTCCTGATCGCAATCGCGGCCATCCAGCTCATCGTCAAAGCGATCGCGGCTCTGCGCGGAAAAGACGTCGACTTCGACGACGACTGAACAACGGGGACCCCGGACAATCTAGTTGGCGGCCCAGGGACTCCTGTTGGCGGAGCGAGCGGTCGAACGCGTACACAGGACAGCGTTAGTGGATCGTCGACAGCCAAGGTGAAATCAGGTGGTCGACTTACGATCGAGACCAATGAGTGCGCCGGGCAATTGGAAGCTTCCGCCCGTGTTCATCGGTTCCTCCACGAGGGTTTGGACATCGCGCGGCATCTGCAAGGACCTCGAGGCCACTGACGCGATCCTTGATCGGCGACTACTCGGATGCATACAGTCGAGCCGTGGGCGCGGCCGCGTTCGCGCCAGTGAATGGGGAGGAACATCATGGATCTAGAAAGCGTCCTAGAGAAGGTGGCCGAGTTGAGCCGCGAAGAACTTCACATCGTGCGCAAGCGTGCAGAAGAGAAGACGGTGGCGCGCGACCACAGCCATGACTTCCACGAAATGCAAGACCTCGCCAAGCGGCTCGACGAATACGCGAAGCACCTTCGCACTCTGCACGATAGCGAGTTCGCGGACGGCTGGCGCGACTAGGCCCGCGAGAACGTCAGCGCGCACCTTGTTTCCGGCCGCGCCTGACCACTTCCTCGATCTCTGGGGGTCGGGACCTCTACTCGGGTACTGAGAGCCGGAAATCCACGCACTGGATGCGGTCGGGATGCTGCTGCTCGCCCCCATCGGCGCTGCCACTGGGATCTGGCTCGGCACGGGACTTCGCGACCGCTGATACGCAGTCCAGACCCGTAACGGTTTGCGCCGTTGAACACACGAGCGAAATGAATCGAGTCACCTGACGCATTCGGGAGCCAATCGCTGCGGCCCATACTCGTCTCACGACCAACCGCGGTCGCGTGAGGAGACACGATGACTACACGAACCACGACGCGCGCTGGGCTCGGCGTCGGAACTGCTCCCTCGTTTTCAGCTCGTCTCGCAGCCGAAGCAGCGGGCACGTTCATCCTGGTCTTCGGCGTCATCGGCGCGGCGATCTTCGGTGCGGGATTCGACGCAGGTCGGGGTGGACTCAACATCGGCTTCCTCGGCGTCGCACTCGCTCTGGGCCTGAGCGTGTTCGCTGGGGCGTCAGTATTCGGCCCAGTCTCGGGCGGTCACTTCAATCCTGCGGTGACCATCTCCATGGCCCTCGCGCGACGACTGCCCTGGCGGCACGTCGGGCCGTACATCGTGGCACAGATCGTCGGCGGCGTGGTCGCATCCTCGATCCTGGTACTCATCGCCGCGCTAGGCCCGAGCGGGTTCCTGGCTTCGGCCCGGGCATCGGGGTTCGCCTCGACCGGGTGGGGACCACTCTCACCCGGCGACTTCTCACTGCCCGCCGCATTCATCGTGGAAACCGTCACCACCTGTGTGCTCGTCTGGGTGGTCCTGGGAGTGACCCGACCGGCCGCAAGGGCCGCCAGCGCCCCGCTGTCGATCGGTCTCACGCTGACACTCGTCGCCCTAGTCGCGATCCCGATTTCTAACGGCTCGTTCAATCCGGCACGGTCCATCGCCACTGCAATCTTCGGGGGACAAATCGCGCTAGAGCAGCTGTGGCTGTCAATCGTCGCGCCGATCCTTGGAGCGGTCATCGGATCGTTCATCCCCGGTCTCCCGCGCAAGAGCGGTGATCCGACGTCTGCGAACGCGGCCTCGGAAGCAAACGGGAACAATTCGGCCGCCTGAGCGGCCAATCCACACGAAATTGGGCCTCATGCAGCACTCAGTCGGTCATGCAGCTAACGGTTCACGGACGCGCGACTGCATTCGGATGAAACCCGTTAGAACTCGACGCCGACGCGTATGGGTTCCGTCAGGACGCGACCGGCGACACCTCTCGGCTAGTTAGATGAGTCCTTGGGTTCCGGCAGGGCGCCGGAACCCAAAGTCCCGTCGGCCGATGGGCGCGAACCCGAGAGTGTTCCGCCGACATCAAACGGATGCGTCGCCGATTCGGGAACGGTCGCCCCATCGCGTACTTGGATGTTCACTCCTTGATTGACGTCGTGGTCACGGCCTCGAGGATCAGCGCCGCGATCTCGTCTGGATGGGTGACTATCGAAAGATGGCCGCTGTCGAGCTCGATGGTGACGGCGTCCATCCGCGCCGCAAGGAATCGCTCGAGTGCGGGAGAGGTCGTCCCGTCATTCCGGGAAACGGCGTACCAGCACGGATGGTCGCGCCACGCGGTCACCGTGGTTCTGGACGCGAAGAGGGTCTGCGAGATCCGACCCTGGACGGCGTAGAGGACGCGCGCGCGTTCTGTCTCGACGCCATTGGCAAAATGCTTGATGAACGAGCCCTCGTCGAGCTGACCGAACCCGTCCACGAAGGAAAGTCTTGCTGATGCGGGCGGAGCCGGGTATTCGGCTGCAAGCGCCCCGTAGTCCTCGCCCGCCTCCGGTGCGCGAGCCGCCACATAGACGAGGGCCGAGACATTCGGATGGTCACCCGCCTCGGTGATGACCGTCCCCGCCCACGAGTGGCCGACGAGCACCGTCGGAGCGTTCTGAAGGTCGAGAGCCCGCCTGGTCGCGGCTACATCATCGGCTAGGGACACCAGCGAGTTTTGGACCGACATCACGGAAACGCCGGCGCCCTGCAGCCTGGGGATCACGTCAGACCATGACGAACCGTCGGCATAAGCGCCATGGACAAGGACGACATTGCCGGCTACGCCTGAATTGGCCATTCTGATCTCCCTTCGATTGCCTCGACGAGTCGGGGCAGTTCTTCGACTGTCCTACGAGTGAGCGCGCTCCCGGTAGCGTCACTTGACTTGACCCGGAAGCGCCATTTCCCGGCGCGTCGGTACGGGCAGATGACTTGACCCGAACCTGTTAGGTCCTCCTCATTGAGGGAGGTCATAGCAAGGGGAGCAGGACGATCACCGCGGACAACGTCGCGATTGACAGCACATGCGAGTAGAAGAGCGTCGGACCCACAACTCCCACCTTGACTCCGTGGCTCACGGCGAGGAGCACGCCGAAGAACCCGGAGGGAACGGCCATGAGAACGACGACCTCGGCTGCCATCGGGCCGGTCATGCCCAGCGCTTTGACGACGAGTACCGCGAGGAGCGGGCGGCCAATGTCGGCCATGAGGCTCGACACCCCGACGTTGAGTCCGAGGCGTAGGTGCTGCCCGGAGAGCACCAGTCCGGTGACGAACAGGGCGAGGCCGGCCGTGAGCCCGCCGAGCTCCATTAGCGTCGAGCGCAGCAGACTCGGGAAAGGCAGACCGAGAAGACTCCAAGCTAGACCCAGAATGGGCGCAATCACGACCGGGGTACGCAGCGCCCGAGCGAACATCAGGAGCGGCTTCGTCCATGCGGGTGCCGATGACGAGCCCGGTCGGAGGGTCTCCTGCTCGGTCGAGTTCAGGACGGCGATGGTCACCGGCGTCAGAATGATGGAGCCGACGGCCAACGACACTGCCACCGCGAGCTCGCCGGTATTACCAAGGGCCGCGTCGGCGATTGGGAGGCCGACGGCAGCTGCGTTCGGAAACGCCACCGTCAGGGACTGGACGATCGACGATGCGGTGGATTGCCGAAATGCAGTGCGCTGAAGTACATAGGTGCCTGCATAGGTGACGGCCGTCACGACGAATACCGCGGCAGCCACGGCGCTGTGAGCCAGGACGTCCGCCCGCTTGGAGCCCGCAAGGATTGTAAAGAGCGCGAGCGGCAAGGCAAACGTCATCACGATCTTGTTGAGAGGGTCGACGTGCGCGTTCTCGACGACATGGAACTTGCCCGCAGCAAAGCCCACCCCGAGTGCGAAATATACGGGGAGAAGCGCCGCCAGAACGCTCATCACAACCCTCTGCGCGCGCAGGGCAGACTTCCGCAGCCGGCCTCTTCCGAACCGTGCCGAACGCGGCGCCGGCCCGCCTTTTCAGCGCCGGATGAAGTCGAGGATGTCCTGGTCGAGTTCGTTCTGGTATGCGCCGTAGATGCCGTGCGGGGCACCCGGGTAGACCTTGAGCGTTCCGTCTTTCACAAGCTTGATCGACTTCTCTGCGGCCGCTGCAATGGGCACGATCTGGTCGTCATCACCCTGCGCGATGAAGATCGGCACATCGAGCGACTTTAGATCTTCGGTCTGATCGGTCTCGCTGAATGCCTTCACGCAATCGTAGGCTGCAGCTAGGCCGACGAGCATCCCCTGCCGCCAGAAGTCGTCCCTGGCACCTTGCGACACCTGCGCTCCAGGGCGGTTCGCACCATAGAACGGCGAGGACAGGTCCTTCCAGAACTGCGACGCATCCTTGAGCACGCCCGCACGGATGTTGTCTAGGTCTTCGATCGAAGTGCCCTCCGGATTCGTGGCGGACTGGAGCATGATCGGCGGGACAGCGCCAGCGGTTGCCACCTTCACGACCCGGCCAGCGCCATGCTGCGCAGCGTAGCGCACGACTTCACCTCCGCCGGTCGAGTGGCCGACCACAACGAGGTCATGGAGGTCGAGGTGGTCGACGAGCTCGGCGAGGTCTGTGGCGTAGGTGCTCATGTCGTTGCCCGTGTACGTTCGCGATGAGCGACCATGTCCGCGTCGGTCGTGCGCGATGGCGCGGAAGCCCGCATCGGCGAAGACTTTCAGCTCGACCTGCCAGGCATCGGAACTCAGCGGCCAGCCGTGCGAGAAGAGAACGGGCTGCCCCTCCCCTTGCTCGGTGTAGTAGATCTCGGTTCCGTCTGAGGTGGTGAAGTACGGCATTTGCTTGCTCCTTTCGTTGAGGACGCCCCGAACCACTCTCACAGTTCCGACGCTGCCCGAGCAGAGTCAAACGACCTCAATTCACCGAATGAGTCACCGAGTGCGCGCGAGCATGCGCCGCGGCCTACGAACCCTTCTCCCAGTTCGGCGCGGACGCATTTGCTGATCGCGCCGCCCAGGAACTCAAAGCAACCGGCACAACTGCCCCGCAGCATCTCACGGACGATCGCGGACTCACTCCCCAGGAGGAGCAGATCGCCCGCCTGGTCGCGGAGGGGCCGTCGAACCCGAAGCCCACGACGAGGCCGTCTCCCAGCACCTGCACAGTCGAATATCACCTCCACAAAGTGTTCTCGAAGTTGGATGTCTCGTCGCACATCAACTCGCCAAGATGTTCACGCGATAGCCGTTCCCGAGGTCGATGAATTCGGCCCAACTCGGTGCCTCATTCGGTGAATTGAGGTCGTTTGACTCTGCTCGGCCAGCGTCGGAACTGTCACAGTGATTCGGAATCCTCAACAAAAGGAGTATCCGATGTCACAACCAACCCCGTACGCGGCGAAAGTTACCGTTCCGTTACCCTCTGACGAAGACGCCCGCAAAGTGATCGGAAATAGCTACGACCCAGAGCAAGAGCTCAATGTCATCAAGATGATGTCGGGAACCGAGGAGTTCTATCCGGCACTGATCGGCATGGTGAAAGCCATATTTGGGACGCCTGACATTGATTCGAAGCACCGCGAGATCATCATCCTGAGAGCGGCATCGGTTCTGAACGTACCGTACGAGTGGCAGGCGAACTATCAGATGGCTGGAAACGCCGGGCTGACTGTCGCTGAGCGTGACGCGCTCGCCTCTGACGGACCGGTCAAGGGGATAGATTCCGAATACGTTCTAATCGCGGCCGCGACCGACGAGATGCTCACCGGTGGCACCCTGAAAGACCAGACTCTGCAGCAGTTGCTGGACACTTTTGGGGTCGTCGTCACCCGCAAGTACATCGCGTCGATCGCATGGTTCAGTCTGCTGGGTTTGTTCCTCAACGGAACGCGGGTGCCTATGGAGACAACAGACAAGATCGGTGGCCGGACCAGCCCGCTGAGATGAGCGGCGCGGTCTCTCGGGCGACCGTCGCATATCTTTTTCGTCGAGACTCGCGCCAGGAACGCCGACTCCGTTGTGCGGTTGTCGGTCTGCACTTTGGTGGCATAGCGGTCATGAGCAAGGGCGGGCCCCGATAGTGCCGAAAGCATCACTTCCCGGATTTGCGAAACCTCTCGGACATGACGCCAGGGGAACCTCTCCACCCGCCCGCGCGAGTTCGAAGACGCCGGCTATGTGGGGACCAACGCCAACCGATCACGAACTGTGAATACTCGTTCCGAGAAAGGAGCGTGTTATGGCCGGAAACAGCAACCCGAACTCCGGCTCGGGCGCTCGAACATCGGTGGGTCGCCCCACGCAGGTTGAGCGGCTCGCCGCGTACGCGTACCGCGCCCAGTTTGGCGACCTGTCCCCAGAATCGGTCCGTCAGTTGCCCATACACATCCTCGACAGCTTGGCCTGCAGCATTGCGGCGCTCGGCGCCCCACCCATCAACGCGTTCCGCGAGCAGGTGCAGGACTTCGCTGGGACCGGTCCGTCCTCGCTGATCGCTGGAGGCAGCTCGAATCCGGTCTACGCCGCGTTCTGGCACACCGCCCTCGTGCGCTACGTCGACTTCATGGACAACTTTCTCGCCCCGACAGAGACGTGCCACACGGCAGACAACTTCGGTAGCGTCCTCACCGCCGCCGAGTACGTGGGCGCCAGCGGGCGGGATCTCATGCTCGGTGTCGCGCTCTCATATACCGTCCAGTCGAGATTCGTCGACCACGCCAACTTCATGACACGCGGCTTCGACCACACCACGCAGCTCGCTTTCTCGATCCCGGCGGCGGCCGGAAAGTTGCTCGGGATGAGCGAGGGCCAGATCGCTCACGGCATCGCGATGGCCGCGTCCAGCGACGCGTCCTTCGCTGTCATCAGAGCCAAACCCCTATCGCAGTGGAAGGGACTCGCGTCGGCCCAGTCCGCACTCGGTTCGATGAACGCTATCTTCCTCGCCCGCCGCGGGGTGCAGGGCCCACTCGCCGTGATCGAGGGAACCAACGGCATCGACAACCTCCTGCACAGGCAAATCGACATCGACTGGGAGCATGAAGGGTACGAGGGAGTGGTCACCAGCACAATCAAGAAATACAACGCGATGATTCACACCCAGTCGGCAGTGCACTGCATGATCGAACTCATCCGGCAACAGGCGATCCACCCTGACGACGTGATCTCCATCGAAGCCGACGTCACCCAGATCACCTTCGACTTCGCCGGCGGCGGACTCTACGGCCCCGTCGGAGACAACATCACTACGAAGGAGCAGGCCGACCACAGCCTTCCGTACCTGCTCGCCGTAGCGCTGCTCGACGGAAGCGTCATGCCCGCCCAATTCGCCCCAGATCGGATCAACCGAGCCGACGTCCAGCAGCTGCTGCGCAAGGTCGTCACGCGACCAAACCCCGACTACACGCGCGAGTATCCGGTCCAGATGCCGGCGAAGATCACCGTCCGACTCAAAGACGGCACGGTCCGAACGCACACGGTCGAGGACTTTCCCGGCATGCCATCCCGTCCGTTCAGCTGGCAGCAGGCCGTCGACAAATTCGACAATCTCGTCGACGGACACCTCGACCGCACACTCTCAGACGAGATCAAGGACGCTGTTCAGTCGCTGGCAACCATCCAGACCCGAGACCTAACTAATCTCCTCGGTGCGATTCTCTATCCCGCCTCGGGGTAGTCGACAATGACCACCAAGTACCGGTTGCGTCGAACTCGCGCCACCCCCTGGAACCGGGCGGCGTCTCATCGCAGGCGCAGAACAATGTTCAGTCATGGCGCACCGCCGCCGCTGAGCGTCGAGGCAATCACCGTCAGTGGTTGCGGCTCAGTGATTCCAGAGTTCCACGTGCGACTTCACAGAATCACATCCGAGAAGTCTCATGAGGACCCTCCGGGACTAGAATCCGCATTGAGTCCGCAGGGGACTCCGTCATGAGCGACATCACCCGATCGCAGATTGCGACACCAGTTCTGACGACGGTCACTACATCAGGGACCGCCCCTTTTCTCGCGCTTCCCCACCTGCGAAGCGGTGTCCCAGTGCGCCCGTCCCCACGCGACCCTGTGCCTCAGCGACTATTTCGTCCAAGGATCAGCCGACGGAGAGAGTCGGCCGACCGCCAATGAGGGAGGAACCCGAAAAATGAGTACTAGTGATTCCAATCAGACTCCTGTGATGAAGGACCTACCCATCGGGCTGAACGCCACGGGACAGCGTGCGGAGTTCGACAGCATGGGTGCTGTCGATGTGCCGGCTGACCGGTACTGGGGTGCGCAGACGCAGCGTTCCCTGCTGCATTTCTCCATCGGCAACGATCACATGCCCAAGGAGGTGTACCACGCCTACGGGTACGTGAAGAAGGCCGCGGCCATGGTCAATAACGCGGCTGGACGCCTGGAGAAGTGGAAGGCGGATGCGATCATCAAGGCCGCTGACGAGACCATCGCGGGTCAACTCGACGACGATTACCCGTTGTTCGTATGGCAGACCGGGTCGGGCACGCAGAGCAACATGAACGTCAACGAAGTGCTCTCGAATCGTGCGATCCAATTGCTGGGTGGGGAACTGGGATCGCAGCATCCGGTCGGTCCCAACGACGACGTCAATATGGGTCAGTCGAGCAACGACACCTTTCCAACGGCCATGCACATCGCCGCGATCACCGAGATCGACGAGAGGTTGCTGCCCCGGGTTGCCGACCTCGCCGACGAACTGGAGAGCAAGGCGAGCAAGTGGATGGATGTTGTGAAGATCGGCCGAACGCACCTCGAAGACGCGGTTCCGCTGACGGTCGGCCAGGAGTGGTCGGGCTGGGCGGCGCAGATCCGTGCGTGCGCCGACGAGATCACGCACAGTCGCGAAGGGCTGCTGCAACTCGCAGCTGGCGGCACCGCGGTCGGTACCGGACTGAACGCGCCGGAGGGTTTCAGCAAGGAGATCGCCCGCACGATCGCCGAACTGACCGGCAAGAAGTTCGTGACCGCGCCGAACAAGTTCATGGCGCAGGGCTCGCTGGATGCCATGGTTCGCGCCCACGCGGCGCTGCGTGGTCTCGCGGTGGCGCTGATGAAGATCGCCAACGACATGCGATGGCTCGCGTCGGGTCCGCGGACCGGCATCGCCGAGCTGGTGTTGCCTGCCAACGAGCCGGGATCGTCGATCATGCCGGGAAAGGTCAACCCCACCCAGTGCGAGGCGATGGTGATGATCAGCATCCAGGTACTCGGTGACGACGCCGGGGTGGCGTTCGCCGGGTCTCAGGGCAACTTCGAGCTCAACGCCATGCGCCCGATCATCATCAACAACTTCCTCCACTCGGCGCGGATCCTCGGCGACGGGCTCGAGAAGTTCCTCACCTACTCGGTGAAGGGGACCGACCTGAACGAGAAGAAGATTGCGGACTATGTCGGTGAAAGCCTGATGCTCGTGACCGCGCTCAGCCCGGTGATCGGCTACCAGAACGCGGCACACATCGCCGAGGATGCCCTTGCCAAGGACCAGACGTTGAAGGAGGCGGCGATCGCCTCGGGTCACGTGACCGAGAAACAGTTCGACTCCATCGTCGTGCCGGCAAGTCTGGTCGGGCACGGCGTCGAGGGCGCCTGATGTCCGAGCGGCGCGGACCTGACCAGGGGCCAGCGTCGCAGCCATCATCTCCCGCAGCAGCCGACACGGCTGCTGCGGGAGAGCGGTTCATGGCCGACGCGATAGCTGCCCTGCACTCCAATGGCGCCGGATCCCAGCGCACGATCGCGCGCACGAACCAGATGGCTGCCGCGCTGGGAACGTCCGCGCGCGTGGAACTCGGATGGGATCAGTCCACCTTGACGCTCGGCGACAGTCCGTCGGACGTAAGGACTGACCTTGTGCCGGCACGGCCCGCCGGCATCGGCATGAACCGGGTGCTCGGGGTGGACAAGGCGATCAACCAACTCTCCGCCGGTCGGCTTACGCTTTCCGAAGCCATGAGTGCAGTAGAGCGGGCGGTAGCGCTCCCGCCTCCGAACATCTTCCTCTTCGCGGCCGCGTGTGCGGTCGGAGCTTGCTCTCTCGCCATCATTCTCGGCGTCGAACACTGGCAGGCCGTGGTCGTCATCGCGATCTCGTCGGCGGCGGGTGCATTCCTTCGCCGAGGAATCGCGAGGCTGGGCGGGTCGAACTTCTGGCAGGTCGGTTTCGCTGCGCTCCTTGCAGGGCTGCTCGGGGCTGTGGCGATCAACCTCGGCTTCAGTTCGACCCTTCGGCTGGTGGCGGTCTGTCCCTGCATGATCCTCGTTCCAGGTCCTCACCTTCTCAACGGATCGCTCGACCTGGCCGCGCTACGAATATCGCTCGGTTTCGACAGGCTGGTGTTTGCTTTCCTGACGCTCTTGTCGATCGGTGTGGGACTCGTCGTCGGACTGTGGTTGGGCGGTGCCGGACTGATCGTCGACCCGGCCGGTCGCGAGATCTCGATCGGGCTTGACGTCGTGACGGCAGGGGTCGTCGCGATCTGTTATGGGGTGTTCTATTCAGCTCCCCTCCGCATCCTGTACTGGCCATTTCTCGTGGGTGCAGCGGTGCACGCGATTCGCTGGGTCGCACTCAATGAATGGCACCTCGAGTCGTATGTGGGAGCGGGTCTCGCCTGCCTTGTGGCCGGGGCAGTTCTCATTCCGGTCTCGCATCGGTTCCAGGTTCCGTTCTCTGCGATCGGTTTCGCATCCGTGGTGTCGCTGATGCCAGGGGCTCTCGTCTTCCGATCGCTGAGCGAACTCGCGCAGCTACAGTCGGCGACGGGGGCTCAGGCAATCTCGCTGCTCGTCGCCTCGGTGAACGACGCAAATGCCGCCCTGCTCACCGTTCTGGCCATGGCGCTCGGGTTCATCGTCCCGGCAACGATCTACAGCACGGTCGGGGGCCGTCGCCGTCAAGGAGCGCGGCCATGACTACGACCAAGAAGACCTCGTCGCCCGCGATGGCTGTGCCGACGGCCCTCAGCGTGATAGCCGGCGTCACCGACGTCACGAGCTGGCTTCTGCTCGGCGGATTCTTTTCCGCACACGTCACCGGAAACCTCGTCGTCATCGCAGCCGACACTGTGACTGGGGCAAGGCCCGGTACTGCGCTGTTGCTCGCGGTACCCTCGTTCATCATTGTCACGGCGATCGCCACCGTTGTGGCAGCGAGGCTGGGTGCCAAAACCCCTCGATCCACGTACGCACTGCTTGGTGCTCAGGCCGTGTTTCTCATTGCGGCGGCAATCCTGTCATTCACCGGTCGCGCTTCGGCGGACCCTGAACACGGCATCGCGATCGTCATTGGAATCTGTGCTGTATCTGCAATGGCTGCGCAGAACGCCTACCTCCACCTTGCCTCGCCGAAGACACTCTCGACAGCCGTAATGACAGGCAACCTCGTAGGTGCCACAGTTTCGGGCATGGAGATCATCGTCTCCCGGGGGCGATCAGACTCGGCTCGTGCGCAGTGGACGCAGACGTGGCCCCTTATCGTTGGGTTCCTCGGAGGATGCGTGGTGGGGGCGTTCGGCGCGACACTTCTAAGTGACCACGCCGCCGTGGTTCCCGCGGTGCTCGCGACGGTGCTCCTCGCTGGAATCGTGTGGAACAGACGCAGGTCCGAGCGCGGGACCTCAACGGACGTGATCGTATGATCGGGTCCGTTCCTCATCCGATGAGATTAGGAGATTCAGCTGGGTTCGAATCAGCCGATGTGAGCCTGAATCTGGCAACAACTCCCTTAGCTGGTGCCGCGGTCGGCCCTGCACATATGCAGAACCGACGAAATTCGACCACGAACTACAGCGCGAGCGCACCCTCCGGCCGTCCGTGGAGTGCGCGCGATTCGAATGAATTGACCCAGACGCTGATTGGGCGGGACGGCGAATTGGTTCTACTTGGTGAGTTCGTGGATTCGCTCTCTCACAGCGGGTCCGGGTTGCTTCTCCTTGGAGAGCTTGGGGTCGGCAAGACTTCGCTCTTGCGGACAGCGGGGGAGATGGGGCGCGGCGCGGGGTATCTTGTCCTTGCGACCGATGGCTTCGGCCGGGAAAGTGTGCTCGACTTCTCCGCGCTCCACAAGCTGCTGTTCCCGGTGCTGGAGCACCTTTCGTCACTGAGCGTTTCACACCGCACAGCCTTGAGTACCGCGCTTGGCGTCGAGGTCGGCCCCCGCTCAGACGCGTTGGTTCTCTTCAATGCGGTGCATTCTCTGCTGACTCGGGCGGCGGCCGACCGCCCAGTGCTGCTTTTGGTTGACGACCTGAGCTTGGTGGATTCCTCGACAGACTTCATGCTCTCCCTGCTCGCACGCCGGCTCAGCGGGACGAGGATCGGGCTAATTGGCACGGTAGAGACATTGGGTCAACGAGTCCCATTCCCGCTCGAACGGCAGATCGTCCTTAGCCGACTCGCCAGGGGAGACGCCGAAGAGCTGCTGGATTCCGTCGAGCCGAGGCTACCGCTTCATGCGCGCGCCGTGCTGCTGGAGCAAGCCGACGGTAATCCGCTCGCGCTGCTTGAACTCCTGCCCGAGGTAGGTCGAGCGCTGACGCTGGGATCAGGTGGATACCCAATAGTCGCGTTGGATCCCGATCCTGGTGTGTCGCCGTTTTCGACGCAGATCGATGACCTTCCTGAAAGAACGCGGCGGCTTCTGCTTCTGCTGGCGTTGGACAGCGGAGGCGACCTTCGGGCGCTGCCGGAAACTCAGCTGACGTTTGATGATCTAGCCCCGGCAGAGCGGGCCGGTCTGATAAAGGTTGATCTGGCGACCTTCACGGCACGCTTCGAGCATCCGCTGATCCGATCAACATTGGTCGCCCGTGCAAGCTCAGGGGAGCGCAGGGTCGCGCACCTCACGTTGGCGAAACGTCAAGGGACCCGTCTCGAAGCCAGGGCGTTTCACCTCGCCGAAGCTGCAACCGATGCGGACGAAACGGTTGCGATGTTGCTCGAACGTGCGGCAGGAGTCGCTCTCGCCCGCGGAAGGTCGCGCGTGGCGACTCAAGCCCTCGCCCAGGCGGCCCGTATGAGCCCGCAACCGATCGAGAGACGGAGGCGGTTCGCGCGCGCGGCGTTCGTCGCCGCCGAAACGCTGGGAGAGGCGGTTCTTGACTCTGGATTGCAAGAGGAGGTCGGCCCCTCCGACGGTACCTCCGGTTCGATGTACGCTGCGCTGGCCAAGGCCTTCGCCGTTCTCGAAAACGGATCGGGCAGTCGCACCGCATGTCAACTGGCACAGGACGCCGTCGAGAAGGGCCTTCACGGCTGGGACGCGACGAACAGGGAACTGGTCGACGCCATGCATTTCTGGTTAGCGCTGTGCTTGACAACGAGCCGTGAGGTTCAATGGCGGGCGTTCTTCGAGGCGCTCGCGCGAATGAAGCCCGAGGCCCCCGAGAAGCTCCGAACGCTAAGTATCGTCCTTGCTGACACGGCGCACGCCCAGCCAGCGCAGCGCGCTCGGATCGGGGACATGTTGTCCGCGCTCGACGACCGTGACGAATCGGTCTACGTCCACCAGCTCCTGACCGCGGCAACGTTCCTCGATCTTCAAGTCAACGGTCGCCCTGTTGGCTGGCGTCTGATCGAGTCCGGGCGGGGCCGAGAGACGACTCTGACATACATCCGCTCACTTGCTTCGGTCACGCTGAACGACTTTTCAACCGGACGGTGGCGCGAAGCGCAGGAACTGGTCAGTGAGGGCCGTGCGGCGGTAGCAAGCATTCATCTACTGGCGCACCCAGTTCTGGGCATGTTCGAGTACGTTGCCGCGCTGCTCGCAGGAGCCCGAGGTGAATCAGGCGAGGCGGCTGAGTCGGCGGCTCGGTTGGATGAGATCGCCGTGCGGCTCGACTCGGTTGCGCTACAACGTTTCAGTCATCACGCACGAACCGTCGCGGCGTGCGGTCGAGCAGACTGGGAGGACGTCTATGGTCACGCTTCGGCAGTGGGGCGCTCAGGGGGGTTCGCGCCATACGTGCCAGAAGCCCTCTTGGTTGCGTATGACCTGGTCGAGGCGGGAGTCCGCACTGGACGAATCGAGGAGGCGCGGGCTCATTACTCGGCGATGATCGAGGCCGGCCTGCCCGCATTGTCGCCACGTCTAGCGATGCTCACACATGGTGCTGCAGGTTTGGTACTCGATGGGGCGGGTTCGTGCCAGGAATTCGAAAGTGCGATCGCTGTGCCTCACGCCGATGACTGGCCACTGGATTATGCGCGAGTCCAGCTTGAATTCGGGTCACGACTTCGCCGCGAGCGATGTCTCGGCGATGCCCGGGACCAACTTCACTCCGCGCTCGAAACGTTTGAGCGCCTGGGCGCCCAACCATGGATTTTGCGCACAAGCAGCGAGCTTCGAGTCGCGCGCGAACATCTGAGCAATCCAGACGTTCGGGCCCCTTTGACTGCCCAGGAGCTCGTCGTCGCCGAGCTCGCAGCGGAGGGTTTCAGCAACAAGGAGATCGGTGAACGGATGCTCTTGTCCGCGCGAACCGTCAGCGGCCACCTTTATCGCGTGTTTCCCAAACTAGGAATCGTGAGCCGGTCGGCGCTGCGCGACGCCCTTCGTGGCCAAGAACACCACCCCACGTAATGCCAAACCGATCCGACTTTGAGTGATGGGACCGAATCGGCGCGTTCCGCATGCAGTGAGTGCCGTCAAGGTGCAAATGCGTACGGCCAACCATTGGGGTCCGGAGTTCACCGCTACAGCATCATCCATTCACTCGCCATGCATCCATATTCGACACGTTGACCTCATGGTGAGATTCTTCGTCGGAGCTGTCGCCCTGACCATGGTCCTGTTCAATACGGGATGCAGCAGCGCTGGGGCAAATCAAACCAGCTTCGATTCGGTTGCGAGTGCGTCTGCCGCCGCTTCTCATGCAGCAGCAGTCTCCGCGGCAAAAGCAGCCGCTGAAGCCGCCGCAAAGGTTGCCGCAGAGGTTGCGGCCGCAGAAGCGAAGCAAGACGCAGCAGCCAAAGCAGCCGGAATGTTGCGTGCAGGACCCGAAATATACATGAAAACGATACCCGGAGCGGATTGTGGCTACGGTGCTTGTTCCGTACTTGCTCTTTTTACCGTGCGGGCATGCGCGGCGGGGATCTACGTCGAGGCCTCGGAGATGGCGGGTGGAGTTTCCGTCGGTCGCAGGAACGCAATCACGGCAGGCCTGCCAGAGAACGGTTGGGCAAAGGTGACCCTTCGCGCCGACGACGGGACGGATTCGCTCACTATTCAGGAAGCGCACTGCCTTGGATAACGGCCTTGAGGGTGGAGCGACTAGGAAATCGAGCCGGTGGGCGAACCCTTCGGGCTGCACGAATCGTTGACGTGCACTCGCGTGTAACAAACCGACCGACCCGATGCCATCTGGGCCGAATGTGGTGTCCCTGTCCCAGGTCACAACTAGGAGCACGTTATGACAATCACTGACGACCAACTGCCTGAGTTGCCGGATCTCCACGGCGTGCTTGATCTCGTGTTTCGGGTGCTCGCGCGCGAGGACGGCTATGTGGACAGTGGTCCGAATTGGGTGAGGTTTTTGTCCGCGGATGCCTATCTCGATGTTGAGGAGAAACTGGGCAACAGCACCAGTCTCAGCATCTCTGCATACCTGCTCGACCGGGACGGTGTCACCGTCACAGAGGCTGAGGTCCTCGAGTGGGTCAGCAAGCAGCCGCACCCCGTGTTGGGTGTTCTGTCCGTCGGTCGCGACGAGCACGATGACGGATCGGTTACTGCTCGGCCTCTGATTCGTTTTGAGATTCGTCACGACTCGATCGTTCCGGACTTCATCGACTCCGTTGTCTTGCCATTCGCTGACGCCTGGGAAAACGGTGGCGTTGCGGAGGTGCCCGCCGTGGGTGACCTGTTTCCGTACCGGGTCGAGCCGGCGACGGACGCGCCTCGGAACGCGTGGCTGCTTATGGCAAGCGAGGCGAGCTATCCGACACCGGAGGAGCTCGCCGAAATGTGGGACGACGGTGTGGCCGGCATCTTCGACACGGAATGGACAGCGCCGAAGAACGGAGAGTTCGGCGACCTTGTTCTGGTGTACTTCGTAGCACCGAGGAAAGCCGCGCATTTCGTGGCAAGGATGGCATTGCGACCCTTCTGGGAGTCCGGTCTTGAGGTGAACGCCGACGCGACCGTTGACCCGCATCAGTGGTGGGTCTATCTGACACCACTCGTCGAAATCGAACCCATTGCCTACAAGGAACTCCAACAGGCTCACAACGGCGACCTCCCGCTTCGGGGGCGTTCGGGTCACTATCTGCCATCGAAGACGATCGCGGCCCTCACCTTCAAAGCGGTGCGACCCGAGCAGCAAGCGGAGGTGGATCGCATTGTCCAGATACCAGTCGGCATGGCCGAGCTGCCGGACAAGGCTGACACGACGTTTGAGGAATGGAAGGCGATCCCGGGCGGCCTGTTGCCGTTGGAGGCCAGCGTCTCCGAGCACGTCGTGTGGCCGCTTGCGCGGCTCCTGGATGCCGCACCGTATCTCTCAACCGCACAGATGCTGGACGGGACCCTAGGACCTATTGTGACGCCCGAGTATCGCGTGCCTTCTGGCTTCGTCGACTTCGTCTTCGACTACGGTGGACCTCCAGCTCCCGCGCTTGCGGTAGAGGTCAAACTCACTCTCCTTCGGCCCGCGTCGGGGGTGTGGTCCGACTCTCCGGATTTTCGCCAGCTCCGACGATATATGGATGACCTCGACGTTCCGGGGCTTCTTGTGGACGCTCAGCGTCTCCTGCTCGTGAGGCCTGGAGCAGACGGCCCGTTCGCCGAGATCGTTCGATCCAATGCCACCTGGGGTGACATAGCTCTAATCCGCGATCTCATGCTCGAAGGGTGCCGTCGCAAATCGAATGAGCGTCCTTCGAGACCGAGCCGTCCGACACGTCGAGTGTTCAATCGAGGTTGAAATTCGAGCCACTCTGCCACGGTCTCAAGACACGAACATTCGACCGCTTCCCATGTCGGATCGGTTCGGATCCGTGAGTCTCAGGTGAGGGGGGCGATGTGTCGCTTGCGAGCGGAGTCGCGTTCGATCTTCAGTGATCGAATTGTGTCCTCATCGAGCCCTGGGTCTACGAGCTCCGCGAATGGGCTGGGTTGACCGGTGCGTGCATAGACAGCCTCGACGTAGGCGGCGGCCGCCAGCGTGAGTCTTGCGTTTGCGCGCTGGAGCTGTTTGACGGAAACGCGATGTGCACCAGCGATCTCACCGTGCTTCTTCAGCGCTTTGAGAAGCTCCTTCAGAGCTGAGTCGATCTTCTTCGTCACCTGTTCATTGTGGCGCATCCGCTAGTGCCGGCCCCGATAGTTCACCGGATTGGTCCGCCCGGTCCGGGTGAGCAGCCAGAAACGTCGACTATCCGCATGCTGTTGCCGATGTCAGCATCGGCCATATCTTCCGCAGCGACGTCGCCCTCACACCGCCAGGATGACGCTGGGTGGGTCCGACGAGCTCGTCGAGGACATCGTGAAGTTCGAGGGTGTCCGCCATCTGGGAGCGCGCAGGGTTCGTGCGAGCCCGACACTGATGTGATACTGCTGCGGCTCGGTGGGCGACGGATCTAGCTGGCCGCGGGATCGCGCGAAAGGGCACCGGGGTCAAGCGGGTACCGCGGGGCGAGTCCGTCGGCGATGCATGACCGATACGAGATCTCGTGATCGTCCGCGCGATCCGCGCGGTGACGGGTCGGCTCCATCCGACCGTTGAGGCTTTGGCAACTCGAGCACTGCTGTGCATCCTGCGAGAACCTGTTCGCGCCAGAGCGTCGGTGACCACAGTCCTCGCACGCCCAGGTCCCGCAGGCGGGACAGGGCTGGTTCTTGTTGGTGAGCGCCGAGGGCGCGATGAGGTTGCTCATGGAACCCTTTCGATATCGGTGACGTGAAGCTGCTCGTCCATGAGCGCGCGGCACGCGTTCGAGTTCCACGGGTCGGTGCTGGCGACGACGGGTGTTCACGATGCCGAGAGACGTGAGCACTGCGAGCACGGAATCCAACCGGGGTGAGCCCGTGCCGTTCTCCAGTGCCCGGAGGATGTCGCGGGTGACGTGCGCCCGGTCGGCGAGCTGCGCGGCACTGAGGCCCTCGAGCTTCCGCCAGTGCTTGATGTTCGCGCCAAGCTCGCGAAGGAGGCGAGCCCGGGCCGGGGGTTTCCTGGTGACTATGGTTGCGCCGTTTAGTCGATGGAATCTGTGTCAAGCGCATCCCGTAGATCGGCGATGGTCAAAACTTCGAACGGTCCGTCGACAAATCCCGCGGGGATAGGGTGACGCGTTACGAACACTGGGCGGACCACGTGCCCCTTCTCCGAAGTCGGCAACTTGAGTGCGGCGGCGACTTCAGCTTCATGGGAGAGCAGATCGTCTCGTTTGCGCGCAAGCTGGGTTGCATACGCGGGTTTGTTCTTTCGGTCGAGGTAGAAGTCGTCCAGCTGGTCGCGCATCTGCGAGAGGGCGTGGACGGAAGCAGGGTCTTTCGCCTCAAGAAGAAGCAGTGTCTTCTTTCCAGGCTTGCCGGCCACGACATCGATCTCGGTGGTGAGGTTTTCGAGGTTCAGGCGGCGGGCCTTTGTCTCCTTGATGTTCGTCTCCACGTTCCAGCGATGCTCAGTGAGCACCTGCGCGATGTCGTCTTCAAGGGACTTGTTCTTCACGTTGCGGAACCGCTCGAGCGCCACGTCGAGCGCCCTCGGCGGTTGAGGTTGAGTCCATGGCAAGACGCCCTGCGCGAGATAGGCCTGGTAAACCCGCAAGCTTGTGAGTAGGTAATGCGGCGAAATGACCAGGGTTCCGTCCGAGAGTTCCGGGATGGGTTGCGCTAGAAGGCGACGCTTTCTCTGACGGGTGCGCCAAGGCTGCCACTCCCCTTCGGAAAGTGAATCGGTGGTCGACGTGAGGAGTGCGAGTGCTGCTTGGACCTTTTCCGATCCATCGTCGTCTGCTCCCAGATCGGTGGCGTCGAGAACCTGTCGAACCGCATCCCGCGAGGTGACGACGGCAACGTCACCCTCGGTGCCGTCTACCGGCCAGGATGCGAGCCCCCCGAACACCGCATAGAGGTCGATCGCCCCGATCCCGTATGCAGCCTCCATCGCCGTGCTGACCTCTACATTCATAGGGTCCCCATGGCTTCCGCGGGGCTCGGGGTCGAACTGCTCAGCAGCCATGGCGAGGCTGAGTTCATGCTGGTTCAGCCGATAAGGCGCGCCAGCGTGCGGCTCCACTGGCGTGGGGTCGTCTACGGTATCTATTTCATACAGGTCGTTGATCTCCAGAGCGACGGGTGTTACCTGTAGGTGCACGCCTTCGCTGCGCGTGGTTGCTTCGACGAAAGCATTTGCTGCAGCGAGTAGGCCTGCCCATGAGATCTCGTTGAGTTGAGAGTCACCGCGCGGGTTCTCGCGAAGGGCGGCTTCAACGATCACCTCGTTTGCGCGCCGGAGCTGGAAGGCATCGCTCTGTATCTTGTTCGCGGTGGCGATGGGGTCCCAAGCCAGCGCGAGCGACTTCTGTGACTGCCGAATTCCCCGCAGTTCTCTGTCTCGCTGTGCCGCGCCTCGTTCAAGCTGCTCCATGCCGTACCGGATCAGATCGTCGCGATCGTACGGGGCCAGCTTGGCCCGGAGTGCGTCGAACGCCGCGCGTGAAAGGATCTCTCGATCCAGGCGCTTCGCTTCCGCGCCGGTGTAAGTGCCGGGCGCAACCCCTACGTCCTTGACCGATGTTGCGATCACTCGGTCGATCTCCGAACTCAACGACTCGTTGAAATCGACAGGAGACCGAAGCTCATTGTGTTGTGTGATCGTGTTGATGATCTGAAAGGTCAGAGTAGGCGGGGCGGTCCGCCACGCGCGCGCTACTGCAGCACCATCGTCTTCGGTTACCCCGCCCGAGCGGAGCAACTGCTCGATCAGAGTCGCCATCTCATCACGGATGAGCAAGTCCGCCCCTTCACCATCGAAGGCCTCGAGAACTGAGAAGGCTAGGCCGGCGGAAACATGATGGATGCCGTCGGGGTTCACTTCGCTGCTGATGATAGAGAACAGAGTCTTTGGGTCCGATGCGCTCCCGGGAACGATCTCGAGTACGTGGCCGAGTGCAGTGTGTGGACGGTGCGCGGTGTTCCAGTCCGACTCGACCTGTGCAACGCCGAACGGGATGGCCCCGGCGATGTCAATGACGAGCTTCCACTGATTCGCGGGCCAGTCATCGGACCAAGTCACGGCAACCGGATGCTGACCAGTGTGCAGTACCCAAGCGTCGAGCTCTCGCACTGCCTCACGAATGCCGGGTGCCCCGTCTGTTGAGGGGTTCTTCCAAGCAACCACGGTGGGTGCGTCGGTCCCTGCTCGTTCCGTAAGTGCAGAGTCGCGATCCACAGGCAGGTGAAGCCTGGATAGGGTCAACTCAACGTCGGTGCGTGTCGCGGCTAGCTCCCACTCCGCTTCCCCGCTGTGCGGCGCGAAAGTGATCATGGTTGGACTAGCGCCGCCGGCGAAGAAGGTCTTGCCCCGGTTACGCCAGGGTTCCCAGCGGTCGATGACCTCCCATCCCATCAGCTGCGGGCCGGTGGGGTTGGCTAGATCCTTACAGAACTGGGCGAGGTCGAGGTCGTCATTGGCGGTTTGCGCGATCCAGCGCAGGTCGTCAAGCGACATGGAAGCCAGTCCCGGTCCTCCCGGGCTAGCGGTGATGTGGTGTGGTGACGAGGCAACAAGAAGCGGTATGACTTCGGTTCCCTCGGGGATACTCACGCCGCGGTAAGCGAACGGAACGGAGAGCTGCGTGGGTGACGGGCTCGCGTCCGCGATTCGCTTGACCACTGGCTCCCCGGGAAGGCTGACGCTGTCGCCGAGCTCGGAGAGCATTTGAACGGCAAGAACGACCTCGCGGTCAACGGGCGCGATCCACTGCACTACGTTGCGCGGTGACACCGCGGGACCGTCCTCTAAATCATTGGGTCCCAAGACCGATGGGGAGAATCGCCATAAGTAGTTGCGAGCAGCTGCCGCAGACTCCTGGGCGAATCGCAAACGGGCCTCGGGGAGATGGGCCACAGAGGCACCTAACTCGCCAACTGCGTAACTCAGAACCTCCGGCAAGAAAGCCAGAGGGAGCCAGCGAATCTCAGTGCCGCGCCGAACCCGAGCGCATCTCCCGAAAGCGCTCTGTGGATGCATCGGGTCGAAGGACACAGCGGACGCATCTTTAGTCAGCCATCCAAGTGCCAGATTAAGGCGCTCCGAATCGCCGGGTGCATCTTCGGTGGGTAGTAGCGCACGCGAAGCGATCAGCTCCGCCTCTTGAAGTGTCCCCGTAGGTTCGGCGTCACCTTCTGCTTCGGATGCCGGCCAGCCGGGCGCGAGGACAGCCAGCGATGCATCGACGTGGGCGGTGATGACGTCTACAACGTCCTGGATACCAAACCCGTGAATACGACGAACAAACTCATCGACAGCGCGCGACGTGAGGGTTGCGCGGTCAATATCCGCGACAGGACGCTCAATACATCCCGGGAACAGACGTCGTACAGAATTGCCTATCCGGAGTCGGACGTCCAAGCGCGGATCCGCCGCAACGAAATCTTCGTTCCATGCCAGCGCTGGGAACTGCTCTACCGCCTCCTCGAGGAGTGGATCAAGCGCATGCATATCGACGGAGTCTCCCGATGCCGCCCAATCGGCTCGGATGCTGGCATATGCCATGGCCCCCACGGACGCCCATCGGTGACGCAGATTCGGCGATGAGCCAGCGGCGACGATCAGTGCCCACAGGTCGTCCGCTTGATATGTCCGTACCAGCCTATCGAGCCCGCTCAGCGCATTCGGTCGCGCCTTCTTCGGCTTCTTCGCTTTGTTCCGCCCCATAGGCAGAGCCTATGAGTAGCGAGCGACATCAGCTGGCAACCGGCCCAGCCGCGACAGCGCCGCCAACGGGTTCCTGGTGCTAAATGAAATCGCAGTGCTCGCGTGGCTAGCCGGCCGCGGCGATTGGGAAGACGGCATTTGAGATCGGAGGCGCGGTATCTTTGTTCCCTGGCTGGTTGCGATGGTTTGGGGTCTACGCATTGCGGGCAGCCCGGCGACCCAACATGGTCAGGCCGGCGTCAGTTCCCCAACAGTGTGAGTAAGGGTCACGAGGTCATCGTCTTCCAGCGTCTTAAGGAGCATTCCAACGGTGATCGGGCCGATTTCGGCGGCAGTGGGGGGATTGATCTGTCCGGCATTAGCGAGGTCGACGAGGATGCGATTTCGGAGTTCACCGATGTTCATCCCGCGGCCTCGCATTGCTTGCAGCCACACCTCTTCATTGACACCTACGACAGATGAGCCGGACAGAGAGTTGTCAACGGTGATCCGCCAGCGTGCTTTCAGTGCATGAAGCGCCTCCTCGACCCGACCGGCTACCAGTCCGAGTGCTTCTGCCTTCTCGACCAATTCCTCGTCATCCACATTGATGTTCCAACCTCCCAAAGAACCGCGGCGCAGCAGCAGATGAGAAGTGCTCGCGACAATTCCACAGGCCGGCGGAACGATCATGCGTCCGGGCCAAGGCGTCCGTCCTGCGGCCGACCCGCAGCAAGCGTGTCGCGTTTGGCGCCCCTTCACCGGGCACTTTTGCGGGACAGGCATACGAGAATCCCATGCTCAACTAGCAGGGGGCGGTGTGTGCAAAAGGAACGCGACGAAGATCGGCGAATCGGTCACACGCTCACGATAGGCGCCGGTCTAGGGCGCGGCTACACAGATAGTGACGCCCGGGCTCGGGGCATACTCGATGCGAATCGATCTGCTGTCACCACTCGACCCCCCACGCGCGCCTGGCAACGTCGAGCACCAAGTCGGGGTCGGTGTCGAAATGGTCGACCGGCCGCGACTCATCCACAAAATAGGTGGAGGGCGCGAACATCCACAACAAGACATCTGCGGGATCCCAGCCACTGCCTCGCGCGAGCTCTAGAAGGTCCTCGAGAACACCACGCTGTTTGTCGGACATGGATTCGTCGAGCCGGCTGCCTGCGGACAGGGCATGACGCTCTCCACCAACTGTCGGCTCTTTGCCTGACGCGCTACCACCGCTCATACCCAACTCCTGCCGCTTGGCCGGCGAAATTGCCTTCAGCGTCGCAATGCAAAGGATAACTCCGGAACAGTTCTGTTGAACGACAGAATTGCCTCGTCGACCGTCGCCATAGATTGTCTTTCCGCCATGAAGATTGGCTTTCTGAGAGGTCTGGACACCCTAAATAGCGGGTTCTGTCGAACAAACTCCCAAGAACCGCGGCGAAGCAGCAGATGAGAAGTCCTCGCGACAATTCCGCCGGCCGACGGAGAGGGCACGTGCCCGGGCCAGCGAGTCCGTCCTGCGGCCGAGCTGCAGCAAGTGTGTAGTGTTTGCGGCCCCTTCGCCGGGCATTTTTGCAGGACAGGCGAACGGGAATCCCATGTTCAACTAGCTGCTGATATCGTCGGCCTTGCTTTGCGGTGGGGGGCGTTTCGGTGAGGGACCGGTTTTCGGCGCGGAAATATCTATCGGATCACTGGCGCGCGATTGCACTCGCCAGCGACCACCATACTTTCGCGGTAGCCACGGTGCCCTCCATCGAACCCACCAATAGGTGGGCTGACCTTGAATGTCGAGGCTGAATCGCATCCCTCCAAGGTGAGAACCGAGGCGGCTGGGCTCCCACCATTGGACTATCACCCAGCACTCCGCGAGTGGCGCGGACGCAGAAAAGTGAACCCGTAAGTCCGGGCCCCGGACTTCCAAGAGCGGCGTGGTGGCGGCTATCGACGTCGGGGGAGACGTGCCGTCGATTAGGTCGAGGTCAACCTCGTAGAGCGCCTCAGGACCGATGGCCGAAAGGACGAGCTCGCCTCTGTGCTGGCCATTCGCGAAGCTTTGGATGTTGTCTATCGACACGCGAATTTCTCTACTGGGGGCTTGGCCAGACAGTAAAGTCACTATTCCGAGGAGGATTGCAGCGAGTAACGCGATGAGCGTGACAACGCCCGCTATCCCTACCCAGCCCGGCCAGGAGAGCCAACACCACGGGCCGTCCGAGCACATCGTTGACATGAGCACACCATAGGGCACGATGCGCTCTCATTTAGGGCGCTCTTTGCGCGGGCTTGGCAGAATCTTCGTCGTCATCGCCCAGCTCCCACGGAAGCTCGGTGGGGTATTGAGCTCAGCCGACTCAGTGACGTTCCCTCGGAACGAATCGGATCAGCGGAGTGCCCGAGCAGCCCTATCTGGCCGACGTTGCGGATGGCGTCCGTCTTGCGGGCGGTGAGGTGGCAGTTGACCGCTGCTTTGGGTTGCGCCCTTCAGATGTCGTGCTCAGCGACTCGAAATTTGGAAACTAGGGTCGAGGTGTGAATCGCACCGACCGTCTCTACGCACTCGTCGAGGAGCTGCGGGCGGTGGCACCGCGCCCGAGGAGTGCCCGGTGGCTTGCCGAGAAGTTCGCTGTCAGCTCCCGGACCATCGAGCGGGACTTGTCGGCGTTGCAACAAAGCGGAGTTCCCATTTGGGCAGAACCTGGCCGCACCGGTGGCTACTGCCTTGATTCGGGGCACACCCTGGCACCCTAGGGTTCACTGTCGACGAGGCACTCGCCGTAATAGTCGCTCTGGGCACGCTGGCCACCAGTCCATTCCGCGACGCGGCGACGTCGGCGCTCCGCAAGGTTGTCGCCGTCACCGACGATCGCAGCCTAAGAGAGACAGCGGACCTAGCGACCCGCATCCACCTGCTCGGCGAGCATAGGTCGAATGACGCGCCGCGCGAACTGGCCAACGCACTGCGAACCGGGCACGTTCTACAGATCATCTATACCGATCGCAACGGCATCGCGACCTCGCGAAACGTCGAACCCATGGGATTCGTCGGAAAGGGCAGCAACTGGTACCTGATCGCCTGGTGCCGGCTGCGCGACGGCGTTCGCGCATTCCGAGGCGACCGCATCACCGAGGCGAAGCCTACGGGCGAGCGACCACCGCGGCGCCCGCTGCGCGTGGAGGATCTCGGCATCGTCGAGGGAGAGCTCCGGATGGTCGGCTTGAGCGAGAAATCGCCCTAAACACCGACAGGACGTTGTCGCGCGTCTGGCCCATCCTGGACACGTCGAGCCAAACGGCCCGGCTGAAAGGAAGACCATGGACCTCGCATCGATCCGCATCATCACTCACGACGTCGACAGGCTCGTTCGTTTCTACGAAGCCGTCATGGGCGCTCTCGCCGCGCGGCTGGCTCCTGTCTTCGCGGAGTTCCGAACGGCCACCGGCACCATCGCGATCGCGAGCACAGTAACCGTCGCGATGCTCGGCGACGACGCCCCGAAACCGGGCAGCAACGACACGATCATCGTCGAATTCCTCGTCACGGACGTCGACGCGGAGTTCGCTCGACTGCAGGACGTGCTCGAGGACATCGTGCTCGAGCCGACCACGATGCCCTGGGGGAACAGGTCCACCCTGTTCCGCGATCCTGATGGCAACCTCGTGAATCTCTTCTCACGCGCGACCCCCTGAGACCGATCTGCGTTGTGGACCCTTGCCGCGGCCTGCATGCGTCAATAGGGGACGGCGACGCTCGAACACGACACATCGCCCGGTGAGGGATCCTTCTGCGTGCATCGAGTCGAACCCGTTTCCAATGCTCGAGGGGAGCCGTTTAGGTTGTGGCGAGGCCGATGACGGTCTCGTCAACGACTCCGTCAGCGCGATCAGGACGGTATGCGTGGGGGTGGTCCCGGTGTTCTCGCCCGCATGACGTTGCGCCGGCAGCCACACCGCTTGGTTCGCGGTCAGTTCAACGTCGCGATCTCCGGCCGGCGTGCTGAGCCGTCGATGGAAGTTGGTGAGCGTGACCGTCCACTGTTCGGGTGCATTGTGCGGTGGTGCTCTCACCAGGCTCATCGGCGTAGTCCAGGGCCCGGACATATTCGAGTTTGCTCCCGCTACCTGAACTCAGGCTCGGCGGAATGAAGAGGGGACGCAGCGGCGGCAACACGATCGGCTTCCGGACACAGTGCTCGGAAGAGCCACGTTCGCCCGAGCAGTCTTCCAAGCTCACGCGGGTCCCATGCCCGAACTCGGCCTTGAGCAGCCGCCTGTCCCCTCCATACGAAACAATGAGTTCATGGGAATGCGACGTCTCGAATTCGGTGACAGCCTCAGCGGATTGCTAATCGATGGCGTCGCGGACACGCCCTACGTTGGGGCTGCGTTTCAGTTGACGCGCGACACGGGTGTGACGGTCGAGGTGCCCTATCTTTCCAGTCCGGACGCCGCGCAGTTTGGTCACGTCCAAGCGTGGTTCAAGGATCAGTCCCCGCCGACCAACATGGTCCTGTTGACACCCGAAGGGACGATTTCACTTTTCGACATTGCCTGGAGTGGGCACTCCGAGAACTGGGGCGGGAGGAGTGCGTCAATCGGATCGGTACGACCCGCCCTTGCCATCCTCGGTGACCGCGACGGTGCGCTGGCGGACCCGCTCGTCATGGGCGAGATGCACAGTCGGTTGGACGGGCTGAACGAATGGTCGCGCTTGTCGGCAGTGAGCAGTGACAGCGAGACCGATGAGGAGGGCCGCATTCAGTCTGTGACGATGCTCCTTCATCGAGACGACGGGATCACCTGGCAGCAGGGTGACGCAACGATGGTCATTCGGGCGGGTTGGTTTCACTCCCCCGAGCAGGATGGGTATTACCGCAAGACGACCGTGGACGACAACGTGCATATCGAGAGCACCTTCGGATCGGGGCCGGCGCCCTTCTGGGAGCACTTTGTGGAACAGCGCAAGGTCGCCAACCTTATGGTCTTTCTATTCGGGCGACCGCTGTCCTTTCGCGAGCACCAACTGCGCGATGACCTGTTCGCCTCGCGGACGAACGACGGGCGAATCTATGCGCATCCGCTGACCGAGATCATCAGCCGGCACACCTATCGGGAGCGGGGCACCGAAATTCCGTCCAAGGAGGACCTTGGACGTCCGATCGCGCACATGGCCCAGATAGGGGCCGAGGGACTGGCTACATGGTCCGAAAACTACGGCACCTGGGAGCGTTTCATTCTCCCTAGCGTGAGTGTTTTGGGCCGCACCGGGAAGTACATCGAAGACATTGTCATTTCCACTTCGATGAGCATCGAAGCCGCTGGCCGCATCATTGGCGAGCGAGACGGCGAAGGAGTGACGTGGACACAAAGCCGCAATCCGAGACCCACGATGGCGACGGACGTCTACCGATGCCTTGACGTGCTGCATGTGCGCTAGCCGGAGCGCATTGGCGACACGGTTGGGCTGTCGCGAGCTATTGCCAACAACTACAACGACGTCAAGCACTATGACCGAGGCGACTTCCCTGACCACGACGAGTCCTACGTCGTAAGCGAGGTCAACCAGATGATTGTGCGCCTACTGGCTATCCACATAACCGGCCGAGGCGACGAGCTGCTGTCGTCCTATCGGGAAGGCAACAATCTCTACGAGATAATGCAGATGCTCGACGCGTACGGACTCCGAGTTGACGAGACCGGACGTTGGCATCGCGACACCCGATGATATGCATTCCGAGTGACAGACAACGTGCCACGCGGGCATCAATCACCCTCGCCGCTGGGATATGGGTGGAGCGATAAAGGGATGCTTCACCGGGCACTCGCGTTTTCGATGGCTATAGGGAGGCCTGCTTCGCGAACGCGTGGCCCCGTTCTACCCGCGCTGGTTCAACCCCCAACTTTTGGGGACTTCGCTTGGGGACGCGAGTCAGCGAGGGCAGCAGGCCATTCCCGCCGATGAGTCGTCACCTAGTGTCGCGGCCGTCCAGTGCTCGCCATATCCGTCAACGAACATCGACGCCCACGGTTCTTTCGCGGCACGATGCGAGGAGTGCATTGGTTCGTGCATCGCGGCAGTGCGCTGACTGACTTCAAGGCCGACCCCGGGCTGTTCGGAGAAGCGTGCGTCCCCGGAATTGGGGCTCAGTCTCCCACCCTCCAGGCTTGTAACGTCAACGTAGGGCGACCTCGGGGGAGTGATGGCGGACATAAGCGCGCCGACGAAGAAGACCATGCCGTTGCGGTACGCCGGGCGCTGCACGGCCTGTCAGCGCGAACTCCCGGCGGGCACGGTCGCCGTGTACGACAAGTCCTCCCGCACTGTCTGCTGCGTGAACTGCGGGACTTCCGCGGCCGAGGATCAAACGCCCGTCGTGAGCGGCCTAGCCGGAGCGTCCGCCGCCCGGCAGAATCAGCGGCTCCACGACGCTCGAGAGAAGCGCGTCCGCGAACGCCACCCAAAGATCGGCGGCTTCCTTCTCGCCGTCACCGAAGACCCTCAGAGCACTCGTGCCTGGGCAACCGGCGCGGCTGGTGAGCAGAAGCTCGGCGCGTGGTTGGACGGTGTCGCCAATGAACATGTGACCCCGCTGCATGACCGCGGGATCCGGGGCACGAAAGCGAACATCGACCACCTCGTGGTCGGCCCGCAGGGCGTCTTCGTGATCGACGCCAAGAAGTACACCGGCCAGGTCACCCACCACGTCGATGGCGGGTTCTTCACACCGCGGGTCGACAAGCTGATCGTCGGCCGCCGCGACTGCACCAAGCTGGCTGCGGGCGTGGAGAAACAGGTTGGACATGTTCGAGCTGCACTTGACGCCGCCGGCCTTACGGAGGTTCCTGCGTACGGGTTTCTCGCATTCGTTGACGCCACCTGGGGCCTGTTCAGCCGGCCGTTCACCATCGGGACGGTCACCGTCCTCTGGCCGCGGAGGATGGCGGAGCTCGCGGGCCGCCCCGGAGACCTTGACACCACAACGGTGAGGCGCGCCCTCACCGTGATCGCGGCCGCGTTTCCGGCGTACACCTGACTCAGCTCCGGGCTCCGGGCTCCACTCGCTTCGCCGGCCACGTCCCGCCTGGCACCGCCTCCCGGACCGTCGACGTTGCGTACGCTCCCTGACGGTGGCGGCTCCCGCTCATCCCGCCCTGGCCGGCGGAGCGGCGTCAGTGAGTGAAACCGCGTGAGCGGCCCCGGGTTTTGGTCTATCGGCCGCTGCCCCTAGCCGCTGAAGGGGCCGCGGCGGCGAGCTCCAACGTGATCTCCTCGTCGCTCAGGGTGATCGGCTACCGAGACGGCTTTGCGGCGTCGTGGCGGTTCGCTATCTGGCGCTACCTGACGCCCGACTTCACGCTGAGTTCGTCGGCCTCTTCGCCCGTCAAGTGTCCCGCAACCGATCTGTCCCGTAACGCATTGGATACGAGGCACTTCGTTTACGAGACAGAGGGCCCCGACTGATCCCCGGGTGTCCCGGAGAACCAAGCACATGCCACCAGATCGCGCAGCAGACCCTTGCTCATAGCCCTAAGAGATAGGGCCGTTATACAAGTTCGATTGAGTAACTGGCGCCTTGAGACCGTACTTCTCCGAAAGCCGCTGAATCAGCGGAAGCACCCATGGTTCAGCATCGGGTGCTAGAAACACCTGTTTTATCGCCATATCCAGGTTGACGCGTACGGGAATTCCTGCCCCAGCATCATGGGCAATTAGTCCTTCTTCGGCATCAAGGCCCGCTGAGGGATCGATCTTGACTTCAGCGGTTGACCAATGAACTAATCGCACCTCGTTCTCGTGCTCGAAGCTGAGTCGCTTGTACATGAACGGCGAAAGCGCGTTGGTGTCATTCATGTCGAACTCGTCGTAGTCGACATAATGTACCCGTCCGCCGGTGATCGGCTGGCTTCCCAAGATGGACGCTTTGAGCTCACCCCAGGTCGTCTTGATTGCAATTCCTCGGCCGTCGCGCTGGTAGATCTCCCACATTGCCGCTGACTCGTACTCCGATAGATGCCAGCAGTTCAGGTACATGCTCGGCGAAAGCGGATGACTTCTGATGTGGGCAATGAAGCCAGCCTCATCCTCAGCCTTCGCACCGTAGTTGCCCTCCCATTTGTCCTTCATCAGAGCGGCCTGAGTGAAGTGAAGCTCGCGAGTGTCAATGACCGAGAGAAATCGTGTCAGGTCCATGTAGCGCCAGACCGTCGCATCGTCTGGAGGCTGATCTGAAAATGACTTGCTCTCGAAGAACATGTGTGGATTTTATCCACCCGTTGTCAGACCGCGTGTGTCGTAACGCAGGGATGCGAGAACCCAGCAGCGGAAGACTATGCGTTGGCCCGAGCCGCGGCGACGTCGATGGAGTTATCGATCGACGATGCTCGCGATGGCGGTTCCGCGACGGTCATCATCCATATGGAGTCGCTTCTTGAGATGAGGGGGCTGAGGGCGTTCGAGGGTATTGCGCAGCGCTGCTAGCGCGCCCGCTCCCCCAAACAGGGCACGTTCTCCGCCCCATTCGTCCCTCCCTCTGGGACGTGCGTTGCCGTGGCGTATTTGATTCACTGACCTGAAGGAAAGGGGAATCATGGGCGCGAACGCGCGGCGGCGTCGAGAGCAGAAACAAGGTTCGCGGTCCACAGCTGGAGCGGGGTTCCCGATGATTGACTCGCACGACTTCAACCGGATGGCGCGGAAGACGTGCTCCGAGTGCGGGTCGCCCCAGATCGAGTGGACCTCGCTCGGTGCAGTTGCAGAGGGTCCCGAGCCCTATCGGACGCCCGCGAGGGAACTGCTTCCGGTTCTTGGCGCTAGCGCGGAAGCGTGGACCTGCCGCAACTGCGACGGTTTCGGGGCGTTCGAGCAGACGTTACACACCGGCGGTTTCTGAGGACGCCGGGCACTAGCTGCATGAGTCGGTCGGACGTTCAAGCTGCGTTGGGACGCTACGAGACCGCCTTGCGCGCTCTCGGCGCACCCGTCATGGTGAACCTCCGGCCGGCCATCTCTTCAGCCGAGATCCGCCAGCTCGAAAGCCATTTCGGCGTCGAGCTCCCGGATGGGGTCCGCGCCATCTGGGAATGGCACAACGGCGTTGACGGAGCACGCGGCGCGAACGCCGCAAATGCGGCACGAATGCTGGTGCCGCATCTGGCGTTCGGTGATCTCGCCTGGTCGCTGGAGTTCGCGGACGAGTTCTTCTCTATCGTCGCTTCCGCCAACCCTACGTCGGACTATGCAGGCCGACGGTTCGTGAGCCTCCTGATAGGCAACGTCGGGTTGGTCGTCAACCTGACACCTGGAGAACCCGACCTCACGTATCTGAATGACCCGATGAGCTCGGCGATGTCTGACTATCCCTCAATGCCGATCGCTGATCGGATCGACTGGTGGACGTGGGCGATCGAAACGGGCGCGTGGTCGCTGACCGAGGAGGGCGATTGGACTGTGAATCTTGACCTGTACCCGCAGGGCCAGAATCGGAACGTTCTGCTCTGAGGGCGACACGCAAGCCCTGTCCGAAGCGGGCCTCACAACTCGCGCCAGCTCAACCCCAGCGCGGCCATTGCCTGCTGGAGCTCGCGGACTTTATCGGTTCCGGCGAACTTGTCGGGTGGATGAGCGGGCTGGCTGGATCGCTGCCGCGCTTGAACACCGCCCACATCCGGAAGTCGTCGCCCATCCTTGATCGCGAAGGCGACGCCGTCGTGCAGCCCTCCTGCCAGGCAATTCCGGCTATAGGCCGAGTGTTCTTTCGGTGGATCTTCGGTTGACCCTCGGCGGTTTATAGCTAGAGTCATTTCGAGGTGGTTTCGATGGATATGGCTACGACGACTCGCAATGCTCACGCGGCGTCCGCGAGGATCGGTATCCGGGAGATCACGCGTCGCTTGAACTCTGCCCTCGGCGCGACGCTTGTCGCCTCGCTGGCTGGCAGCAAGGACCCCAAGATCAGCTATAAGTGGGCCCGCGCCGATGGACCTGAGCCGAGGAATGACGTGGTGCGACGCCTGCAGTTCGCTCACACCCAGTGGCTTGCGATCACGGAGTCTGAAGGCGAGCAGGTTGCTCGCATGTGGTTCATCGCGTCGAACCCGCTGCTGGACTACGACACCCCCGTGGATGCGATCCGCGAGAACCGATTCAAGGAGGCCGCCGCGGCTGCCGCGGCGATGGTGGAAGACGGCTTCCTCGGGTGACGGGTCGGATCGGCAGCTCAACGGCGCAGTCCCGGCCTGGTAGGCGTAGCCCGGTGAGGCGCTCCCTGCGGCCGCGCCCTACTCGAAGGGGGGCAAGATGCGTATGGTTGTTTCACGGGCCGATAATCTCGTGCCGAAGGTGGTGTTCCCCCCTGCGTCGGCATACCAGGCGCGTGGCGAAACCGGAGGAGTCCGAATGGCGAGCGCTAAGGTATCGGCAGCCGTCCGAGCGAGCGTCGCGGAGCTGTCTATGGTCGGTGCAGCGCAGGGAAGAGGTTCAGACTTCGTGATCGCGGTCCTGCGTGAATTGACCGACCTTGTGAACAGTTCATCAATGGGAACCGAATCATCTCCCAAGATGCGTCCATCGAGAGTTCCCTGATGGATGAGCGACGGGTCACCAGGAGTGGCCTCTCGCCCGAGCAGGTTGACTACCTCATTGAGTCGGGAGACTTCACTCCAAAAGAGCTTGCAGACGCTCAAGCCCGTGTCGCGCGAGGTGACCTGGCCGCGGAGGAAAGGGCGACCCGCCAGCAAGCGATCGACGAGTCCCTCGGTCTTTCCGAGGTCGCGGAGCTCTTGGGCGCGTCCACTGAAGACGTTGACCGTCGGCGGGTAGACGGCGCCCTGTTTGCCTTCCGCGCGAATCATGAGTTCCGCTATCCGACATGGCAATTCACGGGAGATCCGCAACGGCCCGTCCTGCCCGGGCTCGAGCGTCTCGTTCAGGCACTTCCTACCGATTGGCCTCCCGCGGGGATAAGGGGCTTCATGTTGACGCCACAACGCAGCGCGCGCATTGACGGCGTTCCGGCGACGCCGGTGGAATGGCTAGTGGCCGGCGGAGATCCACAGGTGTTGAGCGACATCCTGAACAGCTTCCTGCAGTCCTGACGTCAGCACTGCTTCGCGGGTCAGCCGACGTAGGCGAATGATCGCGCCGCGGCGATCACGTTCTTGCCGTCTTGATCGGGCCGGCCATCACGGAGGACGCGCGCGGGCGATTGGTCGGCGAGTGAGGGATTCATGCCCTTGAACCATGATTGGACTGTGATCGCCTCGTTGCGATCGATTAGCAACGCAGCCGCGTGATACGCCTGCCGAAGTCGTACCTCGACGGTGGGCTCCGGCGCCTCATCGCGCTCGGCCCAGCTCGAGACGACCTGGGTGGATTGAACGCCGCCGATGTAAGCGACCAAACGCACGCCGAGGATTTCACGAAGTCGGGTCACCAGATCACCGATCGGAAGCGCGATCGATTCGTCATAGGCGTCCTGATCCGGGCGTCGATCTGCAGCCGCGGGGAGTTCGACCATGCAGTCAGCGTAAGCGTTCCTACTTCGTCGTGAGCGCATTAAGCGTGCCTAACGAGGCTCGATTTTGAACCGTCTTCAGTGTGTGCGCGAACTCGCGCGCCTGTGCGAGGAAACTACCAAGCAGATCTTATGGATCTCAAAGTAGTGATCACAGGACTGACGAAGACCCAGAGCGGACTATGCCGTGGCGCTGTTGCTTTGAAAGGCAAGCCCTGGTACAGAAAGCCCTGGGACGCTTGTCCCTGGGATGCCAGAACGTCTGGGCCTGCCAGACAGACCACGTCATCGGGGTGTTCCAGAAAGCCCAGATGGTCTGGCATTGGCAGATAGCGCAGTATGGGTGTTTCAGAAAGCCCAGATGGTCTGGCGTTGCCAGATAGCGCAGTCGGGGCCGATGCGGAAGGCATGGAGCTCCCGACATCGCCGCGTTGGCCATGCAAATAGACACAAGCATTGCTTGACAAACAAGCCTTGTCTTTTCCCTGCCCCGGTGGCTTGTGGACCCGACAAGCCTTGCCTAGGCAAGACAAGCCTTGTGTTGAAAGACAAGCCTTGCCTAGGGAAGACAAGCCTTGCGTTGAAAGACAAGGGGACCGCTGAAGGTCTTGGTGACTCGTGGCCTACATCGCCGGTGTTTCAGGGACCCGCACGGTCCGAGAGTGGGCTGAGGCTACTCGCCGGCCGACACCAGCCGCCGTGGATCGGCTACGCGTCGCACACTGGGTCGTGATGTTGATCAGCCAAAGCGCGGGTGAGGCCATCGTGCCCATCTGGTTCCAGGGAATGAACCCGCACCTCGGGGACCGCACCCCGGCCGGCGTGCTGCACGAAGGACAGCTTCGACGAGGCAGGTGCGCGCGTCCTCGCTGCAGCGAACGCTTTCGTCGGCTCATAATGGCGGGCACGCTCGCCGCGCAAGGGTCCAACAGTCAGCTTGATTGGCCCTCGGTCGACCCTTCCCAAGCTACGGCGGTTTAGTCGGGAGGAGCTGGAGGTCACTCCATCGCGGCCTGGATGCGTCGGTCGAGATCGTCGAGCTCGGCCAGTGCTCCTGACGCAGCCCAAACGCGGTTCTTCTTGCGCCCGGTGATTTCCTGGATGTACCCGGCCCGGGTGAGTTGCTCAATGGCGCGGTATGCCTGAGAGGCAACTGAGCCGGAACGGGTCTCGATCTCGTCAGCGCTCATCACCGGGTGGTCGTAGAACGCCTGAATCAGCGCGGCGGCAGCAGACCCGGCACGTGGGCGTAGCTCTGCGGCCCACTCATCGGGCATCGCCTTCAGGCGAGCGATGGTGTCGCGCGAGCACTCGGCCGCAGCACGCGCCGATCGCGCGAAAAGGTCAACGAGCGGCGCGGGGTCGCCGAGGCGGTACGTGCCGAGCGATGCAAAGTAATCGTCGCGTCGCGCGAGGAGACCACTGGCGAGCGGCACGACGGCGTTACGGGTGACTCCGCGGCGGCGCAGCACGGCGGATACCAGCGCGCGGCCGATGCGACCATTGCCATCGGTAAAGGCGTGGATTGACTCGAACTGGGCGTGACCGATCGCGGCCTGCACCATCACCGGAACATCGTCGCGGTTGAGGTACGTCACGAGATCCGTCATCAGCTCAATGACCCGCTCGGACGCCGGCGGCACATGGAGAGCATCGCGGGGCGAGTAGTCGCTCCCGCCTATCCAGTTCTGCATGTCTCGCAGACGGCCGGCGTAATCGGCCTCGTCTGGGTCGTCCGCCATCAGAGCGCGGTGCGCGCTCGTGATGTGCCCAAGCTCGAAGCGCCCGCGCTCACTGACTGTCGTGATGAGCTCATGCAGCGCGGACGAGGCGGCGACCATGCTCACCGCAGAGGCGTTGCCTCGACTGCCTGCGATCGCTTTGGCGTAGTCAACCGCGGTTGCGGTGATGCGCTCGATCTTCGAGGAGGCCACAGATTCCGAACGCATCATGAAGCGGCTGAGCGCCGCGGAGTGCCCTTCGGCATCAGTATCGGCCTGCGCGACAGCGAGGAGAGCCTTCTCAGTTGTTAGCAGCACACCCAGAGGCGGCACGTAGTCGAGCGTCTTGATCAATGGTGGGATTGTCGCGTCGACCGAACTGAACATCCGGTCTTCGCGCGTGCCACCGCGCACCTGCTGACGCCAGGGCAGAGTCTCAACCCCGTGCGGAGGCCAGGTCGGATTGGTGACATCGATTTGCATAACCACGATTCTACTGCCTCTAAGTAGTGTTTATGCCTGCTAACCACAAATTTGCACCGGAGTAGTGGTGATTATTCGACACGCTCTACAAACGTTTTTCAATCAAGCCCCACCTCGACGACGCAGGGGGCTTCCACGCTTGGTGCGTCTAATACGAGCAGTCAGCGGCACCAATAAGGCCCCGTAGCCGACCTAGATGTAACGAAAATCAGTGAGCCGCGCACATGCAGAAAGAGCTTCCGCACATGTAGCAGCCCGGCTTTCCATCGCACCGGTTGCAACCGCAGCCGGTGACCGGTTCTGTGTGCTTGCGGCTCGCCGCAGCGTCGTCAGCGTCGTAATCACTGCGGCATGAGGCACAAGTCAGCACAAGTACGTCCATTCTTCTTCATTTGGCCAGCCCGAGCTTGCCCGGTCCTGTATCCCGCGAGCATATAGGCCAAAGGCGACAACGACTTGTTCAGATTCATGTCCCTCGCACCGATCCGCGGATTGGTGATCTCGAAGTCATCGACAGCGACATTAGTGTCGACACCCTTGGTCCGTCGCGGGGGACAAGAATCACCCACCGCGCATAGTCGATGCAGGCGTGACGCTCGTTTCGATGCAAGTACGCTTTTAGCCATCGACGGCCGCCGCCGTCGGATTCGCGGGGCTCCTCGTCGTTCTGCTCCGGGGCGACGAGGTGCGCGCTATTCTGACCGATCTGGTCACCCGGGCGCTCTCCTCGGCCGGCTGAGCCGTGGCCTCCCTGCCACTGCGCGATGAGCGCGGCAGTGTGACCGCCGAGTTCGCCGTCGTGCTGCCGGCGGTGCTCGTCTGCCTCGGTCTCTGCATGGGAGCGATCCAGGCGGTGGCGCAACAGGTGCGGCTGACCGACGCGGCGGCCGTCGCGGCGAGGGCGTTGGGGCGGGGAGACGATGCCGACGGCATCGTCTCGCGTTCCGGCGCGGCGATCGAAACAGAGAGAACAGGAGGGCTGCTGTGCGTACGACTCACGGCGGCGAGTTCGGTGGCCGGTCTCGGTCCGCTCGGGGTGTCGACCTCGGCGAGGGCCTGCGCGCTCGACGACAGCGCGCCAGGAGCCGGGTGATCGGCTCCGAGCTTCGCAAGGCGCTGCGCGACGATCGAGGCGCGGCCGGCGTTCTCGCTCTCGCGATCGTGGGCACGCTCATCGGACTCACGGGCGGAGGCGTCGCCGTCGCCGGTGCGTACGTCACGGCGCAACGCGCTGCCGGGGCGGCGGATGCGGCGGCCCTGGCGGCGGCGGAGGTCGCCTCGGGCGCCCTCCCCGGCTACCCCTGCTCCGAGGCCGCTCGGCTCGCCGAAGCGAACGGCGCCCGACTCGAGTCCTGTTCCGTCGACGGCCTCGTCGTCACGGTCACGACCGTGCGGCCGTATCTCGGGTCGTCGGCTCGAGCGCGGGCGCGCGCCGGACCGCCCGACTCGAGTTCTCGCTCGGGTTCGGGTGAGGGCAGCGGTCCCGGCTCAGCCGAACGACGCTCAGCCGAACAACGCCTCCAGATAGCGGTACTCGACCGCGCTGGGCCGTTCGTCGAGAGCGTCGTCGGAGGCGAACTCGATACCGGAGGATCGGACGTAGAGGTAACGCTTGGTGCCGGAGCCGGCCGGAATCTCCAGGCGGGGGCGCGGCACGCCGGAGTCGAGGAATTCGGTGGTGACGGTGATTCCCTCGAGGGGGCCGTCGATGAGTTTGGCGGTGTACGTCGTCGTTGAAGTTATTGCCATACACGCCATTTTCCTCGCACGACAGGCAACCGCAAGGGCTGCGCCGTGGGCGAACGGCGTCGACCGGATTAGGCAGACAAGCGGCTCAGGTGTGTATGGTGTGCCTGTTGGGCGTCGAGCCCACGCTCGCCGCAGGGGTGCGGCGCCCGGGGGAGCGCGCTTTCAGACGTCTAACTGTTCAATGCAGTGCGTATATATAGAGGAGTCAGGTGCCTGACACGAAGAAACTCGTCATCGTCGAGTCTCCGAACAAGGTCAAGTCGATCGCCCAATATCTGGGCGACGGATACGAGGTCATGGCCTCGGTCGGACACATCCGCGACCTCATCGAGCCCAAGAACCTTCCGCCGGAGCTCAAGAAGGGCTCGCTGGGCAAGTTCTCCGTCGACGTCGAGAACGACTTCGAGCCGTACTACGTGGTCTCCGACCAGAAGAAGAAGACGGTCGCCGACCTCAAGCGCGCACTCAAGAACGCCGACGAACTCCTGCTCGCAACTGATGAGGACCGCGAAGGCGAGGCCATCGCGTGGCATCTCATCGAGGTGCTCAAGCCCAAGGTCCCTGTCAAGCGCATGGTCTTCCACGAGATCACCCGCGAAGCGATCGAGAAAGCCCGCGACAACACCCGTGACATCGACACCGCACTCGTCGACGCGCAGGAGACGCGGCGCATCCTCGACAGGCTCTACGGCTACGAGGTGTCACCGGTGCTGTGGCGCAAGGTCGGCCCCGGCCTCTCCGCCGGCCGTGTCCAGTCCGCAGCAACCCGGCTGGTCGTCGACCGCGAACGCGAACGTCTCGCGTTCATCCCCGCGTCCTACTGGGGTCTCACCGCACACTTCATCCCGGAGGCCGAGACCGGTGCCGAGACGCCGACCGGGTTCGAAGCCCGGCTCGCACGCCTCTCCGGTGAGCGCGTCGCGACCGGTCGCGACTTCGACGACCGTGGACAGCTCACCTCGTCCGCCCGCACACTCGACGAGACGGGCGCGACAGCGCTCGCCGCGGCGATCAGCCTCGGCAGCACGAACGTCGCCGTCGGCAAGGTCGAGTCGAAGCCGTACTCCCGCCGCCCCGCGGCGCCCTTCACCACTTCGACCATGCAACAGGAGGCCGCGCGCAAGCTGCGGTTCTCGGCCCGCCAGACGATGAACGTCGCCCAGTCTCTGTACGAGAACGGGTACATCACCTATATGCGAACCGACTCCGCGTCGCTGTCGCAGCAGGCCACGAACGCCGCCCGCACCCAGGCGGCGAAGCTCTACGGTCCCGAGACGGTGCCGGACAAGCCGCGCACCTACGCCTCCAAGAGCAAGAACGCGCAAGAGGCGCACGAGGCCATCCGTCCGTCGGGCGAGACCTTCCGCACCCCCTCCGAGCTCTCGTCGGTGCTGCGCGGCAACGAGTTCCGTCTCTACGACCTGATCTGGAAGCGCACCGTCGCATCGCAGATGGCCGACGCGAAAGGCCAGACGGCCTCCGTCACAGTCGAAGCGGCGATCACCGAAGGCGACTTCGCCGGAACGCTCGCCGAATTCACCGCGAGCGGAACGGTGATCACCTTCCGCGGCTTCCTCAACGCCTACGAAGAAAGCAGAGACGAAGAGCGCAACGCCAACGCCGAACCGAGCGAGGCGAAGCTCCCGCCGCTCGAAGTCGGCCAGGCGCTCGACGTCCAGGACGTCGAGGCCGACGGCCACGAGACCACCCCTCCTCCGCGCTACACCGAGGCGAGCCTGGTCAAGACGCTCGAAGAGCTGGGTGTCGGACGCCCGTCGACCTTCGCCAGCATCATCTCGACGATCGTCGACCGCGGCTACGTCACACCGCGCGGACAAGCGCTGGTCCCGAGCTGGATCGCCTTCTCCGTGGTCCGACTGCTCGAGGACTACTTCGGCGACCTGGTGCAGTACGACTTCACCGCCGAGATGGAAGACGATCTCGACCGCATCGCCGACGGCGAAGCCCTGCGGCTCGACTGGCTCAACAGCTTCTACTTCGGCAGCGACAAGCACAAGGGCCTGCGCCGGGTCATCGACAACCTCGGTGAGATCGACGCACGCTCGATCAACTCCATCCGGATCGACGACGGCATCACGCTGCGCATCGGCAAGTACGGTCCCTACCTGGAGCTGGCCGAAGAGGGCGCCGCCGAAGACGCGACACCGCGTCGCGTGAACATCCCGCCGGAACTGGCGCCCGACGAGCTCACCCCGGCCAAGGCGCGCGAGCTGATCGATGCCCCCGTGCTGACCGACCGCGTCCTCGGGGTCAACCCGGAGAACGGCAAGAACATCGTCGCCAAGGACGGCCGGTTCGGCCCGTACGTCACCGAGGTCGATCCGGACGAGCCGGAAGCCACGGATGCGTCAGCGGTCGACCAGTCCACCGGCGAAGTGATCGAGCAGCCCACGAAGAAGGCCCCGGCCAAGAAGAAGGCGGCCGCCGCGAAACCGCGCACCGCCTCCCTGTTCAAGACGATGGATCTGGCGACGCTCGACCTGAGCACCGCGCTCCAGCTCCTCGACCTTCCCCGCACGGTCGGCGCAGACCCCGAGAGCGGCGAAGAGATCCAGGCGCAGAACGGGCGCTACGGCCCCTACCTCAAGAAGGGCGCCGACACCCGCTCGCTGACGAGCGAGGACGACATCTTCACGGTCGACCTTCCCGGCGCCCTCGAGCTGTTCGCGCAGCCCAAGTACGGCGCGCGCCGCGCGTCGAGCGCGCTGAAGGAGTTCGAGGCGGACCCCGTCAGCGGCAAGGCGATCAAGGTCAAAGACGGCCGTTTCGGGCCCTATGTGACCGACGGCGAGACCAATGCGACCATCCCGCGCGGCGAGACGGTCGAAGAGGTCGACTTCGCCCGCGCCGTGCAACTGCTCGCCGACAAGCGCGCGAAGGGCCCGGTGAAGAAGAAGGCTCCGGCGAAGAAGGCACCCGCCAAGAAGCCCGCGGCCAAGAAGCCCGCCGCCAAGACGACGGCAGCGAAGACCACGGCAGCAAAGGCCACGACGACCCGCAAGCCGGCGGCCAAGAAGCCGGCGGCCGAGTGAGCGGGAGCCAGACGTCCGAGACCGCTGCCACGGGAGCGCCCGAAGACGGACTGTTCATCACACTCGAGGGCGGCGACGGGTCGGGGAAGTCCACCCAGGCCGCGCTCCTCGAAGAGTGGCTCACCGGTCAGGGCCGTACGGTCGTGCGCACACGCGAACCGGGCGGAACGGACGCGGGCGTGGAGATCCGGGAGATCGTCCTCCACCACCGCGGCGACATCTCGCCGCGGGCCGAAGCGCTGCTCTACGCCGCGGATCGCGCGCACCACGTCGAGACCGTCGTCCGGCCGGCCCTCGCGCGCGGAGACGTGGTCCTGCAAGACCGCTACCTCGACTCGTCGGTCGCCTACCAGGGCGCCGGCCGGGTGCTCGACGCCGATGAGATCCGCAAGCTGTCGCTCTGGGCGGCGCAAGGTCTCCTGCCCGACCTCACGATCCTGCTCGACCTCGACGAGACCGTCGCACGGGCCAGGCTCGACACCTCCCGCACACGGTACGACCGACTGGAGGCCGAGAAGGCCGACTTCCACGCGCGGGTCCGTTCGGCGTACCTGCAGCTCGCTTCGGCCGAACCTCAGCGGTTCCTGGTCGTCGACGCCGCCCGGCCCGCCGACGAGATCGCAACCGAGATCCAGGCAGAACTCGGCCGGCGCATCGCGCCGACGCGCTGAGCACGCAGTGTCCGCGGCGAACGCTAGCCTGGAACACATGGCAGTGTGGGACGACCTGACGGGTCAGGATGACGCCATTGCCATCTTCAAAGCGGCGGCAGCGGGCGGAAGCAGCAGCGACACGACCCTCGCGCGCGCGGCCGGCAACTCGATGACGCACTCCTGGCTGATCACCGGGCCGCCCGGTTCCGGCCGGTCCAACCTCGCCTTCGCGTTCGCGACGGCACTCCTCAGCCCCGGCACCCCTGAAGGCGACCTCGCCGCCCAGCGCCAGGTGGAGGCCCGCACCCACCCCGACCTCGCCGTGCTCAGCACCGAGCGCGTCATCATCTCCATCGACGAGGTGCGCACGCTCGTCGCCAGCTCGCAGTTCTCGCCGTCGGTCGGCCGCTACCGCGTGATGATCATCGAAGACGCCGACCGCATGAGCGAGCGCACCTCCAACGTTCTCCTGAAAGCCCTCGAAGAGCCTCCCGAGCGCACCGTGTGGATCCTCTGCGCGCCCAGCGACGCCGACCTCATCCCCACCATCCGGTCGCGCGTTCGCACCGTGCGGCTCCGGGTGCCGAGCGTCTTCGATGTCGCAGCCCTCATCGAGCGACGCGACGGCGTCGACGCGGTCACCGCCGAGCGGGCGGCCCGGCACGCCCAGAGCCACATCGGCATGGCGCACCGCCTCGCCACCAACGACGAGGCGCAACGGCGCCGCGACGAGACCCTGCAGCTCGCGCTGAGCATCCGGTCGGTGTCGGATGCCGTGCAGACCGCAGCGACCATGCTCGAGATCGCAGGCGCAGACGCCAAGGCCATCACCGAGGAGCGCGACGCCGAAGAACGGGAGCACGCGCTCCGATCGCTCGGCATCGAACCCGGCGGCACCATCCCGCCCGCCCTGCGCTCCCAGCTGCACCAGCTCGAAGAAGACCAGAAGCGGCGGGCCACCCGCAGCCTCCGCGACGGGATCGACCGCATCATGGTCGACCTCCTGTCGCTCTACCGCGACGTGATGATGCTGCAGCTCGGCAGCTCCAGCGAACTCGTCAACGTCGAACTGCGCGAGCGCCTCGACCTTCTCAGCGCTCACACGACTCCTGCCGCTACCCTCGCAGCAATGGACGCCATCGCGACGGCCCGGCAGAGGATCGAGTCGAATGTCGCGCCGGCGCTCGCCCTTGAAGCGATGCTCACGGGCATCCTGCGCGGCGGCGCCACTCGAAAGGGGACGACTCAGTGACCACCCGACTGTCCGGGCACGGCGCGCGCCGGCGCCCGGTGCGCATCGCGCTCGTCGCCATCGCCGCCATCACCGCTCTGACCCTCAGCGGCTGCGTCACCATGTTCCTGCCGTCGCAGACCTCGCACACGTCGACGCCGGTGAAGGAGAGCGTCGCGCCCGACCTCAAGCCGTTCTACGACCAGGTGCTCACCTGGTCGAGCTGCTCGGGCGGCAAGGAGTGCACCACCGCCAAGGTCCCTCTCGACTGGACCAACCCGACGGCGGGCGACGTGAAGCTCGCGCTCATCCGCCAGGCCGCCAAAGGCACCAAGCAGGGTTCGCTCCTGGTCAACCCGGGCGGACCGGGCGGCTCCGGCTACGACTTCGTGAAGAACTCCGTGGACTACGCCACCGACTCCACGCTCCAAGACGCCTTCGACGTGGTCGGGTTCGACCCCCGGGGCGTCGGCCACTCCACCGCCGTCACCTGTTACGACGCCAAGAAGATGGACGACTACCTCTACGGCATCACTCCCGGCGTCCGCGGTTCCGATCAGTGGATCGCCGAGAACGCCATGACGTCCCGCGACTTCGGCGACGCGTGCAAGCAGAACACCGGCGCCCTCCTCCGGCATGTCGACACCGTGAGCGCGGCCCGCGACCTCGATGTGCTCCGCGCCGTGCTCGGCGACAAGAAGCTCAACTACCTCGGCTACTCGTACGGCACGTACCTCGGCGCGATCTACGCCGACCTGTACCCGGGCAAGACCGGCCGGCTGGTGCTCGACGGCGCCCTCGATCCGGCGGCCAGCAACTTCGACGTCACCAAGGTGCAGGCGCAGGGCTTCGAGAGCGCATTGCGCGCCTACCTCGCCGACTGCCTCACGCAGAAGGGCTGCCCGTTCGACGGCACCGTCCAGCAGGGGATGTCCACCATCTCCGACCTGCTGGCCTCCGTCGAGCAGAGCCCCATCCGCAACTCCGACGGTCGCGAGCTCGGCGCCAACACGCTCGTCACCGCGATCATCTACCCCCTCTACGACGCCACGGCCTGGTCGTACCTCACCGATCTGTTCACCTCGGTGATGAAGGGCGACGCCTCGTATGCCTTCACCCTCGCCGACGCCTACAACAACCGCCAGAAAGACGGTACCTACGGCGACAACTCCACCGAGGCCTTCATGGCGATCAACTGCCTCGACTACACCTACAACCCCGATCCCGCCACCATGCGCCAGCAGGCCGCCCAATTGGCTCAGGCGGCACCTGTGATCGGCCCGTACATGGCCTACGGCGACATCGGATGCGGCAACTGGCCGTACAAGTCCACCTACGAACGTGGTCCCATCGCCGCCGAAGGCTCGGCGCCCATCCTGGTCGTCGGCACCACCAACGACCCGGCCACGCCCTACGTCTGGGCGAAGAACCTGGCCGGCGAGCTGCAGAACGGGCATCTCCTCACCTACAAGGGCGAAGGGCACACCGCGTACAACAAGTCCAACTCGTGCGTGAACGACACCGTCGACGCCTTCCTCGTGAAGGGCACCATCCCCGCCGACGGCAAGACCTGCTGACCGCCGGATGCTCGCACCAACTACCATTCTTGAGTGGTGCAACTTTGCATAGAATGCAATAATCAACGCATGAGCGTGGCTGAAGAAGAACTGGGACTCCGCGAGCGGAAACGGCTCGCGACGCGCCGCGCCATCCAGCTCGCGGCTCTCGAACTCGCGAGCGAACGTGGCTTCGACCGCGTGACCATCGACGAGATCAGTCACGTCGCCAACGTGTCGCCGCGCACCTTCTTCAACTACTTCCCGTCGAAAGAGTCCGCGATCATCGGCGAGCTCCCCGAGCTCCCCTCCGAGGAGCGCATCGAGCATTTCATCGCCGCCGGGCCCGACGAGCCGATCCTCGACGGCATCAGCGAGCTCCTCATCGCCGCCATCGACACTGTCGAACTCACCGGCGCCGAGAACGAGCCCTCGGCCAGCCGCAGCGTTCACGAACTCCACGGTCTCCGACGCGCCCTGCTCAAAGACAACCCCGAGCTCTTCGCCCAGCGTATGGCGAGCATGCACCAGTTCGAAGACTCCCTCTCCGCCATCGTGCAGCGCCGGCTGGCCGCCGACGACCCCGTGCTCGCCGACGACCCGGAAACCTTGCACCAGCGTGCCCGGCTCGTCACCTACGTCTCCTTCGCCGGCATGCGCCACGCCTGGTCGTGCTGGGCCGATCACGGCGGTGTCGAATCGCTCGCCGACCGGCTCCGCAGCTCGTTCGCGCAGCTCCAGGCACTCGGCACCCAGGTGCGCTGACCGTGGTCCGGAGCGCGCTCGATGATCGGGTAAGCTATCTTCCTGTGCGCCGCTCCTGAGCGACCCACGCCGCCCTAGCTCAGTCGGCAGAGCATCTCACTCGTAATGAGAAGGTCAAGGGTTCGATTCCCTTGGGCGGCTCCGAAAAACCCCCGGTCAGAGCCAATACCCTGGTCGGGGGTTCTCGTCTTCGTGCCCCTCGTGCACCTCGCGCTGCACCTCATCCTTTTTGCCGCGCACACCACCGCGACGATGTCCAGCCCGAGCGCGGCGCAGATTGCGTCCAATTCATCGACGTTCAGCGGTCGTTTAGCCAGCAATTGCTTCCACACCTGCGACTGAGATCCATGCCCAGCATCTGTCCGAGTGCGGTTTGCGTGAGTTGGCGTCGCGCCGCACCAGCGTCTCCGAAATGGACGCCCAGCGCCCGCCGGCGGGCGACATGGTTCGGATCTATCGGGAGTCCCGAGGTCGCGGACTGGTCGTGTCGTGACGGCTATGAAGGTCACTCCCCGAGGAACCGGTTAGCGCGCTCCTCATCGGTGAAGGCCCGCGGCCTCCGGCGCCACAGCTTCCACCACAGCCGCCGGATCTTATACATCGGTCGGCTCGAGCTTCGAGTGGACCCACATCGCAGCGACCACCCCGACGACGGTGAGGGCAACCCCCGCGATCATCCAGGGGATCAGGTGGAACACCATCGCGGCGCTCGCGCCCACCGCACTGACGATCGCCAATGTGATTGCTACGACTTCCCTATGCAATATCTGAGAGTTACTCACTCACCTGAAGGTAGACCATTCTGTCCATCTCGTATTGCCCCCTTCCGGGTGCCTAGTCCGCCCGGTGACCTAGATGGCACCCTGCCGCCTGGCCGCATTGCTGCACGGCCCACCACTGATGCTGACGTTGCCGCATCCAAGTTCATCAAGATGGACATCAAGCTGTGGCATGCGCTGCTCGACGCGACCGGCCTCGAAACGGTGCGCCGGTACAAGAGCCGGCACACGGCGGCCACCCACCTCATCGTCGACTCCGGCGGCGACGTCGCGGTGACAGCGAAGATCCTCGGTCATGCGGATGCGGCGTTCACCTGCCGCACCTACGTGCACCCACTCGAGGAGCGAGAGAAGGACCTGATCGAGCGCCTCGACGCACCAAGTGCACCTGATGCACCTGACGCGGGCGAACGCCAGCGAACGGAGGATGCCGAAAGGGCCTGATCTTGCGGGGGCTGTTGACATCAGCGAACATCCAGAAAAGCCGGCGCACTCGTAATGAGAAGCTCAAGGGTTCGATCCCCTTGGGCGGCTCCACAGAATCCGCAGATTCCGCAGGTTCGCAGGACGCGACGAGCGGCCCGCGGACGAGCATCCGCGGGCCGCTCTTCTCTCCCCGTTCCCCTCTTTCCCCTCTGCGCCGCCCGATCAGCCGATCGACTCGACGTGGTCGCCGACCTGGCGCACGAGGATGCCGCCGGCGAAGTACCACAGCTCGTTCTTCGCCACCGGGGTGGACCACAGCTCCGCGCCCGTCGCACGGTCGTAGCCGCGGCCGACCCCAGGGGCGGTGAAGGTGCCCGTAGAGAGGTACGTGCCGGCAGGACCGAACAGAGGCCACTGAAACGCCTCGTGGTCCACGATGGGGCGGGGTGCGCCCGTGGCTCGATCCAGCGAGCAGGTCTCCGAACCGTGGACCAGGATGACCGCATTCAGCGCGTCGTCGAGCAGGATGTCGGGCTCGCTGTCCCAGTTCTGCGGCTTGATTCCGCAGTGCGTGATATCGGCGGCCCACTTCACCGTGCCGTCCGTGCCGTCGATCAGCGTCAGCGTGGACGGAGAGACCATGGCCAGGAAGCCCGAGCCGACGTGATCGGTTATGGACACCGCGAGGGAGCCGGGCGGAACATCCAGTGTGTGCACCTCCGCGACGCTGCTGTTCGCGCCGAAGGGCAACGACCACACGGGCTGCCCGTTCGTATCCAGCTTCGTGATCGTGCGGGGCCGGCCGTCGGAGCTCTGGTTCCCGTAGGCCAGGAGCCCGTCGCGCACGGAATGGTAGCTCGCACTCCGCGAAGGGGCGACGATCGCACCTGTCTCGACGTTGACGAGAGCCGACGTCCACGCGTTCACCGGTTGGGCGCTGAAGTACTCGAACGGAAGCAGGGTCGACACCTCCGGGTCGTACGACACGCTCACGAACCTGGCGTCCAAGGTGGTGGACCATTTCGGGTGTGCGAGGTCGCGAGGATCGACGCGCTGGAGCTGGTAGCGCTCCGTTTGCTGCCCGGATGCAACCGGAACGGGCTTCGCCCAGAGGATGTCTCCGGTGTTGTCCCGCACCCCGTCGATGTAGTAGTTCCTGTCGGAGGGCAGGTCGCCCGACAATAGGGTCTCAGTGCGGCCGGTGACGAGGTCGATCACGTCGCGTGGGCCTTTCCCGCTGAACTCATCGAGAAGGAGTGCGCGACCAGACGTCCCCAGCATGATGAGCCTGGCCCCGTAGCCCTTGTCGTTGTCCAGCGTCCAGTCGCGAGACCAGACGATGCGGCCGGTGTAGGTGTCGACCATGGTCAGCGAGGTGTGGGCGGAGCTGCGTGCGCATTCGTCGCCCGACCCCCTAGTCGAGTTCGAGACGAACAGCGCGAACCCGTCGGCGATGTCGTAGGCGTCGGTCTGTGCGCAGGCGACACCACCGCCGGGAAGCTCCAGGCTCCAGGCAGGGTGCGCCAACAGGGTGCTGACGTCGTGCGGGGTGATCGGAGTGCTCTGGAGGTGCAGCGCCCGCGCCGTCGGCGTGGGCGTAGGAGTGGGGGTCGGTGTCGGTGTCGGTGCGGGCGTCTGCGTCACGGTCGGAGTCGACGTCTGGACCGGGGCCGGCGTCTCGTCCCCGAAGTGGATGACGCCGGTGAGGGCGAGCGCCGCAGCGCCGCCCGCGAGCACGATCGCGATCGCGGACAGGACGGAGGTGAGCAGGATCTGCAGTCGGCGCTGCCGCTTCGGCTCCTGTGCGGCCGTGTCCAGCAGCAGCCGGCGGATGGCGGCGCTGCGGTCGGGCGAGAACTCTGGGGTGCTCATCGTGCACCTCCTTCGAGGATCGAGGTGTCGCCGGTAAGGGGGGCAGCGAGTTCGGTCAGGCGCTTTGCGTGCGCGCGAGAGGCGCGACTTGACGGTTCCCTCGGGCACACCGAGCGCCTCCGCGGCCTGGGCGGTGGTGAGCTCTTCGAGGATGCAGAGCGTGATGACGTCCTGGTCGCGCTTGGTGAGCTGGGCGAACGCGTCGCGCACCTGGCGGTTCCGGGAGGATGCGTCGATCGCGTCGTCGACGCCCCGTGCGTGGTCGTCCTGGGGGGAGGGCGCCGACAGCTTCGCCAATGCCGACCGGTAGCGGCGCAGGCTGCGGCTGTGGTTGCGCACGGTGTAGTTGGTCGTGACCAGCAGCCAGCCGATGACCGAGCCGTCCACCAGGCGAACGGAGCCGCGCTTGCGCCACGCCTCCAGGAAGACGACCGCCGTCACATCCTCGGCGTCGTGCGGTTCGCGCACCAGCCTCAGCGCGTGGCCGAAGACGCGGTCGCGGTGGCGGTCGACGTGCATCGACGCGAACGCGTGTGCGTCCCCATCGCGCGCCGCCGACCAGGCCGCTGCCTCGTCGAAATCATCCGTGCTCATACCCTCTACTGTCCGGTCGGGCACGGATGGTTCCATTTCCGTGGCGCCAGGGAGCGTCGCTGCGCTCGCGCGTTAGTGTCGTTCCCATCGAATCGCGAGCAGAGGAGCCCCGCCATGAACGACACGAACAAGTCTGCGAAGAGCACCGCCGCCGACACGAAGAGCGCCGCCGCCTTCGGCACGGCGTCCGACGGATTCACCGCCGAGGAACGAGCCGCTATCAAGGAGCGCGCGAAGGAGTTGAAGTCGAACGCCCGACGCCGCGGCTCGGCCAAGTCCGCGGAGGAGGAGGCGAGCGAGGTCCAGGCGAGGATCGCCGAGATGGCGGACGAGGATCGCGCCATGGCCGAGCGGATCCACGCGGTCATCCTCGCCAGCGCACCGGAGCTGTCGCCGAAGCTCTGGTACGGGATGCCCGGCTACGCCAAGAACGGCAAAGTCGTCTGCTTCTTCCAGGATGCGAAGAAGTTCAAGACCCGGTATTCGACGCTCGGCTTCAACGACTCGGCTCGCCTCGACGACGGCACCATGTGGCCGACCTCCTACGCGCTGACGACACTGACCGCCAGCGACGAGGAACGGATCGGCGCGCTCGTCAAGAAGGCGGCCGGCTGAGGGCTCTCACGAATCTCGACGATTTCGGGCTGACCGGGTTCACTCCGGCAAATCAGGCGTACTCTCGAATCAAAACGTGAGGGATCATCAAGTTCGTTGGGGGACGGTGCCGCCTGCTCGGTCGGCGATGGATCACTCACTCCACACCTGCCATGTTCGCCCGCAGACGGGCACCCGAAGCGGCCTGGAGTTCGCGGTCGCACCGACACAGTGATTATTTGCGACCTACCCGAGGTTGTCATGAGTTCCATTGCCACACCCACCCGACGCTCGCTCAGTATCGTCACCGCCGTCATCACGGCGATCGGACTGGTCTTCGGAGGCCTGACGCTCGCGTCGTCCGCCTCCGCCGACACGATGCCACCTGATCCGACGAATCCGGGGTCCCCGCCGACAGTGGGGGCGGATGCACTTCCCACCACACAGATGGACGGGGTGGCCTGGGCCCAGGTGGTCGTCGGCAACACCGTCTACGTGGCCGGCAAGTTCACTGCGGCCCGGCCTGCGGGCTCCCCGGCCGGGACGAACACCACCCCGCGCAGCAACCTGCTCGCGTACAACATCACCACGGGTGGTCTGATCTCGACCTTCAACGTTCCGCTGAACGCTCAGGCGCTCGCGATCACCGCGTCGCCCGACGGCTCGCGGGTCTATGTCGGTGGCGACTTCACCACCGCCGGCGGCGCCAGCTACTACCGCATCGTCGCGATCAGTACCGCGACCGGCCAGGTGATCAGCTCCTTCCGCCCCATCATGGAGAGCCAGGTGCGCGCACTGGCCGCGACCAACACGGCGGTCTACGCCGGCGGCACGTTCTCGAGTGTGAACGGGATCGCACGCGGGTACATCGCGAGGATCAACGCCTCGAACGGTTCGCTCGACACCAGCTGGTCGGCCAGCGCCGACTTCGTCGTGGACGCGCTCGCTGTCGCGCCGGACGGCTCCAAGGTGTACGCCGGGGGCCGGTTCAAGAACATGAACGGTGCGGCCCATTACGGGCTGGCGCTGCTCACCGGTACCAACGGCGCCAACCTGCCGTTCGGGGCCAACTCGGTGATCCGGGATGCGGGGACGCAGGCCGGTATCACCGCCCTCGTCGCCACGAGTGATCGCGTCTACGGCTCCGGCTACGTGTTCGGATCCGGCGGCAACTTCGAGGGGAGCTTCTCGGCCGACCCCAACGGCAACCTGCTCTGGATGGAGGACTGCCACGGCGACACGTACTCCGTCTACCCGCTCGGCGACGCCGTCTATGCAGCCGGGCATCCGCACTATTGCGGCAACGTCGGCGGCTTCCCGCAGACCAACCCCTGGACCTACCACCACACGATCGCCTTCTCGAAGGCGAGGACCGGCACCCTCACCAACAACGGCGACCGGGGATACGCCAACTTCTCCGGCCAGCCGGCTCCGACCTCGCTCAACTGGTTCCCGGACTACGTGACCGGCTCGTACACCGGGCAGGGTCAGGCGGCCTGGAGCATCTCGGGCAACAGCCAGTACCTCGCGGTCGGCGGCGAGTTCCCGTTCGTCAACGGCGTGGCCCAGTACGGGCTCACCCGCTACGCGCTCGACTCGGTCGTCAGAAGCAGGGTCGCTCCGAACAACAACACGGCGCTCACGCCGAACGCGACGTCCCCGGCAGCGGGCCAGGCGCGCATCACGTGGACGGCGACGTACGACCAGGACAACGTGAACCTGAACTACAAGCTGGTCCGCGACGGCAACACCGCCAGCCCGGTCTATCAGACCAACGTGATCTCCCGGTTCTACCAGCGACCCGCCATGTCGTTCGTCGACAACGGACTCGCGGGCGGAAGCACCCACTCCTATCGCGTGTATGTGACCGATCCAGACGGCAACCAGATCTCGAGACCCGGCAATACGGTGACCATCACCGGGGCGGCCGGGAACCAGCTGCCTGTCGCATCGTTCACGGCGACGCCGACCGGCCCGGTCGTAGCGGTCGACGGGCGGGCTTCGCACGATCCTGACGGGACGATCTCGTCTTACGCCTGGACCTTCGGCGACGGCTCGACCGCGACCGGCTCCACCGCGAGCCACACCTACGCGGCGAGCGGCACGTACACCATCGGCCTGACGGTGACCGACAACCAGGGCGGCACCGGATCGACCACCCGGTCGGTGACGGTCACAGCCCCGGCGGGTAACGCGCTCGCGCGGGACACGTTCGGGCGCACGGTCAGCAACGGCTGGGGGTCGGCCGACATGGGCGGCGCCTGGACGGGTGCCGGCGTCACCTCGGCCTACGGGGTCGCGGCCGGGACCGGTCAGATCGTCGATCCAGCGGGTTCGACCAAGACCCAGACCCTGAACGGCATCTCGTCGACCAGCACCGACTCCACGGTCACGTTCACGACCGACGTCGCCCCCACGGGCGGGGGAGTGCTGGTCTCGGCGATCGGACGAATGGTCGGAGCGACCGACTATGAGGCCCGCGCACTGCTCCAGCCGAACGGCGCCGTGCAGCTCCAGCTGCTCCAGGGCTCGACCGCCCTGCAGCTGGTGAACATCACGGGCCTCTCGTTCGCGGCCGGCCAGCAGCTCACGATGCGCGTCCAGGTCTTCGGCACCTCGCCGACCACGGTTCGCGCGAAGGTCTGGGCATCGGCGCAAGCCGAGCCGGCGGCCTGGCAGGCGAGCGCCACCGATTCGACCGCCGCGCTCCAGGCATCCGGCACCATCGGTTTGCGGAGCTACCTCTCGGGAACGGCGACCGCCACGCCGATCACCGTCAAGTTCGACAACTACGCCGTGAACGTCGCCCAGTAGAGGCGTCGCCCAGTAGAGGCGTCGCCTAGTAGAGAGGTCGTCAGTCCCGGAACGGCGCAGCCGTTCCTTCGGGAAAAGCGCTCACGCCCTGGGCCGGCGTGAGCGTGACCGGCCCGTCGCGATCCTTCAGGGCGTAGACCAGCACGCGCGAATCAGTGGCCAGCAGATCCCCGCTGACGTAGCCGTCGCCGCCGTCGCAGGAGTCCGCGCGGGAGCCCAGCCGGATCGTCGACCCGGCGGCCGCGCCCTTGAACGCCTCGTCGACGGTGAACCGGTAGGCGCGCACCGGTCCGAGGTCGGTGTCCATCGTCCCGTCACGACCGGCGACGTGGCCGGCGACCACCGTGGTCGCCTGGGCGTAGGCGACGTCCGGGTCGCTGAAGTCGGCCCAGCTCGCGCACGCGCCGTACGAGACCGTGCACCCGGTCAGCCCGAGGCTCGTCGCAACCGCCACGATCGCGATCGTCGCGGTCAGCGCCGCACCGCTCGCCCTCGGAGTCGTCGTCACGAACCGATCATGACCGTCCGCGGCCCACGTTACAAGGGGGCTCCGGATGCCGGGCCCGGTGCATCCGGACGGCCCGGAGAAGGAGGCGCCGGATCAGGCGGGGCGCCCGGTCTCCTCCACCTGCCGCTCGTCGCCGGGGCAGTGCAGATAGACGTGGTGCTCGGTCCGCTCGATCACGTGGTCGCGCATCGGCCGCCCGCAGAGCGGACAGATGGCGTCGAGCAGGTCGACCTCCTGCGGCTCGCCGTACGGTCCGAGGGGCGGCGGTCCCAGGATCGGCAGCAGCTTGCTGTCCAGCCAGTCGGAGGCTTGCCAAGCGCGGCGCTCGTGTTCCGGTTTGGGTTCGTGCTCCGGTTTCGATTTCGGTTCGTGACTGCGTCGTGCCATCTTCGTGTCCGATCTCTTTCACCCGGTCACTTCAGGTTCCTCTGATGAACGCTCCCAGTCAACGCATGTAATATGCCTGGATGCGCGAATCAGACCAGCCTGATACTGGCCTGCCGAGAAGCAACGAAGCTGACCCGGCGAGCATCCCCACCCCCATCCTTCCGGCCACCGGAGCGTCCGCAGCGGGCGAGCCGATGACCCGAGCTGCCCAGAAGGCGGCTGCGCAGGCCCAGGGCGACGCGCAGAGACCGTCGCCCTTCGCCGGTGTCCTCACCGCGATCCGCCGGCACCCACGCACCTGGATCATCGCCGGCGCTGCGGCCGCCTTCGTCGTCCTCGGCGGCGGCAGCGTCGCCCTCGGCGCCACCGTCGGCACGCCGGCAGCAGCGGCGGGCCCGGCCTCGCCGAGCGCGACGGCCACGGCGACGCCGACGCCGACGCCCACGCCGGTCAAGACGGTCGCGAAGCCCGCCCGCGCGGTGCCCGCCAATGCTCCGGCCGCCAGCCGGGTGCGCACCTGCTCCGTCGCCGGACTCTCGCAGGACGGCCGGCTCGGCAACCTCGAAGCCCAGGTCGTCAACGCCAAAACCGGGCAGGTGATGTTCGACCGCAACGGCGGAAAGCCGGGCCCGACGGCCAGCGTGCTGAAGACCCTCACCTCGGCGGCGGCACTCGCCGTCCTCGGCCCGGACTACCGGGTGTCGACGACGGTGCTGAAGACCTCGACGCCCGGCCAGCTCGTGCTCGTCGGCGGCGGCGATGTGACGCTGTCCCGTCTGCCGGGCGGTCAGAACTCCTTCTACACCGGCGCACCCAAGATCCAGGACCTCGCCGACCAGGCCAAGCGGGCGCTCGGCGGCCAGCCGGTCACGTCGATCATCGTCGACACCTCGCTGTTCGGCGCCCCGGTGTGGCAGCCCAGCTGGGACGAGCACGAGGAGCGGGTCGTCGAGGGCTCGACCTCGTACATCACCGCTCTGCAGGTGGACGGCGACCGCGACGACCCGACGGCGATCGAGTCGCCGCGCAGCACCGACCCGGTCGGGCGTGCGGTCCAGTCGTTCCAGCAGTACCTCGGCACCAACGTTCCAGTCGCCGCGGGAACGGCCCCGGCCGGAGCCCAGCAGATCGCGGTCGTCCAGTCCCAGCCGGTCACCACGCTGGTCGACCAGGCGATGCGCGTCTCCGACAACACGATCATGGAGGAGCTCGCCCGGCTGGTCGCCATCAAGACGGGCGCCGGCAACACCTTCGAGGCGGAGAACGCCGGCGTGATCGCCGGGCTGAAGCCGTACGGGATCCCCACGACGGGCATCCACATCGCCGACGGCTCGGGCCTGAGCGGCGACAACGCCGTGCCGCCGTCGTATCTGACGCAGCTGTTCATCAAGGTACTGAATCGTCAGAACGGCCTCGGCGTGGTCTACGACGGGCTGCCGATCTCCGGCCAGTCCGGCACGCTCGCCTCCGGCTACGACCGGTTCACCGGCGACAACGCCGTCGCTCGCGGCGCCGTTCACGCCAAGACCGGCTGGATCAACAACGGGTACACGCTGGCGGGCGTCGTCGACGCGGCCGACGGCACCAAGCTGACGTTCGCCGTGTTCGCGCTCGGCAATGTGGGGGACAATGCCAAGCAGGCGATCGACTCGCTCGTCACCGGCTTCTACCGCTGCGGTGACAACCTCTCCAACAACTGACGGAGGCGACCATGAGCAGGGCCCTGTTCATCATCGACGTTCAGAATGATTTCACCGAGGGCGGTTCGCTCGGCGTCGAGGGCGGGGCAGCCGTGGCGGCAGCCATCACGCGCTATCTCGCCGAGCACGCGCGCGACTACTCCGTGATCTTCGCGAGCCGCGACTGGCACGACGCCGGCAACGACAACGGCGGCCATTTCGCGACGGATGCTCCCCCCGACTTCGTCAACACGTGGCCGGTGCACTGCGTGGCCGGCACAGAGGGGGCCGCCTACCATCCGGCGCTGAAGACCGACAAGGTGACCTTCCACATCCGCAAGGGTCAGGGCGTGCCCGCCTACTCGATCTTCGAGGGGCACACGGAGGCCGGCTCGAGCGTGCACAACCTGCTCGACGAGCACGGCGTCGACTCGATCGACGTTGCCGGCCTCGCGACCGACTACTGCGTGCGGGCGTCGGCTCTGGATGCTCTCTCGCACGGTCAGCGCGTGCGGGTCCTGACCGATCTCGTGGCCGGTGTCGCACCGGATTCGTCCGAGGCAGCGCTGTCGGAGCTGGCGCACGCGGGCGCCGAACTGGTGGAGACCGGCGCGTAACCGCTCGGCCCGGTTGGCCGTGCCGCCCGATATCACGCTAGGCTAATTGCTACCCTAGCTAGGTATATCGGGAGACAGCATGAAACCTCGCACCGACTGGGCGCCCCCGCGCTGGCTGAGGGTGGTCCTGCCCTCGGTGCTCATCCTCGTCTGGCTGGCCGCTGCGGGACTCGGCGGTCCGACCTTCGGCAAGCTCAGCTCGGTGTCGAGCAACGACCAGGCGTCGTTCCTTCCGGCCAGCGCCGAATCCACCGACGTGCAGGACTGGCAGAAGAAGTTCACCGACTCCGCAGCGGTGCCCGCGATCGTCGTGATCGAGTCGGAGGACGCGCTCGATCACGCCCAGCTCGACGGGCTCAGCACACTCGGCCAGAAGCTCGGCGACGTGACCGGAGTGCAGAGACCGGCCGGAGACGCCCGCACCAGCGTCGCCGGCCCGATCCCCTCGAAAGACGGGAAGGCCGTCGAATTCATCGTGCCGGTCGCCGACACGAACAAGGTCAAGACGGTCGTCGCCGACCTGCGTCAGGTGCTCGACGACAGCGCCCCGTCCGGCCTGCACGCCTGGGTCACCGGCCCGGCCGGGCTCACCGCCGACCTCGTGAACGCCTTCGGCGGGATCGACGGCATCCTGCTGCTCGTCGCGGGCGGCGCCGTGTTCCTCATCCTGTTGCTCGTCTATCGCTCCGTCGTGCTCCCGTTCCTGGTGCTCTTCACCTCGATCTTCGCGCTCTGCGCTGCCATCCTCCTGGTCTATCTGTTCGCGCTGTGGGGGTGGATCGCCCTCAGCGGCCAGAGCCAGGGCATCCTGTCGATCCTCGTGATCGGGGCGGCGACCGACTACTCGCTCCTGCTGGTCGCGCGGTTCCGCGAGTCGCTCGGACACGTCGAGTCGCGGTGGGCGGCCATCGGGCGGGCCTGGCGGGCGGCGCTCGAGCCGATCGCCGCCTCCGGGGCCACGGTCATCCTGGCGCTGCTCTGCCTGCTGTTCTCCGACCTCAACTCCAACAAGAGCCTCGGGCCGATCGCGGCGATCGGCATCGTCTTCTCCGTGCTGTCGGCGCTCACGCTGCTGCCGATGCTGCTCGTCGTGTTCGGGCGGACGGCGTTCTGGCCGTTCCGGCCGAGGTTCGAGGGCGAGCATCCGCCCGCGCGCAAGCACGTCGACGAGACCGGGATCGCCGGGCTGGCCGGCATCCGCGGGCTCTGGCGCCGCGTCGGCACCCTCATCGCCCGGCGTCCACGCGCGACCTGGATCGTGGCCCTCATGCTGCTGGGCGTGTGCACGCTCGGACTCACGCAGCTGAAGGCGAACGGCGTGCAGCAGACCGACGTGATCCTCACGCAGTCCGACGCGGTCGACGGGCAGAAGGTCGTCGCGAAGCATTTCGACGCCGGTTCGGGCAGCCCCGTGGTCATCGTGACGAAGCAGGCCGACGCGGATGCGGTGCTCGCCGCGGTCGAGCAGAACGACGGCATCAGCACGGCCGCCCTCTACACGGGAGGCGGCGATCCCACCGCGCCCGGCCCGGCGCCGCAGCCCGTCGTGAAAGACGGACGCGTGCTCATCGATGCCACCCTCGCCTCCGAGGCGGACTCGGCCAGGGCCGAACAGGTGGTGCGCGACCTGCGCCGGACCCTGCCCGCCGCCGATCCGTCGGTGCTGGTCGGCGGTGTGACGGCGATCGCGCTCGACACGAACGACACGGCTCAGAGCGACCTGCTGAAGATCATCCCGATCGTGCTTGCGGTCATCCTGATCATCCTGATGCTGCTGCTCCGCTCGATCCTGGCGCCGGTCCTGCTCATCGGCAGCGTGGTCATCTCCTACGCCGCCGCTCTCGGCGTCTCCGCTGTGGTGTTCGACCACGTCTTCGGGTTCCCGGGGGCGGATGCGGCCGTCCCGCTGTTCGGGTTCGTGTTCCTGGTCGCGCTCGGCGTGGACTACAACATCTTCCTCATGACCCGGGTGCGCGAGGAGTCGCTGCGGATCGGCACCCGTCCGGGCATCCTGCGCGGTCTCGGCATGACCGGCAGTGTGATCACCTCGGCCGGGGTCGTGCTGGCGGCGACGTTCGCGGCGCTCGCGGTCATCCCGATCCTGTTCCTGGTGCAGATCGCCTTCATCGTGGCGTTCGGCGTGCTGCTCGACACCGTGGTGGTGCGCTCACTGCTCGTGCCGGCCGTGTCGTACGACATCGGCAAGGCGATCTGGTGGCCGTCGAGGCTCTGGAGCAGCAATCTGCACGATAAGGAGGGCGGTCCCCGCGTCTGAGTGCGCAGGATGAGCAGCCGACGCTGTGCTTGTTGCTCACCCTGTCCAGCCCTGCGAGAGTGGCGAAATGACCCTCACCACTCCCGGCAGCGCACTGCGTGCATCCGGTGGGGACGACGCCGCCCTGCTGCGCCGCCTCTACCGCACGATGGTGACCGTGCGACGGCTCGACCTCGACGGCGTCGCCATGCAGCGCCAGGGCATCGTGCCCGGCTACGCGCCGATGCGCGGACAGGAGGCGGCCCAGGTCGGAAGCGCCGCCGCCCTCGACCTCGCGCTGGACTTCGCCTTCCCCACCTACCGTGAGCTCGGCGTGGCCGTGACGATGGGCGTCGACCCGGTCGCGTACCTCGCCTCCCACCAGGGCGCCTGGCACGGCGGGCTCTGGGATGCTGCGGCGGCACGCCTCGCGCCGATCAACGCGGTGGTGGGCGGAGCCGTCACGCACGCGGTGGGCTGGGCGCTCGGGGCGAAGCTCGACCGCAACGGAGGGGTCGCGATCGCCTACTTCGGCGACGGAGCCAGCTCGCAGGGCGACATCCACGAGGCCATGAACACCGCCGGCGTCTCGCAGCTGCCGGTGGTGTTCTTCTGCCAGAACAACGGGTGGGCCATCTCGGTGCCCGCCGCCAAGCAGGTGGCGGGCGGTTCGGTGGCCGCACGTGCTGCCGGCTACGGGATGCCCGGAGTGCGCGTCGACGGGAACGATGTCCTCGCCGTCTACGAGGCCACGGCCGAAGCATTGCAGCTCGCCCGCGACGGCGGCGGACCGACCGTCATCGAGGCCATGACCTACCGCTCGGGGCCGCACTCCACCTCCGACGACCCCGGTCGCTACCGGACCCTCGACGAAGAGCAGAGCTGGCTGGCCCGCGACCCGCTGACCCTCTGCGAGGAGCGGCTCCGGGCGACCGGCACCGTCGGCGACGACTTCTTCGCCGAGGTCTCCGACACCGCCGGCGCCCTCACCGACCGGGTGCGCGCCGACGTCGCCGCGCTGGGCGGTCGCCCGGGCGAGGAGATGTTCGACTTCGTGTTCGCCGACGCGCCCGCGGCCCTGCTGGGCCAGCGGCGCGCCTGGGAGGAGTCGCGACATGGCTGAGACCACCATCGCTCCGGAGGCCGCAGGCACGGAGCTCACCACGATGCAGCGCGCCCTCAACCGCGCGCTCGACGACGCGCTCGCCGCCGACGACCGCACGCTGGTCTTCGGAGAGGACGTGGGCGCCCTCGGCGGCGTCTTCCGGGTGACCGACGGACTGCAGGCCAAGTACGGCGACGACCGGGTGTTCGACACTACGCTCGCCGAGTCCGGGATCATGGGCATGGCCGTCGGCCTGGCGATGGCGGGCTGGCGACCGGTCCCCGAGATCCAGTTCGACGGGTTCTCCTATCCCGCCATCGACCAGATCGTCAATCAGGTGGCCCGGATGCACTATCGGAGCCGTGGCTCCTTCCGCATGCCGATCACGCTGCGCCTGCCGAGCTTCGGCGGCATCCGGGGCCCCGAGCACCACGGGGAGAGCCTGGAGGCGCTGTTCGCGCACGTCCCCGGACTGAAGGTCGTCTCGCCGTCGTCGCCGTCGGAGGCCTACACGCTGCTGCGCCAGGCGATCGACGATCCGGACCCCGTGATCTTCCTCGAGCCGAAGTCGCGCTACTGGCACAAGGCCCCCGTCGACGCTGAGCAGTGGGGCGAGCGGCTGCCCGTCGGATCGTCGCGCATCGTGCGGCCGGGCACGCACGTCACGCTCGTCGCGTGGGGCGCCATGGTCGCGCGCTGCCTGCAGGCCGCCGAGCTCGGCGCCGAGGACGGCGTGGAGATCGAAGTGGTCGATCTGCGCTGGCTGAAACCCATCGACGCCGACGGTCTGGCCGCCTCGGTCTCCCGCACGCGCCGGGCCGTCGTCGTGCACGAGGCGCCGCTCACCGCGGGTCTCGGCGCCGAGGTGAGCACGCTCATCACCGAGCGGTGCTTCGGCGAGCTGCGGGCGCCCGTGCAGCGGGTGACCGGCTGGGACGTGCCCTACCCGTCACCCGTGCTCGAAGACGAGTACCTCCCGAGCATCGACCGGATCCTCGAAGCCGTTCAGAAGACCTTGGAGTACCGCCGTGGCTGAGATCACGTTCGCCCTGCCCGACCTCGGCGAGGGACTGCAGGAGGCCACCGTGCTGGAGTGGCTGGTCGCCGAAGGCGAGTTCGTGGAGCGTAACGCCCCGCTCGTCGAGGTGGAGACCACCAAGTCGGCCGTCGAGCTTCCGTCGCCGCAGTCCGGTGTGATCGCCCGGTTCCACGTGGAGGAGGGGACGACGCTCGGCGTCGGCGCCCCGCTCATCACGTTCACGGTGAGCGACGACCAGGCCGGCATCGTCGGCACGGTCCCCGTTGAGGAGGCCCCGGCGCGGCGCGTTCGGCTGCAATTGCCGGATGATTGAGTCGTGACCATTGCTCTGAACTCCGCCGGTGACCGGATCGCGTACGAGCGGCACCCGGGCGGGCATCCGGTGCTGCTCGTCCACGGCTTCGCCACCACCGGCGCCCTCACCTGGGAGTCGACCGGCTGGGTGCGTGCGCTCGCCGAGGAGGGACGCGGCGCGATCGTGCCCGACCTGCGCGGCCACGGGGGCAGCTTCGCGCCGCACGACCCGGCCGCGTACTCGCCGACGCTGCTCGCGGGCGATCTGCTCGCCGTGCTCGACGCCGAAGGCCTCGACCGGGTCGATGTGATCGGGTACTCGATGGGCAGCTGGGTGGCGCTCGCCCTCGTCGCACTGGCGCCGTCGCGGGTGCGCCGGGTCGTGGTGGGCGGCGTCGGCACGGTCGAGCAGTTCGCACGCTGGGGGGTGGATGCGGTGCGCTCGGCGCTCCTGGACGGGGACGCCGCCGACACCGCGGCCCTGGCGGAGTCGCCGCTGGCCCCGCTGCTCGGATCCCTGCGCCAGGCGCCGGGAGTGGACCGGGAGGCGCTCGCCGCGTGCGTCTCGGGCATGGCCGCGCATCCGCTGCCCCTGGTCTCGACCGTGCCGACGATGCTCGTCGTCGGCGACGCCGATCCGGTCACCGAAGGGCGCGACCAGGCGGCGGCTGCGCTCGGAGCCGAGCTGGTCGTGCTGCCCAAACGCAACCACGTCACGACCCTGAGCGCCCGAGCCTTCAAGCAGGCTGCGCTGCCCTTCTTGGAGTCCGCTGGCAGCGTGTAGCCGATCGCTTGCGGGCGACGTACGATGTGCGAGGACCGAAGGAGGCCGCGATGGCGATCGACAAGCTGGATGCCGATCTCATCGCGTTGCTGACCGAGGAGCCGAGGCTCGGTGTCTTCGAGGCCTCGCGCCGACTCGGCGTCGCCCGTGGCACGGTCCAGGCCCGGCTCGACCGGCTGATGCGCACGGGCGTGGTGCGGGACTTCGCCCCCACGGTCGACAGCGGAGCGCTCGGCTACCCGGTCACCGCCTTCGTCACGGCGGAGATCGCGCAGGGCGACCGCGACGTGACCGTCGTGGAGCACCTGCGCGCCATCCCCGAGGTGCTCGAAGTGCACACCATCACCGGCGCGGGGGACCTGATGATCCGCGCGGTCGCGCGTTCGAACGCCGACCTGCAACGCGTCATCGACCGCATCGTGAGTGATCCGAACATCACCAGGACGTCCACGGTGATCGCGCTCGCCACCAAGATCGACCACCGTGCCGTCCCGCTGGTGACGGCGTCGGTCGAAGACTGAGACGACGGAAAGACGGAAAGAGGGAGAAGCATGGATGAGAACGCGCTGCTCGAGAGAGTGCCCGACCGCCTGTACATCGGCGGCGAATGGGTGGAGGGAAGCGCCGGACGCTTCACGGTGAGCGACCCGGCGACCGGGCGCGTCATCAAGACCATCGCCGACGCGTCGGTGGAGGACGGCAAGCGGGCCCTCGACGCCGCGGTCGCCGCCGCCGACGACTGGGCCGCGACAGCCCCGCGCGTGCGCGGCGAGATCCTGCGCCGCGCGTTCGACCTGCTCCAGGAGCGCCGCGACGAGTTCGCCTTGCTGATGACCCTCGAGATGGGAAAACCCCTCGCGGAGTCCAACGGCGAGGTCACCTACGGCGGCGAATTCCTGCGCTGGTTCAGCGAGGAGGCGGTGCGCATCGCCGGCCGGTACGGGGTCAATCCCGAGGGCACCGGCCGCATGATCGTCTCGCAGCACCCCGTCGGGCCGAGCTACCTCATCACTCCGTGGAACTTCCCGCTCGCGATGGCCACCCGCAAGATCGGCCCCGCGCTCGCCGCCGGGTGCACAGTGGTCGTCAAGCCGGCAGAGCTCACGCCGCTCACGACCCTCTACGTCGCGCGGCTGTTCGAGGACGCCGGGCTGCCGGCCGGTGTGCTCAACGTGATCACCACGACCACGTCGGGCCGGGTGTCCGAGCCGATCATCGCCGACCCCCGGCTGCGCAAACTGTCGTTCACCGGGTCCACCGAGGTCGGCCGCAGGCTCCTGCAGCAGGCGGCCCAGAATGTGCTGCGCACCTCGATGGAGCTCGGCGGCAACGCGCCGTTCGTCGTGTTCGACGACGCCGACCTCGACAAGGCGGTCGACGGTGCGATGCTGGCGAAGTTCCGCAACATCGGCGAGGCCTGCACGGCGGCCAACCGGTTCATCGTGCACGAGTCGGTGGCCGACGAGTTCGCGGCGCGGGTCAGCGAGCGCGTGAAGGCCATGCGCGTGGGCCGCGGCACCGAAGCCGGCGTGACGATCGGACCCCTGATCAACGAGGATGCCGTCGACAAGGTGGCGGGGCTGCTCTCCGACGCGGTCTCACGGGGCGCGAGAGTCCTGGCGGGAGGCTCGCGGGTCGGCGACGAGGGTACGTTCTTCGCGCCGACCGTCGTGACGGATGTGAAGCCCGGCAGCGACATCCTGCGCGAGGAGATCTTCGGACCGGTGCTCTCGATCGTGCGCTTCAGCGACGAGGACGAGGCCGTGCAGATCGCCAACGACACCGAGTTCGGACTGGTCGGCTACGTCTTCACCCGCGACCTGGCTCGAGGCCAGCGGATGATCGACCGGCTGCAGACCGGGATGATGGGCCTCAACGTGGGGGTCGTGTCGAACGCGGCCGCCCCGTTCGGCGGCATCAAGCAGTCCGGACTCGGCCGCGAGGGCGGCCGCGAGGGCATCCAGGAGTACCTCTACACGAAGTACACCCTCACCCCGACCCCGTTCGGAGCATGACGATGGCTGCGACCGACGCGGTGATCGTGGATGTCGTGCGCACCCCCTCTGGGCGCGGCAAGCCGGGCGGCGCGCTCTCCGACATCCATCCTGCCGACCTCCTGGCCGGCGTCCTCGTCGAGCTGCTGCGGCGCAACGACCTCGATCCGGCGCTCGTCGACGACGTGATCGGCGGATGCGTGACGCAGGCGGGCGAGCAGGCCGGCAACATCACGCGCACGGCGGTGCTGAGCGCGGGGTTCCCCGACAGCGTTCCGGCCGTGACCATCGACCGGCAGTGCGGCTCCAGCCAGCAGGCCGCCGCGTTCGCGGCGCAGGGCGTGCTCGCCGGAGCGTACGACATCGTGATCGCCTGCGGGGTCGAGTCGATGAGCCGCGCACCGATGGGCTCCAACGTGGGCGGTGCGTCCCTCGGCGGCGCTCTGCTCGCCCACCGCTACCCGGACGGCCTCGTGAACCAGGGCGTGTCGGCGGAGCTCATCGCCCACCGGTGGGGCTTCTCCCGCGGGGAGCTCGACGCCTTCGCCGCCCAGTCGCATGCTCGTGCCGCGGCGGCGGCCGCGTCCGGCGCCTACGAGAGCGAGCTGATCGCGGTGCCGACACCGGACAGCGGGAGCGTCACCGCCGACGAGACCATCCGCTCCGCGACGACCGCCGAAGGGCTGGCGGGGCTGTCCCCGTCGTTCCGCACGGACCGGCTGGCCGCGCGATTCCCCGAGCTCGACTGGCGCATCACGCCCGGAAACTCCTCGCCCCTCACCGATGGCGCATCGGCGGCACTGATCATGAGTGCGGCCGCCGCCGAACGGCTGGGGCTGCGCCCCCGCGCCCGCTTCCGCTCGTTCGCCGTCGCCGGGAGCGACCCGCTCCCGATGCTCACGGGCATCCTGCCGGCCACCCGCAAGCTGCTCGACCGCAGCGGCGTGAGCCTCGATGAGATCGACGCCTACGAGGTCAACGAGGCGTTCGCGCCCATCCCGCTGCTCTGGCTGCGCGAGTTCGGCGCCGACCCCGAACGGCTGAACCCGCGTGGCGGCGCGATCGCCCTCGGGCACGCGCTCGGCTCCTCCGGCACCCGACTGCTCAGCACCCTCGTGAACGAGCTCGAGGCGAGCGGCGGCCGCTACGGCCTGCAGACCATGTGCGAAGGCGGCGGGACCGCCAACGCGACTCTCATCGAGATCCTCCGCTGACACCGAACCCCCACCTCCCGCACTTCAGCTGCAGTCGAAAGGACACCCATGAACATCGACGGATGCTCGGCCATCGTCACCGGCGGCGCGAGCGGCCTCGGCAACGCCACCGCCCGCGCGCTCACCGAGGCGGGGGCGCGCGTCGTCGTGCTCGACCTGCCCAGTTCCGAAGGGGAGAAGGCGGCGACGGCCCTCGGCCCGACGGCCCGGTTCGTGCCCGCCGACGTCGCGGACGACGAGCAGGTCCAGGCGGCCATCGACGTCGCGACCGGCCTCGCCCCGCTGCGGGTCGTCATCAACTGCGCCGGCATCGCGACCGCCACCAAGGTTCTCGCGCGCGACGGTGCGGTGCATCCGCTGGAGCAGTTCGAGCGCGTGATCCGCGTCAACCTCGTCGGAACCTTCAACGTCGTGCGGCTGGCCGCCGCGGCGATGGTGAAGACCGAGCCGCTGGGGGAGGAGCGAGGGGTGATCGTGAACACCGCATCCGTCGCCGCCTTCGACGGGCAGATCGGCCAGGCCGCATACTCGGCCTCCAAGGGCGGCGTCGCCGCGATGACCCTGCCGCTAGCGCGCGAGTTCGCGCGGGAGCTCATCCGGGTGGTCACGATCGCGCCCGGAATCTTCGAGACGCCCATGATGGCCGGACTCCCGCAGGCGGCGCAGGACTCGCTGGCCGCCCAGGTGCCGCACCCGTCGCGCCTCGGCAAGCCGGCCGAGTACGCGTCGCTCGTGCGCCACATCGTCGACAACCCGATGCTCAACGGCGAGGTGATCCGCCTCGACGGCGCCATCCGGATGCAGCCGAAATAACGACCCTCGCGAACAAGGCGACGATGAGGTTCCTCGGGTTCGGCGGCCTGAAGGCAGCACGGCGGTCGGCCGTGCTGGTCGCCCTGGCGATCGCGGCGACGGCCCTCACCGCCTGCACAGCCACGGGAGGCTCGTGCGCGCCCGGCGAGCAGCGCGTCCCGCTGACGTCGCCGAACCAGAGCGTCGACACTCTGGCGCGCGACCTGGTGCTCTGCGCCGACGTCGACACCGGTTCCGGAGCGAGCATCTACAACAGCGGCGAGACGGTCTGGACGGCCGACGGATCCTCGGGGCAGTTCATCCGGTCGAGCTCGACCGCGCGCGGCCGGTCGTTCCACGCCTTCGACGACGGCATCGTGCTGCTCCCCGGCGACACCTACCGGGTTCCGAGCACGAATGTGCTGTGGACCATCGACGAGCTGCGCAACGGCGAGTGGCTCGCGGGCACGATGGCGCTGGACGAGATCGAGGACAAGGCCTCCGGGTCGGTGACGTCGGCGCTCAGCTCCCGGTCGCCGGGGCTCCGGTGGGCGTGGAATTGCGGATCGTACGCCTACAAGCAGCTCACCCTGTCGAACGCGCTCGACCCGAACGGCCTGACGGTCGAGGTCGCGAACGCGCTGTCGCAGTCGGCCAACGCCCCGGACTGCGTGCGCGCGGTGGCGTCGATCGCGCCCGAACGCCAGGACGAGGTGCGGGCCCAGTGGGCCGGCGATTTCGTGACCCTCAGCAGGACGCCGGAGCGGCTGAGCGCGTACGAGAAGGCCGCTGCGTGGCTGGGAGCGCATGGCGAGTCGGTCGTCGCGAGGGTGTGCGCGGTCATCCCGAGATGCTGACCGCGCCGCCGGGCTGAGCACCGGGCGGACCGCGCCGGCGCGCATCACGAGGCCGAGTGCGCCTCCAAGAAGCTGTAGACCTCGGTGTCGTCGACGCCGGGGAACGAGCCCGACGGCAGCGGCGACAGGATGTGCGCGTGCAGTCGCGCGCTCGGCCACGCCTGGCCGGCCCACCGGTCCTCCAGCGCCGCCGCCGGCCGTTTGCAGCACGACTCGTCGGGGCAGCGGGACTCCGCGCGCTCCGTCGTCTCGCGTCCCCGGAACCACTTCGCCTGCGCGAACGGCACCCCCACGCTGATCGAGAACCCGCCCGCCGACGTGCTGCCCGTCTGGGTGGCGCACCAGTACGTGCCGGCCGGCGTGTCCGTGTACTGGTACATCTCCGTCGTGCGGTTGGTGTGCGTGAACGCGCTGCGGGCGCCCCACTTGCGGCACACCACCTGGCCTTCGATCGAGCCCGTCACGTCGGTGGGCAGCGGCAGCCCGTCGTTCTCGTACCCCTTGTAGAGCGCGCCGTCGTCGCCGACCCGCAAGAAGTGCAGCGTCATGTCGAGGTGGCTGGTCGCCAGGTTGGTGAGCCGGAGGGCGGCGGCCTCGTGCGTGACGCCGAACGCGTCCCGGAAGTCCTCGACGGCGAGGTCGCGGTCGTGCTTGGCCTCCTGGAGGAAGGCGACGGCGGCCTCACGCGGCATCAGGCAGCAGGCCGCGAAATAGTTGATCTCCAGGCGCTGGCGGAGGAAGTCGGCGTAGCTGTCGGGGCGTTCATGCCCGAGCAGCCGGTGCGCCATCGCCTGCAGAGCCATCGACCGCAGGCCGTGGCCGCCCGGGATGCTCGCCGGCGGCAGGTAGATACGGCCGTTCGAGAGGTCGGTGATCGAGCGGGCCGAGTGGGGGAGGTCGTTGGCGTAGATGAGGGAGAAGCCGAGCTGCTCGGCCATGACGCTCACCTCGCGGTGCGTGAGGGCGCCGTGGGTGTGCCCGGATGCCCGGACGCGCTCTTCGGCGAGCAGCTCGATCTCGGGGATGTAGTTGTCTTGCGCGCGCATCCGTTCGCGCAGCTCGGTGTTGGCGCGGCGGGCCTCCTCGGGGGTTGCGATGGCCTCGGTGGCGCGGCGGTTGAGCTCCCGGTGCAGGCCGATGAGCGCCTCGAGGGTCTCGGTCGGCGTGCCTTTCGTCGGCTTCACCGGCGGGAGGCCCAGAGAGGCGTAGAGCGACCCGCGCTGCATCCGGGTGAGCTCGATCTCGAGCGCTGCTCGGGCATCCGGCGGCTCGGAGGAGAGCAGGTCGGCGAGCTGCACGTCGAGCGCCGAGGCGAGGCTGGTGAGCAGGCTGATGCGGGGTTCGCGTTTGCCGTTCTCGATGAGCGAGAGCTGGCTCGCGGCGACACCGGCGCGGGCGCCCAGCTCGTCGAGGGTGAGGCCGCTGCGGGCACGGAAATGGCGGATGCGATGGCCGAGGGTCGCGACGTCGGTGGCTGACGAGTCCATGCCTTCACAATAGCTAAAGAATCGCCGTTCTTTCCAGACAATTCTTGGCTCGGGCGTGCATTTTGTCACGGATGCTTGATGTACAGCCAATCTTTCAACGAGAGGACCTTGAATGTCCATCGCGGAACTACCGCTCGACACCGCCTTCGCCGAACCCGACGGCCTCGACGCCCTGCGCACCTGGGTCGACGGCGTCGCAGCCCTCACCGAACCGGACGACGTGGTCTGGTGCGACGGGTCGATGCGCGAAGCCGACCGCCTGACGAAGCAGCTCGTCGCGGAGGGCAAGCTCATCCGCCTCAACCCGGAGTGGCGCCCGAACAGCTTCCTGGCGCGCACCGACCCCGGCGATGTCGCCCGGGTCGAGGACCGCACCTTCATCTGCTCCGTCGACGAGCAGGATGCCGGCCCGACCAACAACTGGCGCGAGCCGTCCGCGATGCGCGCCGAGCTCGCCGGCGTCTTCTCGGGAAGCATGCGCGGCCGCACGATGTATGTGGTCCCCTTCTCGATGGGCCCCGTCGGCGGCCCGATCTCGCAGGTCGGCGTTCAGCTGACCGACTCGGCCTACGTGGCGGTCAGCCTCGGGATGATGACCCGCGTCACCGACGATGTGCTCGACCTCATCGAGGCGGGCACCCCGTGGGTCGCGACCGTGCACAGTGTCGGATACCCGCTCGTCGACGACCACGACCATCGCCGCGACGACGTGGCGTGGCCGTGCAACGACACCAAGTACATCGTGCAGTTCCCCGAGACCCGGGAGATCTGGTCGTACGGCTCCGGCTACGGCGGCAACGCCATCCTGGCCAAGAAATGCTTCGCGCTGCGGATCGCCTCGGTGATGGCCCGCGACGAAGGCTGGCTGGCCGAGCACATGCTGATCGTCAAGGTGACGTCGCCCGAGGGCAAGCAGTACCACCTCGCCGCGGCCTTCCCCTCGGCGTGCGGCAAGACCAACCTCGCGATGCTCCGGCCGAGCATCCCGGGCTGGACCGTCGAGACCGTGGGCGACGACATCGCCTGGCTGCGTCAGGGTCCGGATGGCCGGCTGCGCGCGATCAACCCCGAAGCCGGGTTCTTCGGCGTCGCGCCCGGCACCGGACCCGCCACCAATGCGACCGCCGTCGACACCCTGTGGGGCAACACGATCTTCACCAACGTGGCCCTGCGCGACGACGGCGACGTGTGGTGGGAGGGTCTCACCGACACCGCGCCCGCGCACCTCATCGACTGGCGCGGCGAGGACTGGACGCCGGAGTCCGGCACCCCGGCCGCGCATCCGAACTCGCGGTTCACGGTGGCGGCGGCGCAATGCCCGGCCATCGCCGACGACTGGGACGCCCTCGACGGCGTGCCGATCGACGCCATCCTGTTCGGCGGACGGCGCGCGACGAACGTCCCTCTGGTCGCCCAGGCGCGCGATTGGAAGCACGGCGTGTTCATCGGCGCGACCATCTCGTCGGAGAAGACCGCCGCCGCGGAGGGGACCGTCGGCGAGCTGCGCCGCGACCCGTTCGCGATGCTGCCGTTCTGCGGCTACAACATGGCCGACTACTGGAGCCACTGGCTCCGGATAGGGGAGCAGCTGGGCTCGGACGCTCCGGCCGTGTTCCAGGTCAACTGGTTCCGCAAGGGCGACGACGGCGAGTTCCTGTGGCCGGGATTCGGCGAGAACGCGCGCGTGCTCGAGTGGATCGTGCGCCGGGTCGAGGGTCGGGCGGGTGCCGTCGAGGCGCCGATCGGCCGGCTGCCGATCGCGGACGAGCTCGACCTCGAGGGTCTCGACCTGAGCGACGACGACGTCGAGGCGCTGTTCCGGGTCGACAAGGACTCGTGGCTCGCCGAGTGCGACCTCACCGACGAGTTCTTCGCCCGTTTCGGCTCGCGCGTGCCGGCCGCGCTGCGCGCCGAGCTCGCCTCGCTGCGCTACCACCTGCGCGCCTAGCGCACGCGGTGCGCGTGCCTCCGGCCCGCGCACCGCGCCCGCGCGCCCGCGCACCAGCAATCGAGTCCGGACTTGATTGGTCGAAATTCGTGGTTTCGACCAATCACGTCCGGACTGGATTGCCGTGCGGAGCACGGCGAGGCGACGCGGCGCGGCGCAGCGCTCAGACGAGCAGCTGGTGCTTCGCGAGGTCGCGGTAGAGCGGCGTCGTCTCGACGAGCTCCGAGTGCGTGCCGGTGCCGATCACGCGGCCGTGGTCGAGCACCACGATCTGGTCGGAGTCGACCACGGTCGACAGCCGGTGAGCGATCACGATGAGCGTGCGGTCGACGGCCACCGCGTCGATCGCCTCGCGCATCAGCTGCTCGTTGCGCCCGTCGAGGCTCGAGGTCGACTCGTCTAGGAGCAGCACCGGAGGCGCCGCCAGCAGGGCGCGCGCGATCGCGAGCCGCTGGCGCTCCCCGCCGGAGAGCATGATGCCGTCCTCTCCGACCGGCGCGTCCAGCCCGAGTTCGTTGCGTTCGAGCACCTCGGTGAGGTTCACCGCGTGCAGCACGTCGATGCAGTCCGTGTCGGTCGCGTCGGCCGCGGTCAGTTTGAGGTTGTCGCGGAGCGAGCCGGCGAGCACCGGCGCGTCCTGCTCGACGTAGCCGATCTGTGAGCGTAGCGCCGCGCGGTCGAGGGTCCGGATGTCCAGGCCGCCGAAACGCACCTCGCCGTCGACGGCGTCGTAGAACCGCTCGATCAGGGCCAGGATGGTCGACTTGCCTGCGCCGGACGGCCCGACCAGCGCCGTGCGCTTGCCTCGCGGCGCCGCGAAGCTCACACCGTGCAGTACGCCGCCGAGGGCGTGCGGATGCTCGGAGAGGCCCGTGCCCAGCCCGGCCGCCGCCTCCGCCTCAGCCACGACGTCTTCGCCGCCCAGGGCGCTCAGCACGGGTCGGTCGGCGCCGCCGGCCGCATCGGGGACCTCGGACGGCTCGTCTTTCACCGCCGTGTCCGGATACGCGAAGTGCACGCCTGCGAACTCGATCGCCGCCGCCTCGGGCGCGAGCCCTTCGTTGGCCGCGCCGACGGTCATGCCGAGGGGAGCGATGTCGCGGTCGAACTGGTCCTCCGACGGCAGGTCGATGATCTCCTGGATGCGTCCGAGCGCCCCGAGCGCCGAGTTGACCGCGGTCACTGCACCGAAGGCCTGCCCGAGCGGCAGGATCATCATGAACAGGAACAGGATGAACGCCACGAGGTTGGCCACCGTGATCGCGCCGCTCGCCACCCGGAAACCGCCCACCCCGAGCACCACGAGGAATGACACCTGCATCGCGATTCCGGCGACCGGGACGACGAGCGCGGAGATCTTCGCGACCTTGATGCCCATCTTCCAGGCGCCCGTCGCGTCCTCGTCGATCGCCGCGATCTCACGGTCTGTCGCGTTGGAGGCGCGAATGGTGCGGACCGAGCTGATCGCCCGTTCCACCGCGGCGGCGAGGTCGCCGACCTTGGTCTGCGCCTTCTGGCTGGCCACCCGGATGCGCCCCGACAGCAGCGTGACCACCACGATCGACACCGCGATCACCAGCACGGTCAGGCCGAGGAGCACCGGGTCGATGATGAGCATCGCGATGAGCGCACCGATGAAGGTGAGGGCTCCGCCGACCGCTTCGACGAGTCCTTGGGTGAGCACCGCCCGCAGCAGCGTCGTGTCGGAGCCGACCCGGGAGACGAGGTCTCCGGTGCGGCGCGTGTCGAACTCGCTGATCGGAAGGCGGAGCATCCGGCCCACCAGGCGTCGCCGTGACGAGAGCACGACGCCTTCGCCGGTGCGCTGCAGGAGGTAGTGCTGGTAGCCGGAGATGAGGCCGGAGACGACGACCAGGATGACGAGGAGCCAGACGAGGCCGCCGAGCGGCTCGCCCTTTCCGACCAGGTTGATCACCTGGCCGACCAGCAACGGCTGGGCGAGGCTGGCGGCGGCCCCGAGCACACTGAGCACGATCACGACCGAGAGGACGCCTTTGTGCTCGAGCAGATAGGGGAGGAGCTGGCTGAAGCGGGCGCGCGGTCCTTCGTCGGCATGCGAGCCGGGGCGGCCGAGTCGGCGGCGTGGTCGGGTGGTCTGTTCGGTGCTCATGGGTCTCGTTCGTTCCGTATCGGGGGCCGGGATGCGCGTGCGTGCGTCGTCGAGGATGCGCAGGTGCTACATCCGACCGTACTTCTTGTGGACTGCTTGTTTGCTCACACCGAGGGCGAGAGCGATCAACTGCCAGGTCGCGTTGTCGTTGCGGGCGCGGCGCACCGTCGTCGCCTCGACGCGATCGAGCTCTCGGTGGAGCTCGGCGATGGCCCGGAGGGCGACGATCGGGTCGTCGGAGCCGGCGTCGCCGGCGAGCAGGTGGATGGTGCTGACGTCCATGAGGTCAACGCTAGTTGACGACCGGGCGCTGGTCAACTTCAGTTGACTTCGCCGGTGGCGAACGCCGGCCTGGTCGAGGAGACCTGCCGTGCGCTAGGTTCGGCACACCGGCCGAGAGGGGAACGACGTGAACGGTGTCATCGGCGAGATCCTGCCCAGCGCCCTCGGAGTGGCGATCAGCCCGATCCCGATCATCGCGGCCATCCTCATGCTGCTGTCGCCGAACGCGCGCGGCACCAGCGTGGGATTCATGATCGGCTGGATCCTCGGCATCGTCGCGGCGGTAGTCGTCTTCACGCTGCTCTCCGCGATCATCCCGGCCGCCGACCCGACGGCGTCGAAGCCGATCGCCGGCGTCATCAAGATCCTCCTCGGGCTCGGACTGCTCCTGCTCGCCGGGAACCAGTGGCGCAAGCGTCCGCAGCACGGCGAGGCCGCGGCGCCGCCGAAATGGATGTCCGCCATCGACACGATGAAGCCCGTTGCGGCGCTCGGACTCGGCTTCCTGCTCGCCGCGGTCAACCCGAAGAACCTCCTGATGGCCGTCGCCGGCGGTCTCGCGATCGGCGCTTCGGGGCTCCCGGCCGGTCAGCAGACCATCGCGATCGTCGTGTTCGTGCTCATCGCAGCCTGCACCGTCGTCATCCCGGTCGTGGCCTATCTGCTCGCCGCGAAGCGGATGGCCGGCCCGCTCGACGCCCTGCGCGTCTGGCTGCTGGCCAACAACGCGACCATCATGACCGTGCTGCTGCTGGTGATCGGTGTAGTGCTCATCGGAAAGGGCATCGCCGACTTCTGACAATGTCGGTGCATCGGTCTACAGTTCTGAACTATGCCGACGCCCGTCATCACCGCGAACAACCTCGTCAAGAAGTACAAGGAGTTCGCCGCCGTCAACGGAATCAGCTTCGAGGTCGATCCCGGGGAGTCGTTCGGCCTCCTCGGCCCGAACGGCGCGGGCAAGTCCACCACGATGCGGATGGTCGGGGCCGTCTCCACCCGCACCGATGGCGAGTTGAGCATCCTGGGCCTCGACCCCGACCGGCACGGTCCCGAAATCCGGTCGCAGCTCGGCGTGGTCCCGCAGTCCGACAACCTCGACACCGAGCTGCGCGTCCGCGACAACCTGATCGTCTACGGCCGCTACTTCGGCCTGCCCACCGCGAGGGTCAGGAAGCGGGCCGACGAGCTCCTCGCCTTCGCGCAGCTCGAAGACAAGGCGAAGGCCAAGGTCGACGACCTCTCGGGCGGCATGAAGCGCCGCCTCACGATCGCGCGCGCCCTGATCAACGACCCGCGCATCCTGCTGCTCGACGAGCCGACCACCGGTCTCGACCCGCAGGCCAGGCACATCCTCTGGGATCGGCTCTTCCGCCTCAAGGAGCAGGGCACCACGCTCGTGCTCACCACCCACTACATGGACGAAGCCGAGCAGCTCTGCGACCGCCTCGTGGTGGTCGACAAGGGCTCGATCATGGCCGAGGGCTCCCCGGCCGCGCTGATCCGCCAGTACTCGTCGCGTGAGGTGCTCGAGGTGCGGTTCGGGTCGGAGAGGAACGCCGAGGTCGCCGGCCAGCTCGGCGGAGTCGGGGAGCGCATCGAGGTGCTGCCCGATCGCATCCTGGTCTACAGCGACGACGGCGAGGCCGAGCTCGCGCGCCTCGCCGAACGCGGCCTCCACCCGCTCACCAGCCTGGTGCGCCGGTCGAGCCTCGAAGACGTCTTCCTGCGCCTCACCGGGCGGAGTCTGATCGAATGACCGACACCACCACGTCACCGGATGCGCGCCTCGCGCTCGCAGCCGCCGTCAAGCCGCGCCGGTTCGGCGCCTGGTACGTGGCCGAGCACCGCTTCCGGGTGATGCGTTCGTACCTGCAGACACTGCTGTTCACCGGGTTCGGAAGCCCGCTGCTGTACCTCTTCGCCCTGGGCGTCGGTCTCGGCAGCCTTGTGAGCAGCAATCTCGGGCCGCAGGCCGTCGACGGGGTCAGCTACCTCACGTTCGTCGCCCCGGCGCTGCTGTGCTCCGCCGCGGTCACCGTGGCCAGCGAGGAGTTCACGTACCCGATCATGCTCGGGTTCAAATGGAATCCCACGTTCTACGGCATGAACGCGTCGCCGATCGCTCCCGCCCAGATCATCGACGGCGTCATCATCTCGGTGGTGGCGAGGCTGCTCGGCACGAGCATCGTCTACTTCGCGTTCATGCTGCTGTTCGGCGCTGTGCCGTCGCCGTGGGGGTTCCTGGCCGTGTTCGTCGCCGTGCTGGGCGGGCTGGCGTTCGGCGCCCCGGTGATGGCCTACGTGTCGACCCTCGAGCAGGACACCGGGCAGATCGCCATGCTGATGCGTTTCGTGCTGCTGCCGATGACGCTCTTCTCGGGAACGTTCTTCCCGCTGTCGTCGATGCCGTGGTTCCTGCAGTGGATCGGCTGGATCTCGCCGCTCTGGCACTCGACCGAGCTGGCCAGGGTGTTCGCGTACGGGTCGGCCGAGCCGCTCTGGCTGAGCATCGTGCACGTCGTCTACCTCGGCGCGCTCTTCGTCGTGTTCTGGCTGTGGACCCGCCGGCTCGCCGCGAGGAGGCTGAACAAGTGACCTCCACCGACGAGCGTCTCACACCCGCCGTCTCCCGGATGCGGCCGGTACGGTCGCTCTACGCGGGAAACGCCACCTCGGTCATGCAGCGCGGCTGGTTCGCCACCCGCAGCACCAACTGGCTGGTCGTGATCAGCGGTTTCTTCGAGCCGATCTTCTACCTGCTGTCGCTCGGCATCGGCCTCGGCGCCCTGGTCGGCACGGTCACCACCTCGACCGGCGAGCCCGTGCCCTACGCCGCCTTCATCGCTCCCGCCCTGCTGGCGACCGCGGCGATGAACGGCGCCGTCTACGACTCCACCTGGAACGTGTTCTTCAAGATGCACTTCGCCAAGCTCTACGAGGGGATGCTCGCCACGTCGCTCGGTCCGCTCGACGTCGCGCTCGGCGAGATCCTGCTCGCGCTCGCACGCGGTGCGCTCTACGCTGTGGGCTTCATGCTGGTGATGCAGGTGCTCGGCCTCAACCTGTCATGGTGGGCGATCCTGGCGCTGCCGGCGGTACTGCTCATCGCCTTCGGGTTCGCGAGTTTCGGCATGGGCATCACGAGCTACATGAAGACCTTCCAGCAGATGGACTGGATCAACTTCATCATGCTGCCGATGTTCCTGCTCTCCGCCACGTTCTACCCGATCACGGTCTACCCCGAGTGGATCCAGTGGATCATCCAGGTGATGCCGCTCTGGCACGGCGTCGAACTCGTGCGCGGTCTCACGACGGGTGCAGTCTCGGTCGCGCTGCTGTGGCACGTGCTCTACTTCGCCGTGATGATCGCCATCGGCCTCGTGATCACCACGCGGCGGCTGCGCGCGCTCTTCCTCGACTGATCGGCGGCCGGTGCGCGCGGTGCGCGGGCAGAGGTGCGGGCGCGGTGCTCGGGTCAGGCCTCGAGGTAGAAGTTCTCGGCCGGCGCCGTCTCCCACACGTCGAACGGATCCTCGGCGACAGCTGCGAACATCCTGGGCGCCGCGGCTTCGAAGGCCTCGCGCGACTCCCACATCGCGATGCCGACCAGCCGGATGCCGTCGATCTCCGTCCACGCGTTGATCCGGATCAGCCCGGGGGAGCCGGTCGCGGCCGCATCGACCCGACCCATCGACGCGCGCACCGCATCCCGGTGCTCGGGCCGCGGATGGTGGATCGCCAGATGGGTGAACATCAGGCCGGCGCCGCCGCAGCACCGGCCGCAGCCTCGCCGTACCAGCCCAGGAGTTCGACCCAGCCGTGGCTGTAGTTGCCGGCGCTGTCGCGCTGCCCCGCCGCATCCCAGCCGCCGTGCCGCACCGTCACCCGCGTTCCGCCGTCGACCGCCTCGAACCGCACGTCGACCGTCGTGGCAGAGTCGGCATCCCAGGTCGCCTCACGCCAGGTGAAACCGAGTCGCTCGCCGGGCTCCCAGGCGGTCACGCGGCCGATCTCGAACGCTCCGTCGGCGTACACCTCCAGAAAGCGACCGCCGATCCCCGGCTCGAACTCGACCCGCAGTCCGCGCGCGGAATCGTTCCAGTAGCGCGTTCCCCGGCGCCACCATCGGCCGACGCCGCCCGTGAACACCTCGAAGGCGGTCTGCGGGTCGGCCGTCACCGTCGTCGACGTCACCGCCACCGCTTCATCGTCTGCCGTCGTCTCCGTCATCGTCTCGTCCTCTCCACTTCGTCGGCGAACGCGCCCAGCTGGTCGCGCCAGAAGGCTTGCACCTGGTCGATCCAGGCGCTGAGATCGCCGAAGGGCTCCGGCCGCAGCCGGTAGAGCTTCACACGCGCGTCGTCGTCGACGCGCACCTCCTCGATGAGGCCCGCGCGGCGCAGCACACGCAGATGCCGGCTGATCGTCGGTGCTGCGACCGGGAACGCCACCGCGACGGCGCCGGCCCGCATCGGTTCGCGCATCAGCATCTCGACGATGCGCCGCCGGGTCGGGTCTCCCAGTGCATCCCACACCACATCCGTAGCCACCACGACAATATATAGCCGCTGAGCTAACTAACACAAGTACTGAAACGGCCCGAAATCCGGCGTTCGTTAGGCTGGCGGGATGGATACCTTGTTCAATGTTCTCCACGTCGCCACGGCCGTCTTCATCGTCGGGCCCATGGCGATCCTGCCGATGACGGCCATGCGCGCAGTGCGCGCCGGCAACGCCTCCCAGGTGAGGACGCTGGCCAAATCCACCAACCTGTTCGCGCTGCTCTCGCTGGCGACCGTCGTGTTCGGCTTCGGCGTGATGGGGATGTCCGACCCCAAGTACAAGCTCTCGGTGACGACGCCGTGGATCCTGTGGTCGATCATCGCCTACATCATCGCGCTCGGTCTCACCCTGCTCCTGGTGGTCCCTGCCATGCGCCGTGCGGCCGACGCCATCGAGACGCTGCCGGCCGCATCCGGCGTCGCGCCCGGTGCCGCCCCCGCCCCCGCCGCCGCCGTCGCGCCTGCCGCCGCCGTCGCGCCTGCCGCCGCCGGCCTCGAGTCGCGCGGCTACCCCGCGATCGCGGCCGGCTCCGGCGTCGCGAGCCTCCTGCTGGTGCTCGTCGTCGTGCTCATGGTCTGGAAGCCCTGACCTGACCCCCGACGCAATCGAGTCCGGACTTATTCGGCCGAAATCGATGATTTCGAGCGAACAAGTCCGGACTCGATGTCGTTGCTGCGGCTAGAGCGCCCGGAGTGCCAGCGCGGTGGTGAGCGCGGCGTGGGCCGACTCGGCGCCCTTGTCTTCGCGCGAGCCCTCCAGGCCGGCGCGATCCAGCCCCTGTGCCTCGTCGTCGAGCGTCAGCACGCCGAAGCCGACCGGCTTGCCCGTGTCGAGCGCGACCCGGGTCAGCCCGTCGGTCGCCGCCGACGACACGTACTCGAAGTGCGGGGTGCCGCCGCGGATGATCACGCCCAGGGCGACCACCGCATCCGCCCCCGCCTCGAGCGCGCGCTTCGACACCACCGGGAGCTCGAAGCTGCCGGGGACTCGCACGATCGTGTACTCGGCGCCCGCCGCGGTCAGCGTGCGCTCCGCGCCGGCGATCAGACCGTCGGTGATCTGTTCGTGCCAGGTGCCGGCCACGATCACGACCCTCAGGCCGCTCCCGTCGATCTGCTCCTCGGCGTTCGGCGCTCCTGCTCCGCTCATCGTGTGGTCCTCTCCGCTGCGATCTCTTCCTGGGGGATGACGTGACCCATCCGGTCACGCTTGGTCTCGAGGTAGCCCTCGTTGAATGCGCCGACGCCCACGACGAGCGGCACGCGCTCCTCGACGGCGACGCCGTGCTCTTCGAGCTGGCGCACCTTCTCGGGGTTGTTGGTGAGCAGGCGCACCGACTCGATGCCGAGGTCCTGCAGGATGGCCGTGGCCGCCCCGTAGTCACGGGAGTCGATCGGCAGGCCGAGCGCGAGGTTCGCGTCGAGCGTGTCGAGCCCCTCCTCCTGGAGCTTGTAGGCGCGGAGCTTGTTGATGAGGCCGATGCCCCGGCCTTCGTGCCCACGCAGGTACACGACGACCCCGCCTTCGCGCTGGATCGTGTCGAGGGCCGCGTCGAGCTGCGGTCCGCACTCGCACTTGAGCGAGCCGAACGCCTCTCCGGTGAGGCACTCCGAATGCACGCGCACGAGGGTGGCCTCGCTGGTCGGGTTCCCGGCCACGATCGCCACGTGGTCGGCCCCGGTCATCCGGTCGCGGTAGGCGCGCATCTTGAACGGGCCGTGCGTGGTCGGCACGGTCGTCTCGACCTCGAAGATCACCCGCGAGGACTCCGGGATCGGCGCGACCGACGCCAGCTGCTGGTCGCAGTGGAACTCCTGCAGGTAGGCGATCAGCGCCTCGATCGTGATGACCAGGACGCCTTCGCGCTCGCCGAGTTCGATGAGGCCGGGGAGCCGCATCATCTCGCCGTCGTCGGCGACGATCTCCGCGATCGCGGCCACCGGGGTGAGCCCGGCGAGCTTCAGGAGGTCGACGGCGGCTTCGGTGTGGCCGTCGCGCTCGCGCACGCCGCCGTCCACCGCCCGAAGGGGCAGGACGTGGCCGGGACGGTGCAGGCTCGCCGGCGTCGAATCGAGGTCGGCCAGCACGCGGAGGGTGTGCGCCCGGTCGGCCGCGCTGATGCCGGTGCTGAGACGGTTGGCCGCATCGACGCTCACCGTGTAGTTGGTGCCGCGGTCGTCCTCGTTCGTGGCCACCATCACGGGCAGCTCGAGGCGGTCGGCGATCTCGTTGGTCATCGGCGCGCAGATGAAGCCGGACGAGTTCTTCACCGTCCAGGCGATCCACTCCTGGCTGGCGAGCTCGGCGGCGATGATCACGTCGCCCTCGTTCTCACGGCTCTCGTTGTCGGCGACGATGACGGGCCGGCCGGCGCGCAGCTCGGTCAGTGCCTGGGGGATGGTGGCGAGGCTCATGAAGCGCTCCGTTCCGGTTCGATGATGGACGAGGGGAGGTCCGACTCTCGTCCGGCGTAGCCCAGGCCGAGCATCCGCTCGACGTGCCGGGCCAGGATGTCCGTCTCGATGTTCACGCGCTCGCCGACCACGCGGTCGCCGAGGGTGGTGGCGGCGAGGGTCTCCGGGATGAGAGACACCTCGAACCAGCCGTCGACGAGACCGCCGCCGACCTCGCTGACCGTGAGTGAGACGCCGTCGATGGCGATCGATCCCTTGCGGGCGACCAGCGGTGCGTGCTCGGGGTCGAGGCTGAGTCGCACGACCCGCCACGCGCTGCCCTCGGTGATGGCGAGCACGGTCGAGGTCCCGTCGATGTGGCCCTGGACGATGTGGCCGCCGAGCCGGTCGCCCACCTGAGCGGCGCGCTCGAGGTTCACCCGGCGGCCCGGCTGCACTCCGTCGAGGGTGCTCATCGCCAGCGTCTCGGCCATGACGTCGGCGGTGAAGGTCTCTGCGTTCTGGTCGATGACCGTCAGGCACACACCGCTGACCGAGATGGAGTCGCCGTGTTTCGCGTCGCTGACCACGATCGGGCCGCGCACGGTGACGCGTGCGGCGTCGTCCGCCCAGTCGACGGCGGTGATCTCGCCCAGCTCTTCGATGATTCCGGTGAACATTCTCAGTTTCCTTCTCTCTGTGCGTGCTCGTGCTCGTGCTGTGCGTGCTCAGGCTGTGCGTGCTCAGGCTGTGCCGGCACCGCCCGGATGAGCAGGTCGGCACCCAGTTGTTCGACCGACCGGATGTTCAAGCGACGTTGCTCTCCAATGGTTCTCACTCCGATGTCGCCGAGTGCGAGCCGGTTTCCGCCCAGCAACGTCGGCGCGAGGTAGATCGCGTACTCGTCCACGAGGCCCGCCGCCGCGAATGCGCTCGCAAGGGTCGGCCCACCCTCCACATAGATCCGCCGGAACCCCCGGGCCCGCAGATCGTGGACCACCTCGGCCACGTCGTGCGTGCCTTCGAAGATCACCGGATGCGGGTGGCGGAACACCGCCGCATCCTTGGGGATCGCCCGGGTGCCGACGATGACCGGAGCCGGCTGCCGCGCGAGCAGTTCGCCTGCGTCGCCGCGCGCGGTCAGACTCGGGTCGTCGGCGAGCACCGTGCCGGTGCCCACCACGATCGCATCGGAGGCCTCGCGCTGTTCGTGAACGCGCTGGCGGGCCGCGGCTCCCGTGATCCACTTGCTGGTTCCGTCGAGGGCAGCGATGCGTCCATCGAGGCTGCTCGCCCACTTGAGCGTGATGTAGGGGCGGCCGAGCCGGGCGGCGGTCAGCCAGTCGTCGAGGAAGGATTCGACCTCCTCGGCGAGCACGCCCGCGACCACGTCGACGCCCGCTTCGCGCAGCCGTGCTGCACCGCCGCCGGAGGCGTGGCCGGGATCGCTGACCGCGTAGACGACACGGCCGATCCCCGCGGCGATCAGGGCTTCGGAGCACGGTCCGGTGTGGCCGGTGTGGTTGCACGGTTCCAGGGTGACGACGGCCGTAGCGCCGCGTGCGCCTCCCTCCGGGAGCTTGCTGAGCGCGTCCACTTCGGCGTGCGCCGTCCCGACCCCGCGGTGCCAGCCTTCGGCGATCACGGTGCCGTCCGCGTCGAGGATCACGCAGCCGACGCGAGGGTTCGCCCCGGTCGCGGGCCCGTTGTGCGCCAGCTCGATGGCGGTGCGCATCGCCGCTTCCCACGTCATCCCAGTCAGTCCTGTCTCTCGTTCGAGACGTCTTCCGGGGTCGCGCGACGAAAGTCACCCGTGCAGCGCGGTCGCAATCGACCGTCTGCCGTGCTGCCTCCCATCCGGACTGAGTTGCCAGGCGACTGCCTGACCCCATTACCGTCGGTGCCGGAATTCCACCGGCTCAGCAGGCCTGCTCTCGCAGTCCCGCTCGCGGACTATCACCGCCGGTTCGGACTTTCACCGACCCCGGAGCACGTTTATGTTTCTGAGTCTAGATCAACGCGTCGGCGGGCGGTCTATTCCCGCCGACAGCGCGACGCTGCGCAATGGGGCTGCGCCGCGGGGTCGCGGCGTGGCCGGGGGAGTGCGGATGGACGGGCGCGTGGGGTTGCAGGCGCCCCTCCACAGATAACGGTCTTTTGAAGTTATCCACAGAAAATATCCTGATCAGGAGCCAGTTTCACGCCCCCTGAATGTCAGTGGCTCATGATGAACTGAATCCATGACCGCCACCGTCGCCTCCGGCATCCGGAGCCTGCTCGCGAACATCGCGACGCCCGCTCTGCTCGACCGCGACGACCTGCTGAACGCGCTGACCGTCCTGGGTGAGGCGCAGGCGGCCATCGATGCCGTCAAGCTGCGGGTTGTGGGCGAGCTCGTCGGGCGCTCGACCATGATCGGCGAGGCGAACCCGACCACGCGCGCCGGGCACGCACAGCCGGCTGCGCTGGTCGCCGAACGGTGGCAGATCGCACTCCCGGCGGCGCGACAGTACTGCCGGGTGGGCGAAGCCACGGCGCCCCGGATGAGCCTGGCCGCCGAAACGCTGCCCGCCCGCTTCCCGGCGCTGGCAGCCGCTCTGGGTGTCGCCGTCGACGACCACGACGCAGCGCCTCACGGCCGAATCTCCGTGGATCAGGCGGCGGTGATCGTGCGGGAGCTGGACAAGGCTGCGCCCGCGTGTTCGGCTGCGTCGCTGGCGCTGGGTGAGAAGACGCTGGTCGAGCATGCTCCCGGCCTGACCGTCGAGGACGTGCGGGTGCTGGCCGGGCAGGTGCGTGACCGGTTGGATCAGGATGGGGTCGAGCCGCGCGAGGACCGGCAACGGCGCAGACGCTCCCTCACCATCTCCACCACTACCGATGGCATGACCCATCTCGACTGGTTTCTGGATCCGGAGTCGGCGGGTTTCGTGGTCACTGCGATCGATGCGGTCGTCGGCCACGAGTTGCGGGCCGTGCGGTTCCGCCCGAGCACACCGGATCCCGATGATGAGACCGACGCCGATGATGTTCCGGAGTCGCGGAGCCTGGCGCAGCTCCGTTCGGATGCGGCGACCGACGTGTTCCGGCATGCCGCCGCCTGCACAACCCCGGCCGGCACCGGGAAACCGCCGGTGACGATGATCGTCCGGATCAGTCTCGACACCCTGCGAACCGGCACCGGCACCGGTGAGATCGACGGCATCCGCACCCCGATCAGCGCCCGCACCGCCCGCCGGCTGGCCGCCGACGCCCAGCTCATCCCCGCCGTCCTCGCCGGCCCCAGCGAGATCCTCGACCTCGGCCGCGCCCGCCGCCTGTTCACCCCCACCCAAAAACTCGCCCTCGCCGAACGCGACGGCGGCTGCGCCTTCCCCGGCTGCCCGCACCCACCCAACTACACCGAAGCCCACCACATCCGCTGGTGGGACGCCCACACCGGCCCCACCGACCTCAGCAACGGGACAAGTCGCTAATACGACCCCTAGGCGAACTAGCGCATGGCGTAATACCAACTGCCTTCAAAGTCTTGGTCCACAGTCTGCTGGGATTCCACGATGACGGCGCTTCTGGCCACATCAATCGGCGAGAAGCCGACCTCACGCAATACCTCGAGAGCGGTTTCGACAACAGTGGCATCGTTGCGTAAGGTGTCCCGTTCTCGATCGGTGGTCGTGCACAGCCATACACCTGCACCTGGAAGGTCCGGGAACGCCCCGACGAATCGTGTGGCGATTACGCCGCGCGCTCCAAATTCAGCTGTCAAGATGGGGCCCGCGCTGTCGAGAAGTTCCCAGCGTCGATCATTCGCCAATGACATGGTTCGACTCTATTCCGAAGGTGGTCTTACTTTCGGCTCGCCAGCCTGCAAATACGTCCAACAGGCGGGACGAACGGAATCCTCTTGTGCAGCCACCACCACCACCGGGTCCACGCCGACCACTGGGACATCCACCTCCGAAACGGCACCCCCCACTTCACCCCACCCACCCACATCGACCCCCACCGAACACCCCGCCCCGGCGGCCGCATCCACCTCCCGGAAAGGGCAGCAGCCCCACCCCAACGCCGGGCGTCATAGGGGGCGGTAAACCCGAGCGCGCCCAACCGGATCACGCGATCGCCGGTCAGGCGCGCCCCGAACCCCGGGCTCGCCCACGTGCCCCGACCCACCCCCGACCCCCGGCCCCAGCACGACCCACGCACCCGAACCCGGCCCGCATGGCCCGACCCGACGCCACCGATGCCCCGACCGCCGCCGCCGACGACCCACAGGCCCGCCACTCACGACTCGCTAATATGGGCAACCCCAAGCAAAGGAGGGCCCCGTGGGCACGGTGGTCATGTACAGCTCGGTGTCGGTGGACGGCTTCGTCGCGGACGAGAACGACCAGCCCGGACCGCTGTTCGAATGGCTGTCCAGTGGTGACGTCCCGTTGGACGAGAGCGGAGAGTTGAAGGTGTCGCAGGCGTCCTACGACTACACCCGGCCGTACTGGGACCAGATCGGGGTCACGATCGTCGGCCGCCACGTCTTCGACCTGACGGACGGCTGGGACGGGAAGCCTCCCAGCGGGGTCGACCACGTGGTCGTCGTGACGCACCGGCCGAGACCTGCTGGCTGGGATCCCGAAGCGCCGTTTCGCTTCGTCGACGGCGTCGAGGCCGCCGTGGCGACGGCGCAGGAGCGCGCGGGTGACCGGATCGTCGAGGTCGCAGCCGGTGACGTCGGTGGCCAGGTGCTTGCCGCGGGCCTGATCGACGAGGTGCGGATGGACGTCGTACCCGTCGTGTTCGGATCCGGCAAGCGTTACTTCGGGTCAGTCGACGCTCAGCACCTGTTGGAGGATCCCGACGTGGTGATTCAGGGCAGCCGGGTGCTTCACCTGCGCTGTCGGGTGCGCCGTTGACCGCCGGCACCAGCGCAGCACCTCGAGACCCTAGTCCCGCAACGCGACCAGGGCGCGCGCCGTGCCCTCGTCCACGATCAGGTCGGTGATGAGCTCGGCCGCCAGCGCCCCGCGGAGGCTGTGCACCTTCGATGGTCCCGAGACGACGCAGACACGGCGCGGCACCCGCTTGATGAGATCGATGTCGGGGCCGCTCGCGCGCTCGTTGAGCGGGATGCCGTGGTGGCTGCCGTCCTCGCGGAAGAAGACGGTCGCGACATCTCCGACGACACCGGATTCGTCGAGCGACGCATAGTCCGCCTGCTCGAGGTAGCCGCCGGCGTACACGTGCGAGCGCACTTCGGAGAACGGCGAGCCGAGACCGAAGATGGCGGCGTCCATCCGCTCCTGGATGTCGAGGATGCGACGAGTGCTGCGCTCACGCCACATGGCGGTCTTGGTCTGGGCGTCGTCGAACAGGGCAGGAACGGGGAACTCCTGAATGGTGCCCGAGAAGGTGTCGCCGAACCGGCGGAGGATCTCGCTCGCGTACAGCACACCCGTCGTGTAGGTGTTGCCGGCGCCGTTCAGCTGCACGAATTCCACGTTGTGCAGATCCTTCGGGATGAGGTGCCGGCTGAGTGCACTCATGGTCGATCCCCAGGCGAGACCGACGGTCATGTTGGAGTCGATGAACCGGTCGAGAATTCGTGCAGCGGAGATGGCGACGCGTTCGAGGCGATCGACGTCGCTGATGGCGCCGGGCATGGGCACGATGTGCGCTGCGATGCCGTACCGCTCGTGGATGTCCTGCTGGGTGCGGGTGGCGCCTTCGTGCGGTGTGGCGATCTGGATGGTCACGAGTCCGGATGCCCGGGCATAGCTGAGAAGCCGGGAAACACTGGACCGCGAGGTGTGCATCTCGTGGGCGATGGCCTCCATGGTGAGGTCCTGCATGTAGTAGAGGTGGCCGGCTTTGAGGGCGTCGCGGACCTTTTCGGGCAGGTTCTCGGTATCGGGTTGGGCCATCGGATCTCCTTGCACGTATGTGCACGGAGCTTGAACAAAGTGTCCGTGCACCGAAAACTATAGCTGTAGGAGAACGGCACCAACAGAAATTCAGGAGAAGACTGTGACGACGAAGTCGAACGCATCAGCTGTCCGGAGCGAGGTCAAGCGCCTCCGCGAGCGCCCCAACGCCCAGGTGCTCGTCATCGGCGGCGGCATCAACGGCCTCGGCACGTTCCGCGACCTGGCACTGCAGGGAGTGGATGTCGTGCTCGTCGAGCGCAACGACTTCGTCTCCGGTGCATCCGCGGCCTCGAGCCATATGATCCACGGCGGCGTCCGCTATCTGGAGAACGGCGAATTCCGGCTCGTCAAGGAGTCGGTGACGGAGCGCAACGGACTGCTGAAGATCGCGCCGCACTACGTGAAGCCGCTGCAGACGACGATTCCGATCTTTTCGACGTTCTCGGGCATCCTGGCGGCGCCGTTGCGTTTCCTCACGCACAAGCAGGGCAAGCCGAAGGAGCGCGGCGCGTTCCTGATCAAGACCGGCCTCACGATCTACGACGCGTTCTCGCGCGACGGCGGGTCGGTTCCGCGGCACCAGTTCCACGGACGCTCGAAGTCGCTTCAGACCCAGCCCGAGCTCAACCCGGACATCACGTACACGGCCACCTATTTCGACGCCTCTGTGCACGACCCGGAGCGACTCGCCCTCGACGTGCTCGCCGACGGACTCGCCGCGGGACCGCAGGCCCGGGCAGCCAACTATGTGGAGGCGATCGGGGTGAAGGACGGCGGCGTCCTCGTCCGTGACCGTGAGACCGGAACCGAGTTCTCCATCGTCGCGGACGTCGTGGTCAACGCATCTGGACCCTGGACCGACCTGACCAACCAGGCTCTCGGCCGCACGACGGAGTACATGGGCGGCACGAAGGGCTCGCACATCGTGCTCGACAATCCCGAGCTGCTCGAGGCGTGCAAGGGCCGCGAGATGTTCTTCGAGAACGACGACGGCCGCATCGTGCTCATCTACCCGCTGAAGGGCCGCGTGATGGTCGGCACGACCGACCTCGAGGCCGACATGTCGGAGCCGGCCGTCTGCACGGAAGACGAGATCGACTACTTCATCGAGCTGGTCTCGCACGTTTTCCCAACCGTCCCGGTCACCCGTTCGCAGATCGTCTACAGCTTCTCGGGCGTGCGGCCGCTGCCGCACCATGACGACACCCAGCCCGGATTCGTCTCCCGCGACTACCGCATCGTGCCGGGCGTGATCGACGGGCTCGGCGCCACGACGGTGCTCAGCCTCGTCGGCGGCAAGTGGACCACATTCCGCGCGCTCAGCGAGCACCTCGCGAACGAGACGCTGAAGGCGCTGGGCTCGACCCGTTCGGTCTCGACCGCCGGTCTGGCGATCGGCGGCGGCGCCGGGTACCCGACGACACCCGCGGCGGAGCGCGACTGGGTCGCACGCTACGGCGCCGACGTGGGGACGGCGCGCGCTGCACAGCTTCTGCATCGCTACGGCACGAAGGCGGCGTTCGTGATCGACGCCATCGCCGGCTCGGACGACGACGATCGGCGGCTGGCGGCGGCTCCCGAGTATTCGCGTGCAGAGCTCGACTACCTCGTGCGCACGGAGCACGTGGTGCACCTCTCCGACGTCTTCCTGCGTCGCACGAGCCTCGCCTTCACCGGGAACATCACGGGCGCGTTGGTCCGCGAGATCGGCGAAATCGTGTCCACAGCCCTCGGATGGTCGCCAAATCGGCGCTCGGAGGAGGAAGATGCATTCATAGCGGAACTCGCCGACGCCCACCGGGTGCACCTCGAGTCGGAGGACGGCAGCGAAGCCGCAGCGCTCCGATAATGCACGAACGTGCATAGCACGGTCCTTGTCCCGGTGGACCAGACGCGAATAGCGTTCAGTTGCCCACCCTGGTAGGGACTTCCCAACAACGCACAACAGGGTGCAGGTCAACTGAACAACTGGAAGGTCAACGTGGACAATATCGGTATTGATTTCCTGTCGGAGATCGTGGGCACGGCAATGCTCGTCCTCCTTGGAACCGGCGTCGTGGCGAACGTCGCCCTCATCAAGAACAAGGGGTTCAACGGCGGGTTCCTGATGGTGAACTTCGGCTGGGGTCTCGCGGTCTTCGCGGGCGTCACCGTCGCTTACAACTCAGGTGCCCACCTGAACCCCGCCGTAACGCTCGGCCTCGTCGCCAACGGTGCGAAGACGTTCGGTAATGCGGCGCTGCACACCCTCGTGCCTGTCAACATCGGCACGATCCTCATCTTCATCGCGGGGCAGTTCATCGGTGCCTTCATCGGCGCTGTGCTGACCTTCCTGGCGTACAAGAAGCACTTCGACGAAGAACCGGAACCCGCCAACAAGCTGGGCGTGTTCTCGACCGGTCCGGCCATCCGCACCTACACCTGGAACCTCATCACGGAGATCATCGGCACGTTCGTGCTGGTGTTCGTCGTGATCGCCTTCGGGCACCAGCCCGGTGTCTCGGGTCTCGCCGCTCTCGGCGCACTGCCCGTCGCCCTCCTGGTGACCGGTATCGGCGCCTCACTCGGTGGCCCGACCGGGTACGCCATCAACCCGGCCCGTGACCTCGGTCCGCGCATCGCGCACGCGGTGCTGCCGATCAAGGGCAAGGGTTCGAGCGACTGGTCGTACTCCTGGATCCCGGTGGTCGGTCCGGTCATCGGTGGTCTTGCCGCCGGATGGCTCGCCCTCGTGCTGCTTCCCGTCATCACCAAGTAGTACCTGCGCGCCGGCCCCGATCGGTGGGGCCGGCGCCTGCAGCCCACCCCAAAACAAAGGAGTTACCTATGGCCGACTACGTTGTCGCCATCGATCAGGGCACCACGAGTACCCGTGCGATCATCTTCGACAAGTCCGGATCGATCGTCTCGTCGGGCCAGCTGGAGCATGAGCAGATCTTCCCCAAGGCGGGGTGGGTCGAGCACAACCCGGTCGAGATCTGGAACAACACCCGTGAGGTGATCGGCCTGGCCCTGTCGAAGGCCGACCTCACCCGCCACGACATCGCCGCCGTGGGCATCACCAACCAGCGCGAGACTGCGGTGGTCTGGGACAAGAACACCGGCGAGCCCGTCTACAACGCCATCGTCTGGCAGGACACGCGCACGCAGCCCATCGTCGACCGCCTGGCGGCCGACGGCGGAGTGGAGCGGTTCAAGCAGATCGTCGGGCTGCCGCTCGCGACCTACTTCTCCGGCACGAAGATCGTCTGGATCCTCGAGAACGTCGAAGGCGCTCGCGAGCGTGCCGAAGCCGGCGACCTGCTGTTCGGCAACACCGACGCGTGGGTTCTGTGGAACCTGACCGGCGGGCCGGACGGCGGCGTGCACGCCACCGACGTGACCAACGCGTCCCGCACGATGTTCATGGACCTGGAGACGCTGACCTGGCGCGACGACATCCTCGAGGTGTTCGGCGTGCCGAAGTCGATGCTGCCGGCGATCAAGAGCTCGTCCGAGATCTACGGCAATGTCGAGTCGTCGAGCCTGCTCCGCGAGGTACCCGTCGCGGGCATCCTGGGGGACCAGCAGGCCGCCACCTTCGGCCAGGCCGCGTTCGACCCGGGCGAGTCCAAGAACACCTACGGAACCGGCAACTTCCTCATCTTCAACACGGGTGAGGAGATCGTCCACTCCAAGAACGGTCTGCTGACGACGCTGGGCTACAAGCTCGGCGACGACAAGCCGCACTACGCCCTGGAGGGCTCGATCGCCGTCACCGGTTCGCTGGTGCAGTGGCTCCGCGACAACCTGGGCCTCATCTCGAGCGCCCCGGAGATCGAGGAGCTGGCGAAGACGGTCGAAGACAACGGCGGCGCGTACTTCGTGCCGGCGTTCTCCGGTCTGTTCGCCCCGTACTGGCGTTCGGATGCGCGCGGAGCTCTCGTGGGCCTCACGCGCTACGTGAACAAGGGCCACATCGCCCGCGCCGTGCTGGAGGCCACCGCCTTCCAGACGCGCGAGGTGCTCGACGCCGTCAACGCCGACTCCGGTGTGGACCTGCAGGAGCTCAAGGTGGACGGCGGCATGATCGCCAACAACACCCTGATGCAGTTCCAGGCCGACATCCTCGGTGTCCCGGTGGTGCGCCCGGTGGTCGCGGAGACCACCGCCCTCGGCGCCGCCTACGCGGCCGGCCTCGCGGTCGGCTTCTGGGAGAACCTCGACGACCTGCGCAAGAACTGGCAGGAAGACAGCCGCTGGAACCCGGAGATGGAGCCCGGTGAGCGGGACCGCCAGCTCCGCCTCTGGAAGAAGGCCGTCACGAAGACGTTCGACTGGGTCGACGACGACGTGCGCAACGCCTGACGTCTCAGCACCACGAAGCGCCGTCCGGCCACGCCGGGCGGCGCTTCTGCGTGCGCGCTGTTCCGCCGGCGGGGTGCGCCGGTCTGGCTGTGGGTTAGAGCGCGAGCAGCGTCGCGGGCAGCTCGGCGAGGCCGGCGATCTCGTGGACGCCCGCAGCCAGCGCCTCAGCGGCCTCATCGTCGGCCGGGATCACGGCTGCGCGGTTCAGCCAGACGCCGGTGAGCCCGGCCCGTGCGGCGCCGACGGCATCTGTGTGCAGACGGTCGCCGACGTAGGCGGCCTCCTCCGTCGCGACGCCGAACACGGCGCACGCGTGCCGGAAGATCTGCGGATCCGGTTTGACCACGCCGACCTCTCCGGAGGCGATCACGTGCTCGACGCGAGCATCCAGCCCCACCGTCGTGATCTTGCGGGTCTGGAACGCGAGGTCGCCGTTGGTGATCAGGCCGAAGCGCACGTTCGGGATGCGCGCGGCGAGCTCGTCGAGACAGGGGAGCGCGTCGTCGTGCAGCTCCCAGCTCTCCACGTAGCGCTCGAAGTAGGTGGCGAACCACAGGCTGGCGGCATCGTCGTCGAGCGTGACCCCGTGACGTGCGGCGAAGTCGCGCGCGCGTGCCTGTCGTTGCCCTTCGAAGTCGAGACGGCCGGCGAGGTACGAATGGTAGTGATGTTCCTCGAGGTCGTGCCAGAGCGCGACGACGGATGCCGTGTCGAGCGAGCGGTACGGGTCGCCGAGCGAGGCGACGTGCGCCTCGATGCCGCGCGCGACGGCCGCTCGATGCGCGAACAGGGTGTCGTCGAGATCGAAGAGCACGACCTGCGGGACCGTCATGGCAGCGCCACCGGATCGTGCTGCACGAACGTCGCATCGGGCCAGTCGTTCGCCGGCGTGCGAGGGTCGTCGCGGAGGAGCGCGGCCTGCCAGTCGTCGAGCCGGCGGCCGCGCTGGGCGCCGCCGAGACGGCGCAGACCCTCGAAGCGGAAGCCGGCGCGGCGAGCCACGGCGGCCGATGCTGCGTTGCCGACGAACGCGTGCCAGACGAGCCGCTGGAGACCCAGGCCGCCCTCGGGTGCGAAGGCGTAGTCGATCGCCAGCGAGACGGCTTCGGTCATCACGCCGAGGCCCCGGACTTTCGGCGCGAGCCAGAAGCCGATCTCCGCCTCGTCGTCGCGGATGCCGTCGAGCCCGAGCATCCCGACGAGCTCTCCGTCGTCGCTCAACCGAATGGCCCAGGTGCACGATCGTCCGTCGGCCCAGCCTTCGACGACCAGTCCGAGCACGAACTCTTCGGCGTCGGCGCGACTGTACGGCGACGGCACGGTGGTCCATCCGGCGACGGCGGGGTCCTGGCAGAGCACGGTGACCCGGTCGAGATCGCCCTCTGCCGGAGCCGAGAGCACGACGCGTGGGCCCGTCAGCACGACGGGCTCACGCGGCACGGCGAGGCTCATCGTGCGGGACGCAGGAAGCCGATGCGCTCGTACGCCTTTGCGAGGGTGACTTCGGCCACCTCGCTCGCGCGGTCGGCGTTGCGGGCCAGGATCCGGTCGAGTTCGGCCGGGTCGTCCAGGAGGTCGAGGGCACGCTGGCGCACCGGCGCGAACGTCTCTACGACGACGTCGGCCAGACCCTTCTTGAAGTCGCCGTAGCCTTTGCCCTCATACTCGAGCTCGACGGATTCGATGCTGCGGCCGCTGAGCGACGAGTAGATGGTGAGCAGGTTGGAGATCCCGGGCTTGCCCTCGCGGTCGAACGACACGACGCCATCGGTGTCGGTGACGGCGCGCATGATCTTCTTGCGGGTCACGTCGGGCTCGTCGAGCATCCACACCACGCCGGCGTGCGACTCGGACGACTTCGACATCTTCGCCGTCGGGTTCTGCAGGTCGTAGATGCGGGCGCTCTCTTTGAGGATCATCGCCTGCGGCACCACGAAGGTGTCGCCGAACCGGCTGTTGAACCGTTCGGCCAGGTCACGGGTGAGCTCGACGTGCTGGCGCTGATCGTCGCCGACCGGCACGATCTCGGCGTCGTAGAGCAGGATGTCCGCGGCCATCAGCACCGGATACGCGAACAGGCCGACCGAGGTCGCCTCGGCGCCCTGCTTGGCCGACTTGTCTTTGAACTGCGTCATGCGCGACGCCTCGCCGAAACCGGTGATGGTGTTGAGCACCCAGGCCAGCTGGGCGTGCGCCGGCACGTGCGACTGCACGTAGAGGGTGGAGGCCGAGGGGTCGATGCCGGCGGCGATGTACTGCGCTGCGGTGCGGCGGGTCTTCTCGCGCAGGTCGTCGGGGTCTTGTGACACGGTGATCGCGTGCATGTCGACCACGGAGAAGAACGCATCGTGCGTGGTCTGCAGCTCTTTCCACTGAAGGAGGGCTCCGATGTAGTTGCCGAGCTGGAGCGAGTCGGCGGAGGGCTGCATGCCCGAGTAGAGCCGGGGGAGTTGTGTCATGGGTGATACCTCGAAGTGAAGAGTCGGAAGAAGGGGTTCAGACGGCGTAGTCGACGACCACGGGGGTGTGGTCGGACCATCGCTCGTCGTAGGCCGCAGCCCGGTCGACGGAGTAGTCCGTCACGGTCGCGGCGAGGGCTGGAGTGGCGAGCTGGTAGTCGATGCGCCAGCCGGAGTCGTTGTCGAAGGCCTGACCGCGCCACGACCACCAGGTGTAGGGGCCGTCGACGTCACCCGCCCACTTGCGCCCGACGTCCACCCAGCCGAGGCCGGCGCCGTCGTTGTAGCCGTCTTCGCCTTCGGCGCCGACGATGCGGTCGAAGTACTCCCGCTCCTGCGGCAGGAAGCCGGCGCGCTTGACGTTGCCCTTCCAGTTGCGGATGTCGAGGGTGCGGTGCCCGACGTTGAGATCGCCGAGGACGACCGCGTAGTCGCTGTGCTTCTGCAACTCGGGCAGGCGCGCTTCCATCTCATCCAGGAACCGGAACTTCTCGACCTGCTTGGGGGAGCCGGCCTCACCGGAGTGCACATAGGTGCTCACCACCGTGACCACCTTTCCGTTGACCTCGTAGTCGGCCTCGAGCCAGCGGCCGGCGCTGTCGAAATCGTCGGGACCGAGGACGACCCGATGGATCGACGCCGCGCTGCGGCTGGCGATCGCGACCCCCGCGCGGCCCTTGGCAGTCGCCGGGTCGTGCAGTACGTCCCACTCCTCGCCGAGGAGCTGCTGGATGTCTTCGGTCGTGGCGCGCACTTCCTGGATCGCGAGGATGTCGACATCCCGCTGATCGAGCCAGGCGCCCATGCCCTTGCGGTACGCGGCGCGGATGCCGTTGGTGTTGATCGTGGCGATACGCAGGGGCTTTGCAGGCATGCAGCAAGCCTACCGGGAGCCTCCGACGAGCCCTTCGTCGAGGATGTCGTTCAGCCGGTGCTGGGCGCGCTCCACGGACCTCTGGGCGATCAGCTTCGAGTACCAGCGGGCGGAGGCGAGCTCGGCCTTCGCGTCGTCGAGCTCGGCCCGGGCGACGAGGACCCGTGCGTCGTATTCCGCCGCCGCCTTCTCGGCCGCCTGCTGCTCGGGGCTGACGACGCGCGGTGAGAGTCCGCGATCGAACATGCCGACCGCGATCCAGGATGCCGCCAGCAGGATGACCCTGGACACGAAGTTGAACCAGATGAGCAGACCGACGAACACGGCGAACGTCGCCAGGAGCGGATTCCTGGTCGCTCCGCCGAGGAACAGGCCGGCGAGGGCGCTGAGCCCGGCCAGCGCGGCACTGCCGAGGAGCGATCCGAAGAACAGGTTTCGCCAGGGGATCGACACGCGCGCCAGCACGCGGAACATCACCCCGAGGGTGACGATGTTGAGGATCACGGAGACCACGAGCCCCGACACCCGCGTGACGAGCGACGTCCAGTACGAGTCGCTCAGTCCGAGCACGTCCAGGAAGAAGGTGAGCGCCTCCGTGCTGACGATGGTGAGGAGCGCTGAGAACAGCAGAACGACACCGAACAGCAGCGCGAGCCCGAGGTCGCGGATCTTCTGCAGCGCGTAGTTGGTGGTGTCCCGGCTGAGGCCGAAGACGGCACGGACGGCCTGCCGCGTGTAGTACAGCCAGCCGATCGCCGTCCAGAGCAGACCGATCGCGGCGATGATGCCTGTCCACCCGAAGGGGGCGGCGCTGTCCAGTTGCGACGGCTCGATCACCCCGGGCTGGCCGTCGACCGCGATCAGCCCGGGGACCGCTCGGTTGATGAGGCCGGCGAGCGCCTCGAAGACCTCCGTGTTGCTCGTCAGCCAGATGCCCGCGGCCGAGAAGGCGACCCAGATCGCGGCGAAGACGGCGAACAGCGACTGGTAGCCCATTCCCGCGGCGCGGAGGTTGCCGTCGCTGTGGGAGAAGTTGATGTAGACGCGGTAGGGGCGCAGCGACTGCACCCATTTGGCGATGCCGGTCACCCGGGCCACCGGCTTCTCGAGACGCTCTCTCAGCGGCTCGGTCGCCTCGGACAGCCGTTCCTTCAGCGGCTCGGGCTCGATCGTCCCCTCGGCGCGCTGCAGCGACGGGTCGGGCTGCGCCGGCTGCGCGTCCTTGGTCTTCTTCGCGGCCACGGCCTCAGCCTAGCGACGGGCCGGTGGGCGGAGAGCCTGGCTGCTAAGCCTTTCCGCGCATGATCGCCTGCTTGACCTCGGCGATCGCCTGGGTCACCTGGATGCCGCGCGGGCACGCGTCGGTGCAGTTGAACGTGGTGCGGCAGCGCCAGACGCCCTCTTTGTCGTTGAGGATGTCGAGGCGCACCTGCGAGTTGTCGTCGCGCGAGTCGAAGATGAAGCGGTGGGCGTTGACGATCGCCGCCGGTCCGAAGTACTGGCCGTCGGTCCAGAACACCGGGCACGACGAGGTGCACGCCGCGCACAGGATGCACTTGGTGGTGTCGTCGAAGCGGGCGCGATCGGCGACCGACTGGATGCGCTCCTTGTCTTTCGGCGGCGTCGAGTTGGCCACCAGGAACGGCTGGACCTCGCGGTAGGAGGCGAAGAACGGCTCCATGTCGACGATGAGGTCCTTCTCGAGCGGCAGGCCCTTGATCGCCTCGACGTAGATCGGCTTCGAGATGTCGAGGTCTTTGATCAGCGTCTTGCAGGCGAGCCGGTTGCGGCCGTTGATGCGCATCGCATCCGAGCCGCAGATGCCGTGCGCGCAGGAACGGCGGAAGGTCAGCGACCCGTCCTGCTCCCATTTGATCTTGTGCAGGGCGTCGAGGATGCGGTCGGTCGGGAACATCTCGACGTCGAAGTCCTGCCAGCGCGGCTCGGTGTCCACATCGGGGTCGAAGCGGCGGATGATCAGCGTGACGGTGAACGACTGGATCGGCGCCTCGGGCGCCGGGGGAGTCTCGAGGACGGCGTTCGACATCAGTACTTCCTCTCCATCGGCTGGTAGCGGGTCACGACGACGGGCTTCCAGTCGAGTCGAATGTGGTCGGCGGCGTCGGACGAGTGCGGGTCGCCCGAGAGGTACGCCATGGTGTGCTTCATGTAGTTCTCGTCGTCGCGCTTGGGGAAGTCGTCGCGCATGTGGCCGCCGCGGCTCTCCTGGCGATTGCGGGCCGAGTAGACGACGACCTCGGCGAGGTCGAGCAGGAAGCCGAGCTCGACGGCCTCGAGCAGGTCGGTGTTGAAGCGCTTGCCTTTGTCTTGCACGACGATGTTGCGATACCGCTCGCGCAGGCCGTGGATGGTCGCGGTGACCTCGGCCAGCGACTCGTCGGTGCGGAACACCTGGGCCTTCTTGTCCATCTCGTCTTGCAGCTCTTTGCGGATGGCCGCGATCCGCTCGGTGCCCGTGCCGGTGCGCAGGCCGTCGATCATGCCGCGCACGTAGGCGGCGGGGTCGTCGGGAAGCGGCACGGCGGTGGCCGTCTTCACGTACTCCACGGCGTTGTTGCCGGCACGCTTGCCGAACACGTTGATGTCGAGCAGCGAGTTGGTGCCGAGACGGTTGGAGCCGTGCACCGACACGCAGGCGCACTCTCCGGCGGCGTAGAGACCCGGGACGACGGTCACGTTGTCGCGGAGCACTTCGGCGTTGTTGTTGGTCGGGATGCCGCCCATCGCGTAGTGCGCCGTCGGCATGACCGGGACGGGCTCCACGACCGGGTCGACGCCCAGGTAGGTGCGGGCGAACTCGGTGATGTCGGGGAGCTTGGTCTCGAGCACCTCGGCGCCCAGGTGGGTGCAGTCGAGCAGCACGTAGTCCTTGTGCGGACCGGCGCCGCGGCCTTCCGCGACCTCCTGCACCATGCAGCGGGCGACGATGTCGCGCGGCGCGAGGTCTTTGATGGTGGGGGCGTAACGCTCCATGAAGCGCTCACCGCTCGCGTTGCGCAGGATGGCTCCCTCGCCGCGGGCGCCTTCGGTGAGCAGGATGCCCAGGCCGGCCAGTCCGGTCGGGTGGAACTGGAAGAACTCCATGTCTTCGAGCGGGAGCTTCTTGCGCCAGATGATGCCGACGCCGTCGCCGGTGAGGGTGTGGGCGTTGGACGTGGTCTTGAAGATCTTGCCGAAGCCGCCCGTGGCGAAGATGATCGCCTTGGAGTGGAAGACGTGCAGTTCGCCGGTGGCGAGCTCGTAGGCCACGACGCCCGCCGGCTGCTCGACGCCCTCGACCTCGTTCATGATCACGTCGAGGACGTAGTACTCGTTGAAGAAGTTGATTCCGAGGCGGACGCAGTTCTGGAACAGCGTCTGCAGGATCATGTGGCCGGTGCGGTCGGCCGCATAGCAGGCGCGGCGGACCGGCGCCTTGCCGTGGTCGCGGGTGTGGCCGCCGAAGCGCCGCTGGTCGATCTTGCCTTCGGGCGTGCGGTTGAACGGCAGGCCCATGTTCTCGAGGTCGATGACCGCGTCGATCGCCTCTTTGGCCAGGATCTCGGCGGCGTCCTGGTCGACGAGGTAGTCGCCGCCCTTGACGGTGTCGAAGGTGTGCCACTCCCAGTTGTCCTCCTCCACGTTGGCGAGCGCCGCGGCCATGCCGCCCTGCGCAGCGCCCGTGTGGGAGCGGGTGGGGTAGAGCTTGGAGATCACAGCGGTCTTCGCGTGGGGCCCCGCCTCGATCGCCGCCCGCATGCCGGCGCCGCCGGCGCCGACGATGACGATGTCGAACTCGTGGTAGTGGACGCCGTCGATGACGGTGGATTCAGAGGTTTCAGTTGTCACAGCTTTTTCCGTGTTCGGTGGGCTACTTGACCGTGCAGAACGACGGCAGCGTTCCGGCTGCCGCCCCTGCGGGGCACGGGTCGAAGGTGAAGATCACGAGCGTGCCGAGCACGACCAGCACGACGACGGCGGCGAGGATGGCCCACTTGAGGATGCCGTTGACCAGCCGGTTGTGCGCGTAGTCGTTGACGAGCGTGCGCATCCCGTTGCCGCCGTGGATCAGCGCGAGCCACAGCATGAGCAGGTCCCAGACCTGCCAGAACGGCGTCGCGTACTTGCCGGCGACGAAGGCGAAGTCGATCTGCTTGACGCCTTGGCCGAGCACGAGGTTGATGAGCAGGTGGCCGAAGATGAGGACCACGAGCACCAGGCCCGAGGCGCGCATGTAGATCCAGCCCCATTTCTCCCAGTTCACGCCTCGGCGGCGGACGGGACGGGCCGGTGTGCGGGGAGCGTCGATGGTGGTCATGATCAGCCGGCCTCCCCGAAGATGTGGACGAGTTGTACAGGGACGAAGCCGGCCATCAGCACGACCCAGATCGCGATGACGATCCAGAACATGAGCCGCTGGTACTTGACGCCCTTGCTCCAGAAGTCGATGGCGATGATCCGAAGGCCGTTGAAGGCGTGGAACGTGATGGCGCCGACGAGGGCGATCTCACCGAGTCCCATGATCGGGTTCTTGTAGGTGCCGATCACCGCGTTGTACGCCTCGGGGCTCACCCGGATGAGCGACGTGTCGAGGATGTGCACGAGGAGGAAGAAGAAGATGGCGACGCCGGTGATGCGGTGGAGCACCCACGACCACATTCCCTCTCGGCCCCGGTACAGTGTGCCGCCCGGCCTGTTCTTGGTCGGTTGCAGGGTTCCTGCCGCTTGGTCTGGCACGAACAACCCTCCCTGGTTGTGGTCGCGGAGTACGCGCGAGAAGCGCTCCACCAGTGTATGCCGACCTCACCGCCGGTGCGGGTTAGGTGCGCCTAAGTGTCTCGACGTCGAGACAAATCAGCGCGTCCGGACTGGCAGCACGTCGGTCACGGCACGACGCTCACAGCACGTCGCTGGAGCCGGTGAGCCGGAGCGCGTCGACCACGGCCTTCACACGCTGGGCGTTCTCGCTCGTCGTGACCAGCAGAGCATCCGGAGTGTCCACCACCACGATGTCCTTGACGCCGATCAGGCTGATGACCCGGCCGGACTGGCTGATGACGATGCCGCTCGACGCGTCGGAGAGCACGCGGGCGTTCTCGCCGAGGATCGCGAGGTCGGACTTGCGGCCGCCCGAGTTGAGCTTGGCGAGCGAGGCGAAGTCTCCCACGTCGTCCCAGTCGAAGTATCCGGGGATGACGGCGAGCTTGCCGGCGGCCGCCGCCGGCTCGGCCACCGAGTAGTCGATCGCGATCTTCTTGAGGGCGGGCCAGATGCGGTCGACCGCCGGACCGCGCGTCGCGGGGTCGTCCCACGCCTCGGCCAGCTCGAGCAGGCCGGCGAGCAGTTCGGGCTCGGAGCGGCCGATCTCTTCGAGCAGCCGGTCGGCGCGCGAGATGAACATCCCGGCGTTCCAGAGGTACGTGCCGCTCTCGACGTAGCCCTCGGCGGTCTCCAGGTCGGGCTTCTCGACGAACTCGGTCACGGAGAGGGCGCTGGGCGCGCCGCCGATGGCGATCTCGCCGCCGCAGTGGATGTAGCCGAAGCCCACAGCGGGCTCGGTCGGGCGGATGCCGATGGTGGTGATGTAGCCGGCGTCGGCCGAGGCGACGGCTTCGCGCACGGCCGCGCCGAACAGCCGGTGGTTCTTGATCACGTGGTCGGCGGCGAAGGAGCCGATGATCACGCCGGGCTCGCGCTTCTCGAGGATGGCGGCGGCGAGACCGATCGCGGCGGTCGAGTCGCGCGGCTCCGACTCGAGCACCACGTTGGGGTCGGCGAGGGCAGGCAGCTGCGTCTCGACGGCGGCACGGTGAGCGCGACCGGTGACCACCATGATCCGCTGCTCGCCCGACAGCGGCACCAGCCGGTCCCAGGTGTCGCGCAGCAGGGTCTGCCCCGAGCCGGTGAGATCGTGCAGGAATTTCGGCGCGTCCGCGCGGGAGAGCGGCCACAGACGGGAACCGATGCCGCCGGCGGGGATGACGCTGTAGAAGCGGTCGATCGGGGCGTGTGCGTGAGCCATGCCGAAAGGATACAGAGCCGACCCCGTCACCGGCTGTTCACGGGGCGGCCATCCGGGCCCCATAGCGTCGGAACCATGCGGATCGCGGTCGTCAGCGAGAGCTTCCTCCCCACGGTCAACGGGGTCACCACCAGCGTGTGCCGGGTGCTCGAGCATCTGGCCGACGCCGGGCACGAGGCGATCGTGATCTGCCCGGATGCGGGGGCGCCGGCCGAGTACGCCGGCTTCCCGGTGCATCAGGTGCCGTCGATCGCGTACCGCCAGTTCCCGGTCGGGCTCCCGAGCCCGCAGGTGCAGCGCATCCTGGCCCGGTTCGGCGCCGACGTGCTGCACGCGGCGTCCCCCTTCCTGCTGGGAGCGCAGGGGATCGCGGCGGCCAATCGGCTGGGCATCCCGTCGGTGGCCGTCTATCAGACGGATGTCGCCGGCTACGCGCGGACCAACGGTCTCGGGATCACCTCGTCGCTCGCCTGGAAGTACGTGCGCTGGGTGCACGACGGCGCCGACCTCACCCTCGTGCCGTCGTCGGCGTCGGAGTACGACCTGCGCTCCGCCGGCGTGCGGATCCTGGCCTGCTGGGGACGCGGCGTGGACCTCGAGCGGTATCACCCCAACAATCGCCGCACGGCCGCGGCGAAGGAGCTGCGCGAGCACCTGTCGCCCGACGGCGAGCTCGTCGTCGGCTACGTCGGCCGGATCGCGCCGGAGAAGCAGGTGGAACGCCTGCGCTCGCTGCGCGGTCTCCCCGGGCTCTCCATCGCGATCGTCGGCGACGGTCCCGCGCGTCCCGCGGTCGCCGACGCCCTGCGGGGGATGCCCGTCACCTGGCTGGGCCGCCTGGGCGGGGCCGACCTCGGCGCGGCCTACGCCGCATTCGACGTGTTCGCCCACACCGGCACGGAGGAGACGTTCGGCCAGACCGTCCAGGAAGCGCACGCCTCCGGGCTGCCGGTGGTGGCCCCGCGCGCGGGCGGCCCGATCGACCTGATCGAGCACGGCGTCGACGGGCTCCTCTTCCCTGCGGGAGACGACCGCGGGCTGCGGGCGGCGGTCGGGATGCTCGTGGCCGACGCGCCCCTCCGGCTCCGGATGGGGGAGGCGGGCCGCCGCCGCGTCCTCGGACGGTCCTGGGCCGTCGTCTGCGACGACCTCCTGCACCACTACGAGCAGGTCATCCTGGATCGCGCAGAAGAAGTCGAGCGCGACGGCAGGGAGCGCGCGTACAGTTGAGTGGCCCTCCGCACGGGCCGCATTCGAACGCACGGATCCACTGGAGGTGACCCATGGCCCCCAACACCAACCGACGCGGCATCCCGATGCCCTTCGTCTCCCGGGCACGCCGGGTGGACCCTCCCTCAGCCGTGGTCACGGCCAGGGCGCCGGAGGTGGCACGCGAGCCGCGACCGAGCATGGTCGACAGCGCCATCTACTCGAAGGGCGTCCGCGTCGCCTCGCCGCGCTCGCTGGCCGAGACCTACCGGGCGCTCGACGCGACGCCCGACGGCGTGGCCTGGATCGGCCTCTACCGGCCGAGCGCTCAGGAGCTCATGTCGCTCGCCGACGAGTTCGAGCTGCACCAGCTGGCCATCGAAGACGCGATCGTCGCGCATCAGCGTCCCAAGCTGGAGCGCTACGACGGCGTGCTCTTCGTCGTGCTCAAGGCGGCGAACTACCTCGACGTCCCTGAGGAGGTCGATTTCGGCGAGCTCCACCTGTTCGTCGGTCCCAACTTCGTGATCACGGTGCGCCACAGTGAGTCGCCCGACCTCTCGCATGTTCGGCAGCGCATGGAGCGCGAACCGGAGCTGCTCGCCCTCGGCACCCAGGCCATCCTGTACGCCATCATCGACGCGGTCGTGGATGCGTACAGCCCGGTCGTCGCCGGTCTCGCCAACGACATCGACGAGATCGAGACGCAGGTGTTCGGCGGGGACGCGCTGGTCTCCCGGCGTATCTACGAGCTCTCGCGCGAGGTCATCGACTTCCAGCGGGCGACGCATCCGCTCACCGCGGTGATGGTGGCGCTGGAGCACGGGTCGGCGAAGTACGGCGTGACGCAGGAGCTGCAGCGCGCCCTCCGCGACGTGTCCGACCACCTCATCCAGGTCAATGAACGCGTGGACGGGTTCCGGCAGCTGCTGCGCGACATCCTCACGGTCAACTCGACCCTCGTCGCCGAACGCCAGAACGAGGAGACCGTTCGTCTCGCCCATGCCGCCAACCGGCAGGGGGAAGAGGTCAAGAAGATCTCCTCCTGGGCGGCCATCCTGTTCGCGCCGAGCATCATCGGCACCATCTACGGCATGAATTTCACGAACATGCCGGAGCTGGAATGGACGTGGGGCTACCCGGCAGCGCTCGGGGCGATGGTGCTGAGCGGGTTCGGGCTCTATTTCGTCTTCAAGAGGCGCGGCTGGCTCTGATGAGCAGAATAGGAATGGCAGCTGCTCAAATGAGCAGGTGCCATTCGCGCGCGTGTTTGTAACGCTTACATGAAGAAGCCGGATTTCGGACGGAGCTGTTCGTCACATTCGGTAACGTGAATCACACTTGGCCCCCCTTACCCGCGGGGCCTGCATCTTGGAGGACACACCTTGACAATCACAGCGCGTAAGGCAGGCCTGCTCGGCCTGGCGGCGGTCGGCGTAATGTCGCTGCTCGCCGCATGTTCCGCGGCGCCATCGGACACCTCGTCCAGCGGCGCAGCGAAGAGCGACTTCCTGCCCTGCATGGTCTCCGACTCCGGCGGTTTCAACGATCACTCGTTCAACCAGCTCGGCTTCGAAGGCCTCACCCAGGCAGCCGACAAGCTCGGCGTCAAGCCGAAGACGGCCGAGTCGAAGAGCGAGAACGACTTCGCTCCGAACATCCAGAGCATGGTCGACGCCAACTGCAACCTCGTCGTGACCGTCGGCTTCCTGCTCGCCGACGCCACGAAGAAGGCTGCCGAGGCCAACCCGGACGTCGACTTCGCCATCATCGACGACAGCTCGATCACCGCGAAGAACGTGAAGCCGATCATCTTCGACACCGCGCAGGCGGCGTTCCTGGCCGGCTACGCGTCTGCCAGCTACTCGAAGACCGGCATCGTCGGCACCTTCGGCGGCATGCAGATCCCGACCGTCACCATCTTCATGGACGGCTTCGCCGACGGCGTGAAGTACTTCAACGACCAGAAGGGCAAGTCCGTCAAGGTCGTCGGATGGGACGTCGCGAAGCAGAACGGCTCCTTCACCGGTGGCTTCGACGCCAACGAGACCGCGAAGAACACGGCTCAGGGCATCATCGACCAGAACGCCGACGTGATCATGCCGGTCGGTGGTCCGATCTACCAGAGCGCCGCACAGGCGATCAAGGACTCGGGCAAGCCGATCGCGATGATCGGCGTCGACGCCGACGTCTACCTCTCCGACCCGACCGTGAAGGCTCTGCTCCTCACCTCGGTGATGAAGGGCATGAAGCCGGCGACGAACGATGTCGTCACCGCGGCCGCCAACGGCAAGTTCGACAGCACGCCCTACGTGGGCACGCTGAAGAACGACGGCGTCGGCCTGGCTCCGTTCCACGACTTCGAGTCGAAGGTCGACAGCAGCCTGCAGGGTGAACTCGACAAGATCAAGGCCGGCATCATCGACGGCTCGATCAAGGTCACCTCGCCGTCGTCGCCCAAGCAGTAATCCAGCAGCACCCAGAGAAACGGGGAGGTCGGCTCGCGCCGGCCTCCCCGGTCTTTTGACCCGTATCGATCTGTCGCCCCTTGTGACCACTGCTCAACTGAGCACACACTGACATATGTGCAAAAGGTTAGGGTGAATACGCGCATCGTGGCCATCTGCCGTTTCGCGCGCTTTCGCTCCACCCGGGCGAGTAGAGAAGGAACCCCACCCGAATGAAGCTCGAACTTCGCGGCATCACCAAACGGTTCGGTGCCCTGGTCGCCAACGACCACATCGACCTCATGGTCGACCCAGGCGAGATCCACTGTCTCCTCGGTGAGAACGGCGCCGGCAAGTCCACCCTCATGAACGTCCTCTACGGGCTGTACCAGGCCGATGAGGGGGAGATCCTGCTCGACGACGTGGTCCAGCACTTCTCCGGACCCGGCGACGCCATGAAGGCGGGAATCGGCATGGTGCACCAGCACTTCATGCTCATCCCGGTCTTCACCGTCGCCGAGAACGTGATGCTCGGCCACGAGCAGACCAAGTTCGGCGGCCGCCTCGACCTGCCCGCCGCACGCAAGCGGGTCCGCGAGATCTCGGCGCAGTTCGGCTTCGATGTCGACCCGGATGCTCGCGTCGAAGATCTTCCCGTGGGCGTGCAGCAGCGCGTCGAGATCATCAAGGCGCTGTCCCAGAACGCGAAAGTGCTCGTGTTCGACGAGCCAACCGCCGTCCTCACCCCGCAGGAGACCGACGAGCTGATGGGCATCATGCGCCAGCTCAAGGACCAGGGCACGGCGATCGTCTTCATCACCCACAAACTGCGCGAGGTGCGCGAGGTCGCCGACCGCATCACGGTCATCCGCCTCGGCAAGGTCGTCGGCGACGTCGCGCCCACCGCCACCAACACCGAGATGGCCTCCATGATGGTCGGCCGCGCCGTCTCACTGACCGTCGACAAGGAGCCCGCGACGCCCGGCGAAGCGGCCCTCGTCGTGCGCGACCTGTCGGTCATCGACCCGATCGGCCAGCTCGTCGTCAACCGTGTGAGCTTCGACGTCAAGGCGGGCGAGATCCTCGCGATCGCCGGCGTGCAGGGCAACGGCCAGACCGAGCTCACCGAGGCGATCCTGGGACTCCAGCCGCGCGTCGAAGGCGAGATCGTGCTCGACGGCCAGAGCATCCAGGGGCACAGTGTGCGCAGGGTGCTCGACGCGGGCGTCGGCTTCGTGCCGGAGGACCGCAACGAAGACGGCCTCGTCGGCGAGTTCACGATCGCCGAGAACCTGATGCTCGACCGCTCCAGTGGTGCGCCGTTCGTCAAGGGCGCCAACCTCCAGCTCGGCTACCTCAACCAGTTCGCCGAAGAGAAGGTGCGCGAGTTCGACGTGCGCACCCAGAGCATCGAGACCAAGGTCGGCCGCCTGTCGGGCGGGAACGCGCAGAAGGTCGTGCTGGCCCGCGAGCTGAGCCGCGACCTGCGCCTCTTCGTCGCCGCCCAGCCGACCCGCGGACTCGACGTCGGCTCGATCGAGTTCGTGCACAAGCGCATCGTCGAGACACGCGATTCGGGCATCCCGGTCATCGTTGTCTCCACCGAGCTCGACGAGGTCGCGGCGCTCGCCGACCGCATCGCGGTGATGTACCGCGGGGGGATCGTCGGAATCGTGCCGGGAGGCACGTCACGCGAGGTCCTCGGCCTCATGATGGCCGGCGAGATGCCGGCGGATGCGGGAGTTGCAGCATGACCGGGACCGAGACCGCGCCTGGCCTCGCCAAACAGGAGACCCCCGGCGAGGAGCCCTCGCGCTGGAACAAGGCCGTGCGCGACATCATGGGCGGCAGCGTCGTGATCTCGATCCTCGCCGTCGTGATCGCGCTCATCATCGGCGGACTCCTCATCGCGTTCACCGACCCCACCGTGCAGAAGGCCGCCGGCTACTTCTTCGCGCGTCCGGGCGACACGTTCGCCGCCATCTGGACGTCGGTGTCGAACGCCTATGTCTCGATGTTCCAGGGCGCGATCTACAACTTCCGCCGGCCGACGTTCGAGGCGGGCATCCGGCCCCTCACCGAGACGCTCAACTTCGCGACGCCGCTGATCGTCGGCGGTCTCGGCGTCGCTCTCGCGTTCCGCGTCGGACTGTTCAACATCGGTGGACAGGGACAGATCCTCATCGCCGCCGCCGCAGCGGCCTGGGTGGGCTTCTCGTTCGACCTGCCGCCGGTCGTCCACCTGGTGGTCGCGGTCCTCGCCGGCATCGCCGGTGGCGCGATCTGGGCCGGAATCGTCGGACTCCTGAAGGCCAGGACGGGCGCGCACGAGGTGATCGTGACGATCATGCTCAACTACATCGCGTTCTACCTGATCTCGTTCCTGCTGCGCACGCAGGGTCTCCTGCAGGCGCCGGGCTCCAACAACCCCAAGGCGCCCGCGGTGCACGCCAACGCGATCTTCCCGCCGCTCTTCGGCGCGCGGTACAACCTCACCTGGGCGCTCGTGCTCGTCATCGGGGCGACTGTGTTCGTGTGGTGGCTGATCAACCGGTCGAACCTCGGCTTCCGCTTCCGCGCGGTCGGCGAGAACCCGAACGCTGCTCGCGTCGCCGGCATCAACGTCAAGAACATGTACCTGTACGCGATGCTGTTCGCCGGCGGGATGATGGGCATCGCCGGTGCGAGCCAGGCGCTCGGCGTGTTCCCGCAGGGCATCAGCTCGGGCGTGGATGCGGGCATCGGCTTCGACGCCATCACCGTCGCCCTGCTCGGGCGGTCCAAGCCGTGGGGCGTCTTCGCCGCCGGCCTGCTGTTCGGCGCGCTCAAGGCCGGCGGTTACACGATCCAGGCCGCCAACGACATCCCGATCGACATCATTCTCGTCGTCCAGTCCCTGATCGTCCTGTTCGTGGCGGCCCCGCCGCTCGTGCGGGCGATCTTCCGCCTGCCGACTCCGGGATCGACGCCCCGTCGAGAGAGCCCCACCGTCACGAAGGAGGTGGCGGCGAAATGAGCACCGCGACTGCCGTAATCCCCGATTCCTCCCCGATCGTCCTCGAGAAGGCCAAGATCCGCAGCTGGAAGGCTCCGATCGCTTTCGGCGTCTTCGTCGTGCTCAGCGTGATCCTGTTCTTCGGCTTCCCCCGGCACGGCACCAGCACGTTCCGGTTCAGCGAGTCGAGCGACAAGATCTCGCTGCCGAACCTCACGGTCGACACCTTCACCACCACCGTGCTGGTCACGATCATCCTCGTGCTCCTCACCGCGGTGAGCGTCTGGATGTCGTGGCAGGCCCGCAAGACCAGCATCTGGCTGGTCATCGCGTTCGCGTTCTTCTTCATGTTCGGCTTCCTGTCCTGGGCGGGCTCGGGCGAGCTGCCCGTTCCGGTCACCGGCCTGCTGCTCGGAACGGTGAGCCTCTCCGTGCCGCTCGTGTTCGGCGCCCTCGGCGGCGTCATCTCCGAGCGCGGCGGCGTGGTCAACGTGGCCATCGAAGGCCAGCTGCTCGCCGGCGCGTTCGTCTCGGCCATGGTGGCGACGCTCACCGGCAGCTGGGCACTCGGCCTGATCGCCGCGCTCGTCGCCGGCGTGCTCGTCTCGTTCGTGCTCGCAGCGTTCTCGATCAAATACCTCGTCGACCAGGTGATCGTCGGCGTCGTGCTCAACGTGCTCGTCACCGGCCTCACGAGCTTCCTGTACTCGAAGGTGCTCGCCGGCAACCCGAACCTGCTGAACAACCCCCCGCGCCTGCCGGAGTGGCCCATCCCGCTCCTCAGCGACATCCCGATCATCGGGCCGGTGCTGTTCCATCAGACGATCATCGAGTACCTCATGTACATCGCGATCTTCGCCGTCTGGTTCGGCCTGTTCCACACGCGCTGGGGCCTGCGCCTGCGGTCGGTGGGCGAGCATCCGGAAGCCGCCGACACCGTCGGCATCAACGTGAACGGCACCCGGTTCTGGAACGTCTCGCTCGCGGGAGCGGTCGCCGGACTCGGTGGCGCGTACTTCACGCTCGGTTCGGTCGGAGCGTTCTCCAAGGAGATGACGGCGGGTCAGGGCTTCATCGCCCTCGCCGCGGTGATCTTCGGACGCTGGGACCCCATCCGGGCCACACTCGCCGCCCTGCTGTTCGGGTTCGCGTCCAACCTGCAGAACGTGCTCGGCATCATCGGCTCTCCGGTGCCGAGCGAGTTCATGCTGATGCTGCCGTACGTCGTGACGATCTTCGCGGTCGCCGGCCTGGTCGGGCTCTCCCGGGCGCCCGCCGCCGACGGCAAGCCGTACACCAAATCGTGAGCGGCGACAGCGGCGTGAGCGATATGACGAACGACCTGCCCGACAGCGACGCGATCGACTGGGATGCCCTGCGCGAGTCGGCCCGCGAGGCGATGACGCATGCGTATGCTCCGTACTCGAACTTCCCCGTCGGCGCGGCCGCGCTCGTCGACGACGGGCGGGTCATCACCGGCTGCAACGTCGAGAACGCCAGCTACGGCGTCACGCTGTGCGCCGAATGCGGCCTCGTGTCGGCCCTGCACCTGTCGGGCGGCGGCCACCTCGTCGCGTTCACCTGCGTGGACGGCCACGGCAACATCCTGATGCCGTGCGGCCGGTGCCGCCAGCTGCTCTACGAGCACTCGGCGGAAGGGATGCTGCTCGAGACCGTGTCCGGCATCCGGACGATCGACCAGGTGCTCCCGGATGCGTTCGGCCCGCGACAGCTCGTCGAGTACGCCGAAGAAACCGCCCAGATCAACGACTAAGGACTCTCCGTGACCACCTCCGGCACGGTCGAGGCGTTCGACGCCGTCGACCTCATCCACACCAAGCGCGACCGCGGCGAGCTCTCGACCGCCGAGATCGACTGGCTGATCGACGCGTACACCCGCGGCTACGTCGGCGACGAGCAGATGGCCGCCATGACGATGGCGATCTTCCTCAACGGCATGACGCGCCGTGAGATCCGCGACATGACCATGGCGATGATCGCCAGCGGCGAGCGGATGAGCTTCGAAGGCCTCGGCAAGCCGACCACCGACAAGCACTCGACCGGCGGCGTCGGCGACAAGATCACGCTGCCGCTGATGCCGCTCGTGGCCGTGTTCGACGTGGCCGTCCCGCAGCTCTCCGGCCGCGGGCTCGGGCACACCGGCGGAACTCTCGACAAGCTGGAATCCATCCCGGGCTGGCGTGCGAACCTCACCAATGCCGAGATGTTCGCCCAGCTGCGCGACGTCGGCGGAGTGATCTGCGCGGCCGGATCGGGGCTCGCGCCCGCCGACGGCAAGCTGTACGCGCTTCGTGACATCACCGGTACCGTCGAGGCGATCCCCCTCATCGCGTCGTCGATCATGAGCAAGAAGATCGCCGAAGGCACGGGTGCGCTGGTGCTCGACGTGAAGTTCGGCTCCGGCGCGTTCCTCAAGGACATCGAGCGCTCGCGTGAGCTCGCCCGCACGATGGTCGACCTGGGCAAGGATGCGGGAGTCGCCACCTCGGCGCTGCTCACGAACATGAACGTGCCGCTGGGGCTCGCGATCGGCAACGCGAACGAGGTGCGCGAATCGGTGGAGGTGCTCGCCGGCGGCGGCCCCGCCGACATCGTCGAGCTGACGGTGGCGCTCGCCCGCGAGATGCTGGCGCTGGCCGGCAAGACCGACGTCGACGTGGAGGCCGCGCTGACGGACGGCCGCGCGATGGACAAATGGCGCGAGGTCATCCGGGCGCAGGGCGGAGACCCCGATGCCCCGCTGCCCGTCGCGAAGGAGACCCACACGGTCGTCGCCGAGCGCGACGGCGTGCTGGTGGAGCAGCAGGCGCTGCCGTTCGGCATCGGCGCGTGGCGTCTCGGCGCCGGCCGGGCCCGCAAGCAGGACCCGGTGCAGCACGCGGCGGGCATCGACCTGCACGCGAAGCCGGGCGACACCGTTCGTGCGGGTCAGCCGCTGTTCACGCTCTCGGCCGACGAGCCTGCCCGGTTCGAGCGCGCCCTCGAGGCGGTCGACGGCGCCTACCGCATCGGCGACCCGGGCGAGCCGGTCATCACCGGCGGCCCGCTCATCGCCGACCGCATCTCCTAGCCACCGGCGCCGGCTCGCCTGCGCCGCCGCCCAGCCGTACGCGGACCGATAGATTGAGAACCATGAGCGAGAAGACCCACGAGTACACGCTGAGCGACGGCACGAGCATCCGGGACCTGCCCAAGGTATCGCTGCACGACCACCTCGACGGCGGCCTGCGCCCCGCGACCATCATCGAGCTCGCCGCCGAGATCGGCCTCGAGCTTCCGGCGACCGACCCGGATGCCCTGGGCGCCTGGTTCGCGGAGAAGTCCAACTCGGGCTCGCTCGTCGAATACCTCAAGACCTTCGACCTGACCACGGCCGTGATGCAGACCCGGGAGGGCCTCACACGGGTCGCCCGTGAGTTCGTCGAGGACCTCGGCGACGACGGCGTCGTCTACGGTGAGATCCGCTGGGCGCCCGAGCAGCACCTCGGCCGGGGACTCAGCCTCGACGAGACCGTCGAAGCAGTGCAGGAGGGCATCGAGCAGGGCATCGCCGACGTGAGCGCCACCGGCCGGCCGATCCGCGTCGGCCAGCTCGTCTCGGCCATGCGCCACCTCGACCGCGGCCTCGAGATCGCCGAGCTCGCCGTGCGCCACCGCGACCGCGGGGTCGTCGGCTTCGACATCGCCGGTCCTGAGGCGGGCTTCCCGGCGGCCGACCACAAGGCGGCGTTCGACTATCTGGCGTCGCAGTTCTTCCCGACCACCGTCCACGCCGGCGAGGCCGACGGTCTGGAGAGCATCCGGGGCGCCATCCTCGACGGACGCGCGCTGCGGCTCGGCCACGGTGTACGCCTGGCCGAAGACATCGTGATCGAGCGCTCGGACGACGAGAACACGTACGTGACGCTCGGGACGCTCGCCCAGTGGGTGAAAGACCGCGAGATCGCCCTGGAGACCAGCCCGAGCTCCAACCTGCAGGCCGGAGCGATCGCCGCGTGGGGGGACGACATCCTCGACCACCCGTTCGACCTGCTCTACCAGCTCGGCTTCCGCGTCACCGTGAACACCGACAACCGTCTGATGAGCGGGACGACCCTCACCCGCGAGCTGTCCATCCTGGCCGACGCGTTCGCCTACGACCGCACCGACCTCGAGGTCTTCCAGCTGAACGCCGCCGCATCCGCCTTCCTCCCCCTGGAGGAACGCGAAGAGCTGGCGGAGATCATCACAGCGGGTTTCGAGGGTTCCTAGACCGCCGAACGATACGCTTGCAGCATGCCTCTCCCTCCTCTCCCCGATTCCGCCATCACCGTCGGAGCGCACGCGTCCGACTGGCGTGAGGCCGTGGAGCTGGCGGGAGCCGCGCTCACGCGCTCCGGCGCGACCGAGGCGGGCTACGGCGCCCGCATGATCCAGGTGATCGACGAGTTCGGCGCCTACATCGTGATCGCGCCCGGGCTCGCCCTGGCGCACGCGCGACCGGGTCCGGATGTCCTCCACGACGGTCTCTCGGTGGTCACGCTGGCCGAGCCCGTGGTCTTCGGGCATCCGCACAACGACCCGGTCGGCGTGGTGATCGGCCTCGCCGTCGCCACCCCGGATGCGCACGTGACCTCGGTCGCCGAGCTCGCCAACATCTTCAACGACCCGGGCGCGATCCCCGCGCTCACGGCCGCCTCCGACGTCGCCGAGGTGCAGCGCATCATGGCCGCGAGCGAAGAAGGAGCCGCCCGATGAAGATCGTCGCGATCTGCGGTGCGGGAGTCGGAACGTCGGGCATCCTGAAGGTCAACGCGGAGCGGGTGCTGAACCGTCTCGACATCGACGCGAGCGTCACGGCCTCCGACCTGGCCAATGTGTCGACGGCCGCCGCCGACGCGCAGGTGATCCTGACGTCGCCGGAGCTGGTGGACTCCATCGGCCCGACGAACGCGGACGTCGTCGTGGTCGAGAACTCCTTCGACCTCGACGAGCTCGAGCGCAAACTGGACGAAGCGCTGGGCTGAGAGGCATAGCCGCTGTCGGGCGGCGGGGTCTCGCGCAGGCCGGGCGGGCAGGCCTCGGTCAGGCCTCCGTCAGCTCGCGCATCGCCGCTGCCAGGGCCGCCACCCGCGCCTCGGCGGTCGCCTGGCGCTCCGCGGCCGAACCGTCGTCGCTCGACGCGTCGATGTAGATCTTGAGCTTCGGCTCGGTCCCACTCGGCCGCACCATCACGCGCGAGCCGTCCTCGAGCAGGATGCGCAGCACATCGCTCGGCGGGAGGGCGCCGAAGCCGTCGCTGAGATCGTCGATCTGCGAGACACGCACGGCGCCGAGCGCTTTGGGCGGGGTCGCCCGGAGTGCGGCCATGATGCGGTCGATCTCGCTCAGGTCGGTGACCCGGATCGAGATCTGATCGGACGCGAAATGCCCGAACCGCTCAGAGAAGGCGACGAGCTGGTCCGCGATGGTGCGACCCTCGGTGGCCAGGCTGTTAGCGAGGTCGAGGAACGCGACGGCAGCAGAGATACCGTCTTTGTCGCGGATGCTCCCCGGGTTCACGAGGTAACCGAGCGCCTCCTCATACCCGTAGAGCAGGCCGGTCGCCCGCGAGACCCATTTGAAGCCGGTGAGCGTCTCCTCGAAGTCGAGACGGTAGGCGCCGGCGACGGCCTTGAGCGCGGGCGACGAGACGATCGAGCAGGCGAGCGTTCCGAACGAGTCGCGGTCGTCGCCGGCGTCTGCGGCTGCGGCGGCCAGCTCGGCCGCGCGCCAGCCGAGCAGAGCGCCGACCTCGTTGCCGCTGAGCCGGCGGTAGCCGTCGGGCGCCGACGGATCCGGGATGGCGACGGCGAGCCGGTCGGCGTCGGGATCGTTGGCGATCACCAGGTCGGTGCGTGCCTCCCGGGCCGTCGCGAACGAGAGGTCCATGGCCCCCGGCTCCTCCGGGTTGGGGAAGGCGACCGTGGGGAACGCCGGGTCGGGATCGATCTGCGCGGCGACGATCGCCGGCTCCGCGAAGCCGGCCCGCGCGAACACCTGCTGCGCGGTACGCCAGCCGACGCCGTGCATCGCGGTGTAGGCGAACGAGACGGCATCCCGAGGCGCCGACGACCGTGCGACGCCGGCGGTGGCGGTGACGTAGTCCTGCTCGAGGTCCTCCGGGGCGATCTCGTACGCTTCCGAGCGCACCAGTTCGGTGACGCTGCCCTGGGCGACTTCGAGGATGCGCGACGCGATCTCGGAATCCACCGGGGACACGATCTGGGACCCGTGGTCCTCGCCGCCCAGGTAGACCTTGTAGCCGTTGTCGTTCGGCGGGTTGTGGCTGGCGGTCACCATCACGCCGGCGCTCACGTCGAGGTGGCGCACGGCGAACGCGAGCACCGGGGTCGGCATCAGCCGGGGGAGCAGGATGGCGCGGATGCCGGCTCCCGCCATGAGTTCTGCGGTGTCGCGGGCGAAAACGTCGGAGTTCTTGCGCCCGTCGAAGCCGATGACGACCGACGGGGTCCCGCCTTCGGCGTGATCGAGGAGGTAGCGGGCGAAACCGGCGGCGGCCTGGGCAACCAGCACTCGGTTCATCCGGTTGGGTCCCGCAGCGATCTCGCCGCGCAGGCCTGCGGTGCCGAACGCGAGACGCGTGTCGAAACGCGAGTGCAGGTCGTCGACCGCCTCACGGGAGCCGGCGTCGGCCTCGATCACGAGTGTGGACAGCTCGTCCCGGGTCTCCGGGTCGGGGTCCTGCGCGATCCAGGCGCGCGCCTGCTCGATCAGGCCGGCGGTCTCGAGGACGGCGTCCGTGGCGTTCGTCGCGTTCATGCCGTTCGTCTGGTTCGTGTCGCTCACAGCGCCCCCACGATCTTGGCGAGCAGGGCGCTGATCACCGGCTCGGCCTCGCGTCCGGCCTCGATGACCTCATGGTGGCTGAGCGGGGTCTTCTGGATGCCCGCCGCCAGGTTGGTGATCAACGACATGCCCAGGATCTCCATGCCGGCCTGACGCGCCGCGATGGCCTCCAGGGCGGTGGACATGCCGACGATGTGGCCACCGATGGTCTTCGCCATCTGCACTTCGGCCGGCGTCTCGTAGTGCGGGCCGCGGAACTGGGTGTAGACGCCCTCGTCCAGGCTCGGCTCGATGCTCTGCGCGAGCGCACGCAGGCGGCTGGAGTAGAGGTCCGTGAGGTCGATGAACGTGGCGCCTTCGAGCGGCGAGTCTGCGGTGAGGTTGATGTGGTCGCTGATCAGCACGGGTGTGCCCGGCTTCCAGTGCTCCTTGATCCCGCCGGCGCCGTTGGTGAGGACCATGGTGGTCGCGCCCGCCGCCGCCGCGGTGCGGACGCTGTGAACGACCCGGCGTACACCGTGGCCTTCGTAGTAGTGCGTGCGCGCGCCGATGACGAGGGCTCGCTTGCCGCTGGGGAGCAGGACCGAGCGCAGGGTTCCGACATGGCCGGCCAGCGCCGGGGCGCCGAAGCCGACGATCTCCGTGGCCGGGATGGTCGCGGTCGTCTCACCGATGAGATCGGCCGCTTTCCCCCATCCGGAGCCCAGGGTCAGGGCGATGTCGTGCCGGGCGACGCCGGTCTTCTCTGCGAGCTGTTCGGCGGCCTGCTGCGCGACCGCGAACGGGTCGGTGGCCGGATCGTCGAGCGGGTTCGTGAAGGATTCAGGCATGGACCAACTCTAGTGAGGGAGGCCCGGACTCGGCCTCATCCGCTTTTGCGCATCGGTGCACCAACGTGCGAGAGAATAGAGGCATGGCCTATGAATTCGAGCGCAAGCAGAGGATCGCTGTACTCGGGGGTGGGCCTGGAGGATACGAGGCCGCGCTTGCCGGCGCGCAGCTCGGCGCAGACGTCACGCTCGTCGAACGCACCGGGGTCGGCGGCTCGGCCGTGATCACCGACGTCGTCCCGTCGAAGAGCCTGATCGCCACCGCGGAGGCGGCCAACGCCATCGGCGAGGCGGCCGACCTGGGCGTGCAGTTCTTCAGCCGGGGCGAATCGGGCAAGGCCGTCCGGCCCGAGGTCGCGGTGAACCTGACCGCGGTCAACAAGCGTCTGATGGGCCTCGCGCGCCAGCAGTCCGAAGACATGAAGGCCGAACTGATGCGCGCCGGCGTCCGCATCGTCACCGGCGAGGGCCGACTCGACGGGTCGCACGCGATCATCGTGTCCACGGCCAAAGGTGACACGGGCACCGACTTCGACCGGATCGAGGCCGACACCTTCGTCATCTCGGTCGGGGCCCGCCCGCGCATCCTGCCCTCTGCGGTGCCGGACGGGGAGCGCATCCTGACCTGGACGCAGCTCTACGACCTCCCGAACGTGCCCGAGCACCTCATCGTTGTCGGCTCGGGCGTGACCGGCGCGGAGTTCGCCTCGGCGTACACGGCGCTCGGCTCCAAGGTCACCCTCGTCTCCAGCCGCGACCAGGTGCTGCCGGGTGAGGACGCCGACGCCGCCCGCGTCATCGAGAACGTGTTCAAGCGCAACGGGATGCAGGTGCTCTCGAAGTCCCGAGCGCAATCGGTCGTCCGTACCGAAGGCGGCGTGCGCGTCACTCTGTCCGACGGCCGTACCGTCGACGGCAGCCACTGCCTGATCGCGGTCGGCTCCGTGCCGAACACCGGCGGAATCGGGCTCGAGGAGGCCGGCGTGCAGCTCACCGAGTCCGGGCACATCCGGGTGAACCGCGTCGCGCGCACGTCGGTCCCCAACATCTACGCCGCCGGCGACTGCGCCGACCTGATGCCGCTCGCCTCGGTGGCCGCGATGCAGGGGCGCACGGCCGTCTTCCACGCGATGGGCGACGCGGTGAACCCGTTCGAGCTGCGCAATGTGACGTCCAACATCTTCACCCAGCCCGAGATCGCGACGGTCGGCTGGAACCAGAAGCAGATCGAAGAGGGGATCGCGCAGGGCGACATCTACAAGCTGCCGCTCAAGTCGAACCCGCGCGCCAAGATGCTGGGCATCAAGGACGGCTTCGTCAAGCTGTTCGCCCGCACCGGCTCCGGCACGGTGATCGGCGGCGTGATCGTCGCCCCGCGCGCCTCGGAGCTGATCTTCCCGCTCGCGCTCGCCGTCGAGCATCGCCTGACCGTCGACCAGGTGGCGCGCGCCTTCACCGTCTACCCGTCGCTTTCCGGCTCCATCTCGGATGCCGCCCGCGCGATGCACATCGTCCTCTAGCCCCGCAGTCGGTAACTCCGGAGAATTCCGCCGGTTGCGGCCGTACGCTCCGGAGTCGCTCGCCGTGCGTCGGCGCGTCGGCCGGTTCCTCCGGAATTGGTCGCGCGCTACTTATCCACAGATTCCGGATGTCCGCTCCGCCCGATCCTCGAGGCCAGGAGGATCGTCCCGTGACCTCCTGGAACACCGTCCTCTGCTCCCAGGGCGGCGCGGCGTCGCTCGCGCAACTCGCCGCCGCCGGTGCGACACCGCGTGCGCTGACGCAGGCGGTGCGTGAAGGGCGCCTCCTGCGTCCACGCCGGGGGATGTACGCGCTGCCGTCGATTCCTGGGCCGATGCTGGAGGCACTCCGACTCCGCGGCCGTCTCAGCTGTGTGTCGGCGGCGCGAACGTATGGCCTGTGGGCGGGCTCCGACGATCGCACGCACGTGCACCTGCCGGCGCAGTCGACGCGGATTCCCTCACCGGGCGCCCGCACGGTACTTCACTGGAGGCACAGCGACCCTCATCGGGAGCCGGGCCGCGTCTCCGTCTCCGACTGCCTGAGAAGCGTCGCACGATGCGCCGACGAGGAGACGGCCGTGGCTGTCCTCGACACGGCGATCGGCGCCGGACTCGTCTCGCTCGGCGCGCTCCGAAGGATCTTCGAGGGCGAGACACGGAGGGCGTGCGATCTTGCCGCCAAAGCGCGACCGGGTTCCGATTCGGGGGTGGAGTCGATCGTCAGGCAGCGACTGAGCTCGGCCGGGCACCTCGTCGAGCAGCAGGTGGCGATCCCGGGGATCGGGAGAGTCGATCTGCGCGTGAACGGCACCCTCCTCATCGAGATCGACGGCTTCGCCTTCCACTCGAATCGTGAGGCGTTCGAGCGGGATCGGGCACGCGACACTGCGCTCGTGCTCTCCGGAGCGAGGCGGCTCCGATTCTCGGCGAATCAGGTTCTTCGCGAGTGGGGGTATGTCGCGGAGGCCGTCGACGCGGCGCTGGCAATTCCGGAGGATCGATACGACGCGCCGCCAGAACGAGCGCAACTCCGGAGAATCGGGAGCTGAGCGCTCATGTTCTCCGGAGTTGCGGACGAGGAGGCGTCGCCTAGACGATGTTGAGCAGGAGGTGCCCGGACGAAACGGTCTCGCCGACGTTTGCGTTGATCCCGGAGACGGTGCCGTCCTTGTGGGCGGTCAGCGGCTGCTCCATCTTCATCGCTTCGAGCACCAGCACGAGGTCGCCCTTGACGACCTCGTCACCGTCGGCGACCGCGAGCTTGACGATCGTGGCCTGCATGGGAGCCGTGACCGAGTCGCCGGTGGCCGTGTCCACCGCGTGTGCGCCTCCGCGGCGCCGCGGAGCAGGGGTGGATGCGGCACCCGCGGTCTCCGAGCCGGTCGCCAGCAGCCGGGCGGGCAGCGACACCTCGATGCGCTTGCCCTCCACCTCGACGACGACGCTGTTGCGGCGTTCGGCCGGTGCGGCACCGCCGAGCTCGCCGGTCCACGGTTCGATCTCGTTGACCCACTCCGTCTCGATCCAGCGCGTGTAGATCGAGAACGGCTCGCCGTCCTGCGGCGCAAAGGCGGGGTCTCGCACGATGGCCCGGTGGAAGGGGAGGACGGTCGGCAGACCGGCCACCTCGAACTCGTCGAGGGCGCGGCGCGAGCGTTCCAGCGCCTCCTCGCGGCTGGCGCCGGTCACGATGAGCTTGGCGAGCATCGAGTCGAAGGACCCGCTGATTACGTCGCCGGCCTGGATGCCGCTGTCGACGCGCACGCCGGGGCCTCCGGCGGGCTTGAACACGTGCACGGGGCCGGGGGAGGGGATGAAGCCGCGACCGGCGTCCTCGCCGTTGATGCGGAACTCGAACGAGTGGCCCGTGGCGACGGGGTCGTCGTAGTCGAGCTCGCCGCCCTCGGCGAGACGGAACTGCTCGCGTACGAGATCGATCCCGGTGACCTCTTCCGAGACCGGATGCTCGACCTGCAGGCGCGTGTTCACTTCGAGGAACGAGACGGTGCCGTCCTTGCCGATGAGGAACTCGCACGTGCCGGCGCCGCGGTAGCCGACCTCTTTGAGGATGGCCTTGGACGCGCTGTAGAGCTGCTCGGTCTGCGCGGGGGTGAGGAACGGCGCGGGCGCCTCCTCGACGAGCTTCTGGTGGCGACGCTGCAGCGAGCAGTCGCGCGTGGAGACGACGACCACGTTTCCGTAGGCGTCGGCCAGGCACTGGGTCTCGACGTGGCGCGGCTGGTCGAGGTACTTCTCGACGAAGCACTCGCCGCGGCCGAAGGCCGCGATCGCTTCGCGCGTGGCCGACTCGAAGAGCTCGGGCACCTCGTCGCGGGTGCGGGCGACCTTGAGGCCGCGGCCGCCGCCGCCGAACGCCGCCTTGATGGCGACCGGCAGACCGTGCTGGTCGACGAAGTCGAGGACCTCGGAGGCGTCCGCCACCGGGTTGAGCGTTCCGGGGGCGAGCGGGGCGCCGACCTTCTCGGCGACGTGCCGGGCGGAGACCTTGTCGCCGAGGCGCTCGATGGCGTCGGCCGACGGGCCGATCCAGGTGAGACCCGCACCGATCACCGCGCGGGCGAAGTCGGCGTTCTCGGCGAGGAAGCCGTAGCCGGGGTGGACGGCGTCGGCGCCGGACCTCCGGGCGATCGAGAGGAGCTTGTCGATGACGAGGTACGTCTCCGCGCTGGTGGTGCCGTCGAGCGCATACGCCTCGTCGGCGAGCCGGACGTGGAGGGCGTCTCGATCCTGGTCGGCGTACACCGCGACGGACGCGATTCCGCTGTCTTTCGCGGCACGGATGACGCGGACGGCGATCTCGCCCCGGTTTGCGATGAGGACCTTGGTGATACCTGGCACAGTTCTCTAGCCTATTGCTCGGTCGGGGTGTCCTTTTGGACGAACCCGACAAAAATGGATGGGCGGCAGGTCGGGATGCCTACAAAACGCGGTTCCAGAGGCTGGGCCACTCGACGCCCAGCTCGATGAAGAGTTCACGCAATGTCGCGAGGGACAGCCCTACGACTGTACTGGGGTCTCCGTCGACGCGTGTGATGAAGGGGCCGCCCAGGCTGTCGATCGTGAACGCTCCTGCGACCTCGAGCGGCTCGCCGGTGGCGATGTAGGCGTCGATTTCGCGCTCGCTGACGTCGGCGAAGGTCACCGCGGCGACGGCCGTGCGGCCGGACGCGACGTTCTCCACACCGTTGCGGTGGTCGATCAGCCAGTGCCCCGAGTGCAAGTGCCCGGTGCGCCCGCGCTGCGCGAGCCACCGCTCCCGTGCCACCTCCGGGGTGTGCGGCTTTCCGTAGATGGCGCCGTCCAGCTCGAAGGCCGAGTCGCCCCCGAAGATGAAGCCGTCCAGCGGCCGGCCGTCGAGTGCGCCGCGCACCGCCTCCGCTTTGAGGCGCGCGAGAAGCCGCACCATCGCATCCGGGGACAACGGCCCGTGCTCGGCCTCTGCCGCTGCGACGGCCGCGGTCTCGTCCACGTGCGACGGGACGACGATGGGCTCGATGCCGGCGGCGCGCAGGAGCGCGAGCCTCGCCGGCGAGGTGGAGGCTAAGTAGAGGCGCATGGATTCCTGTGGGATGCTCGACGGATGCCCCAGATCGATGAGGTCGACCTCGACATTACCAACGTCGCCCATGGCGGCGTCTTCGTCGCACGTCACGAGGGCCGCGTCGTCTTCGTTCCCGACACGATGCCGGGGGAGCGCATCCGGGCCCGCATCACCGATCGCACGCATGACAGCTTCTGGCGCGCCGAGGCGATCGAGGTGCTGGATGCTGCGCCCGAGCGGCAGGACCATGTGTGGTCCTCCGCCTCCATCGACCGCGCCCCCGCGCAGCGGGCGGGCGGAGCCGAGTTCGGCCACATCCGGATCGAGCACCAGCGCGAGCTGAAGCGCCGGGTGATCGCCGACGCGCTGCAGCGCATGGCCAAGCTGGACATCGACGTGGTCGTCGAGCCGGTCGAGGACGAGACCGTCGACGGCACGGGCTGGCGCACCCGCGTCCGCCTGCAGGTCGGGCGCGACGGGGGCTTCGGCCCGTACGCCGCCCGCTCGCACACCATCGTCCCCGTCACCGAACTCCCGCTCGCCACCGGGCAGGTCGGCGAGACCACTCCGTTCGGGCAGACCTTCGCGGGTGCCGAGTCGATCGACGTCATCGCGACGGGGTCGGGCGCCGGCCACGTACTGGTCAACGAAGCACCGGTGAAGCGCGGCAAACGCTTCGTCCGTCCGCGGCAGCGTCCTGTTCCGATCCGCGAGACGGTGGGCGACCGCGAGTTCCGCCTGGACGCCCGCGGCTTCTGGCAGGTGCACCGTCAGGCCGCGGCGACGCTGACCGAGGCCGTGCAGTCCGCAGTGGACGAGGCGCTCTTCGATCCCCGTGCGGCGAACCTCGACCTCTACGGCGGCGTGGGCCTGCTGGCAGCTGCGCTCGGCGACCGGTTCGGGAGCACGCTGCGCATCACCTCCGTGGAGAGCGACGAGGCCGCCACTGACAACGCCGCGGAGAACCTCGCGGACTGGCTGGGGGCCTCCGCCGTCACGGAGCGCGTCGAGCGTTTCGTGACGCGGACCGCATCCGAATCGTCCGCGGCTGAGCGGGCCCGGCTGCGTGCAGCGACCGTCGTGCTCGACCCGCCGCGCTCGGGAGCCGGCCGTGCCGTCGTGGATGCGATCGCCTCGCTTGCGCCCGCGCAGATCGTCTACGTCGCCTGCGACCCGGTCGCGCTCGCCCGCGACGTCGCACTGTTCGCCGAACGGGGCTACCCGTTGCGCACGCTCCGCGCGTTCGATCTCTTCCCGAACACCCACCACGTCGAGGCCGTCGCCACGCTGGCGCCGTGACGTCAACCGCGAAGTCCCACCCCACTACGATGGGGAACATGGTGCGGGTGGCAATCGTAGACGATCATGAGTCGGTACGTCTTGGGCTGAAGGCGGCCTGTCAAGACGCCGGCTACGAGGTGCTCGTCACCGCGGCCACCGTCGACGAGTTCGTCGTCCTCCTCGGGTCGCAGGAATGCGACGTCGTCGTGCTCGACCTGTCGCTCGGCGACGGCTCGCGTGTCACGGACAACGTCAAGCGCGCCCAGGCCACCGGCGCCGCCGTGCTGGTGCACAGCATCGCCGACCGGGTGGCGAGCGTGCGCGAGGCCCTCGCGGCGGGAGCGGCGGGTGTCATCCCCAAGTCGTCGCCGACCACCACGGTCATGAATGCCATCAAGACGGTGGCGAGCGGCGATGTGCTCAACAATCTCGAGTGGGCCACCGCCATCGACGCCGACAGCGACTTCGCCAAGGCTCAGCTCGGCAGGCGCGAACGGGATGTCCTCCATCTGTACGCATCCGGCCTGCCTCTCAAGGCGGTCGCCGCCCAGCTCGGCATCGCCAACTCCACCGCACGCGAATACCTGGACCGCATCCGGGTCAAGTACGTCGAGGTCGGGCGCCCGGCCCCCACCAAGGTCGATCTGCTCCGGCGCGCCGTCGAGGACGGGATCCTGCCCGGGCTCGATCCCGACACGGGCAATGAGCGCAACTAGCGCGGCGGAGCGGTCGCCCCTTCCAGCGACGTCGCAGCCGCGCAATCCGATCAGTCGCGCGCGCTTCGAGCGCATCGCCGGTCGCAGCGTCTCCGCATTCGGCCTGGTCTTCGGGCTGCAGACCTTCCCAGCGGCCGTAGCGCAGCTGCCCGGCATCAAGGAGCCGTGGGGGATGGTCACCGTCACGGTGATCTTCGCCGGCCTCGCCATCATCGTCCTGCTGGCGATCGTGCAGAAGTTCGTGCGCGCCGCGATGGGCATCCTGGCGGTGGCCTACTTCTTCGCGATCGTGACCTGGCCGCTGCTGGCCGTCGACCCGGACGCGATCGGGCCGAAACCGTGGGTGTGGTTCCTCTGCTCGGTCTTCACCGCCTTCGCTGCGGTGGCGTTCCCGCTCTGGCTGGCGACGGCGTACACGTTCATCACCCCGATCGCCTACGGCGTGATCCGCGCCCTCCCGTCGGGCGGGGGCGTCGGCGCCGAGATCGCCGGGCTGGACGCGCTCTACGCGATCATCCTGGGCGGGGTCATCCTGGTGATCATCGCGATGCTCCGCCAGGCGGCGTCGGCGGTGGACGCCGCGCAGAGCCAGGCGCTCGCCAAATACGCCAACGCGGTCCGCCAGCACGCGACCGAGGTCGAGCGCGTCCAGGTCGACGCGATCGTGCACGACAGTGTGCTCACCACGCTGCTCTCCGCCGCCAGCGCGCGCACCCCGGAGGCCAAAGAGCTTGCCGCACGCATGGCGTCCGACGCGATCGGGCACCTGCACGCCGCCGAGGCGTCCAGCCCCGAAGACCAGTCCCTCGTCGGGCTCGACCGGCTGAGCGAACGGATCTTCACCGCGGCCAACGCTTTCTCGTCGCCGTTCGACCTGGACGTGCGCGACGTCGAAGTGCACACCCTGCCGGTGAACGTCGCGGAGGCGGTCTACTCGGCCACCGTTCAGGCGATGGTGAACAGCATGCAGCACGCCGGGGGCGGTGACGTCCCGCGCACGCTGTCGATCCGCGGGGGCAGTCCGCTTGCGACGGTGCACATCGTGGTGCACGACGACGGGCGCGGGTTCGACGCGCGCGAGGTGCCTGCCGAACGGCTGGGGCTCCGCGTGAGCATCCGGGAACGCCTGTCGAAGGTGGGCGGCCACGCCCGCATCGAGTCGGCCGTCGGCGAGGGCACGACGGTGACCATCCTGTGGCCGTCGTCGGAGAGCGATCCGGAGGTGCTGGCGTGATCACGCTGCCGCGGTTCCTCTTCCTCGGCCTCGGGGCGCTGTTCTCGGCCTACCACCTGTTCCTCGGCCTGTCGTCGCTGTCGATCCCCGCCAACCCGGGCCCGGCGATCGCCGCGATGATCCTGTACGCGGTCGCGACCGTGATCAGCCTCTGGCCGACGAGCCCGACCAAGATGCCGCTCTGGCTGGCCGCGTTCGATCTCGCGGTGTGCGTGGCGATCCCCATCCTGGTGACCAGTCAGCTGGACCCTTCGAGAGACAACGGCTACGCCACCTGGTACGTCGCCGCCGTCGGCACGCTGATGACGATCGTGGCGGTGCGCCGCCAGCAGTTCGCGGCGTGGGTCGGCGTCGGCTACCTAGCCGTCCAGACCATCGTGTGGGCGGGTGTGGCTGCACTCGCGGGCCTCGGCGTGATCGGCTCGGTCGTGTGGGTCGGCGTCGCGGTGGTGATCTCCGGCTCCCTGGCGAAAGCGGGGCGGGATGCTCTGCAGTTCGCGCGTGCCGAACGGGAGGCCACCGAGTGGCAGGCCGCCCAGGAGGCGCACGTCATGGAGCGCCAGATGCGGCTGCGCCAGACGTACCGGGTGGCGGCCCCGATGCTCGCCGAGATCGTCCGCCGGGGCGGGGACCTCACCGAGGCCGAGCGGCGCGAATGCCGGTACCTGGAGGGGGCCATCCGGGACGAGATCCGCGGGCGGCGCCTGCTCAACGACGATGTCCGACGCCAGGTGATGGATGCGCGCCGCCGCGGCGTCGTCGTCAGCCTGCTCGACGAGGGCGGCATCGACGACCTGGACGAGCGCTCGCTCATGACGGTGCTCAAACGGCTGGCGGACGCCATCCGGGGGACGACGACGGACAAGCTGATCGTGCGCACGGTTCCGCGCTCGTCGAAGACGGCCGTGACGGTGGTCGGGCTGCGGATGTCGGACGACGGCAACGCGAACGCGCTGGGCGCCGACACGGAGGACGACGAGGTCGACCTGTGGCTGGAGATCCCGCGGCCGGTGCGCGAGGCCTGAGCGCGGCGCTGGCGGCCTGGGCGGGGCGCTGGCGGCGTGTCGGCGGCGTGGGCGGGCGCGCTCGCGGCGTGAGCGGGGGCGCTCGCGGCGTGGGCGGGGCGGTCATAGCGTGCGCGATGGTCGGGAGTGCAGTGTGCTCGCTGGGTGCGGGTGGGCGCGAAACGGCCGGCAGCGCAAGGCCGGGTCCTGTATTCAGGAGGATCGGCACGCCCCCGACCGCTGGGTCCTGAATTCAGGAGCCCCGTCGACGGGGAGTGCGCGTAACGACGGAGATCTCGCGTGACGCGCCGACGATTCTTCGCCCAAGACGGCGATTTCGCGCCGTGCGGCGCGGATTCTCCGGAGTTACGTGCAGCGCACCAGCGAGACAGCCAGAAGAACGCAGCCCGGAAACGGGAGAAGGGGCCGGCACCCGAATGGCCGGCCCCTGTCTGAAACCCCGAGTCAGGGCGACAACCCGAATATCGCCCTGACTCGCCCCCAAAACACTCGCCCGCTTACCCTAGTCGGCGAGTGATTGGCGGTGTAACTCACGAGGAGAGACACCTAGCAATAACAATATTGGCGTCGGGCGAGGGAATTGCAAAGTCGTCATTTTGGAGGACACGCGGGGGACAATCGGTGAGGCCCTTAGCGGACGGGCCGCGAAAACGCGCGCCCCCCGCTTACGGGGGACACCCGAACCGGGGTACATGCGCCCTTTCGGTCAGCCCGAGAACGACCGCCAGGTGCCGTCGCCGGGGTGCAGAGGGTGGCGCAGCGTGCGCTGGCTGCGAGCCCACGCATCCGGTCCGCCCGACGGTCTGGCGGACCGCGCGTCCTGCTCCTGCTCGGCGATCGCGGCGGTGAGCACGGCGGTGACGGCCGCGACCTCCTCCGCCGTCACGCCGGGCGTGACGATACGGATCCGGCCGGCCGCGGCGTCGGTGTCGGCGTCGGTCACAGCGGGATGTTCCCGTGCTTCTTGGGCGGCATGGACGAGCGCTTGGTGCGCAGCGCCCGCAGCGCCTTTATCACCGAGACACGGGTCGCCGCCGGCTCGATCACGCCGTCGAGCTCTCCGCGCTCGGCTGCGAGGAACGGGCTGGCGACGTTGTACGTGTACTCGTTGGCGAGCTTGGTGCGCACGGCGGCGACGTCTTCGCCCGCCTCCTCGGCGCGCTTGATCTCGCCGCGGTACAGGATGTTGACGGCGCCCTGGCCGCCCATCACGGCGATCTCGGCGGTCGGCCACGCGAGGTTGATGTCGGCGCCGAGCTGCTTGGAGCCCATGACGATGTACGCGCCGCCGTAGGCCTTGCGCGTGATGATGGTCACGAGTGGCACGGTGGCCTCGGCGTAGGCGTACAGCAGCTTCGCGCCGCGGCGGATGACGCCGGTCCACTCCTGGTCGGTGCCGGGCAGGTAGCCGGGCACGTCGACGAGGGTCAGGATCGGGATGCTGAACGCGTCGCAGAACCGCACGAAGCGCGACGCCTTCTCGCCGGCGTCGATGTTCAGCGTGCCCGCCATGGCGCTCGGCTGGTTGGCGACGATGCCGACCGAGCGGCCCTCGACCCGCGCGAAGCCGATCACGATGTTGGGGGCGAACAGCGGCTGGATCTCCAGGAACTCGCCCTGGTCGACGATGCCCTCGATGATCGACTTCACGTCGTACGGCTGGTTGGGGGAGTCGGGGACGATCGTGTTGAGCCTGCGGTCGGCATCCGTGATCTCGAGCTCGGCCTCGGACTCGTAGACGGGCAGCTCGGCCAGGTTGTTCTGCGGCAGGTACGACAGCAGGGTGCGCGCGTAGTCGAGCGCGTCCTCCTCGTCGCTGGCGAGATAGTGCGAGACGCCGGAGATCTTGTTGTGCGTGAGGGCGCCGCCGAGCTCCTCGAAGCCGACATCCTCTCCGGTGACCGTCTTGATGACGTCGGGGCCGGTGACGAACATGTGGCTCGACTTGTCGACCATGATCACGAAGTCGGTGAGGGCAGGGGAGTAGACCGCACCGCCGGCGGCGGGACCCATCACGATGGAGATCTGCGGGATCACGCCGGAGGCGGCAGTGTTGCGCCGGAAGATCTCGCCGTACTTGCCGAGAGCCACCACACCCTCCTGGATGCGTGCGCCGCCCGAGTCGAGGATGCCGATCATCGGGACGCCGGTCTTGAGGGCGTGGTCCATGACCTTGATGATCTTCTCGCCCGCCACTTCGCCGAGCGAGCCGCCGAAGATGGTGAAGTCCTGGCTGAACACGGCGACGTTGCGGCCGTGGATGGTTCCGACTCCGGTGACGACGGCGTCGCCGTACGGACGCTTGTTCTCCATGCCGAAGGCGTGGGTGCGGTGGCGGACGAACTCGTCGAACTCCACGAACGAGCCCTGGTCGAGCAGCAGGTCGATGCGCTCGCGAGCGGTGAGCTTGCCCTTGGCGTGCTGCTTCTCGATGGCGGCCTGTCCACTCGCGGTCACGGCTTCGTGAAAGCGGTCCTTCAGGTCGGCCAGTTTGCCGGCGGTCGTGTGCAGATCGGGGGTCTGGCGTGGTTCAGTGTCGGTCACGCCGTTCACTCTACCGGCCAGCAGATGGCGCGTGGCGTTGAGGAAACCCTACAAAAAGGGGTGCTCGCGCTGGCAGACTGAGGCAATGGAGTTCCGTCGCAGTCGCGCAGTCGTCCCCGTCCTGGAGTATCTGGAGGAGGCGGGCTCCACCAACGACGTGCTGGTCGGCCGGGCATCCGGTCTGCCCGACCTGGCGGTGGTCGTCACCGGCAACCAGACCGGGGGCCGGGGGCGCCTCGGCCGCGTCTGGGTGTCGCCTGCCGGCAAGTCGCTCGCGATCTCGATCCTGCTGAAACCGGCCGGACTCGACGTCACGAGCTACGGCTGGTTCCCGCTGCTCGCCGGGCTCGCGATGAGCAGGGCGCTGTCGACATTCGTGGACGGCGGCGTCTCGGTCAAATGGCCGAACGATGTGCTGATCGACGGCGACAAGGTGAGCGGCACCCTCTCCGAGCTGCTCCCCGACCTGTCGGGCGTGGTGATCGGCGCCGGCGTGAACCTCAGCCTCGACCGCGACGAGCTGCCGACCGACTCCTCCACGTCGCTGCGGCTTGCGGGAGCATCCGCCGACCTCGACCCGGATGCGGTGCTCGCCGCCTACCTCACCGCGTTTACCACGCTCTACCGCGAGTTCCTGACCGCCGGAGGCGACCCGGTCGCCAGCGCCCTCCTCGACGAGGTCGTCGAGGCCTGCCACACCGTCGGCCGTGCGGTGCGCGTCGAGCTGCCCTCCGGCGACACCCTGCTCGGCACCGCGACCGGCATCGACGAAGACGGACGACTGATCGTCGAGTCGGATGCGGGCATCACGGCTGTCGCGGCCGGCGACGTGACGCACCTGCGGTATTAATGGGTCATGAGCAACACGCCTGAGGGAGCGCCGACAGCGCCTCCCGAGCGAATCGTGGCGCGTCTGCGTCCGAACGCCCGCGCGCTGTTCTGGCCGAGCATCGTCCTGATCGCGACCTGCGGCGGGCTCGGCTATCTCGCCGGCCAGTTCGACGAGGTGTGGGAGAACGTACTGCTCTGGTCGACGGCGGCGGCTGTCGTGCTGCTGCTCTTCCTGCTGCCGCTGGCGTTCTGGTTGAGCAAGCGCTACACGATCACGACGCGCCGCATCATCCTGCGTCACGGGTTCTTCATCCGGGTGCGGCAGGAGCTGCTGCACAGTCGGGGCTATGACATCACCGTCAAGCGCAACTGGCTGCAGAGCGCATTCCGCTCAGGGGATGTGCGGATCAACTCCGGGCTCGAACGCCCGGTGGTGCTGAAGGACGTTCCGAAGGCCGACACCGTCCAGCGTGCGCTGAACGACCTGATGGAGCACTCGCAGACCGTCGTCGGAACGCGGCGTCAGCAGACCGAGTCAGTCTCCGACGAGACCACGGTCTGGGGCTCCCGGTAGGTTCGCGACCTTCGCGACCTTCGCGACCTGAGCCGCGACCGGAGCGGTCGTGGTCGTGGTGGTCGTCGCAGCCGACCCGGCCTCGACCGCACGCTTGGCGCGCTGCGGGGAGAACACCCACCACCGGTAGAAGGTGAAACGGAACAGGGTGCCGAGGGCGAGCCCGATCACATTGTTGGAGATGTTGTCGGCCAACAGCGACGTGTAGCCGAGCAGGTAATGCGACACCCAGATGCACAGCAGCGGGATGCACATGCCGGCGAGACTCACGATGAAGAACTCGACACCCTCGCGCGCGGTGTTGGTCTGCCGCTGCCCGGAGAACGCCCAATAGCGGTTGCCCACCCAGTTCGTCGCGATCGCGACGATCGTCGCGATGATCGTGGCGAAGATCGTGCCGTGGTGCATTTTCGAGAACACGGTGAGCAGCAGCCCGTTGAAGACGACGAAGTTGACCGCGAAACCCACGGCCCCGACAGCACCGAATTTCACCAGCTGTGGCAGGAGCCGCGAGCGGTGCGTCCGGGGAGTGTCGATAGCCATGCTTCCAACCGAATCGAATGCGGGAAGATAGAGAATGCGCTCGCTAGCGTACGCGAGAATTCGAGGCCCAATCTGGGAGTTGTCCCGGGTCAGCCTGAAGAAAATCGAGGAGAGCACGGTTAATGGCTAAGAACACGGTGGGAGTCATCGGCGGGGGTCAGCTGGCACGGATGATGATCCCTCCGGCGATCGAGCTCGGCGTGGACATCCGCGTGCTGGAGGAGGCCGAGGGCATGAGCGCCGAGATCGCGGCGACGGGAGTCGGCGACTATCGCGACCTCGACACCGTCCTCGCGTTCGCCGAGACCGTCGATGTGGTGACCTTCGACCACGAGCACGTCCCGCCGGCCATTCTGCGTGAACTCGTCGCGCGCGGCATCGAGGTGCACCCGGGTCCGGATGCGCTGCTCTACGCACAGGACAAGCTCCACATGCGCGCCAAGCTCACCGAGCTCGGCCTGCCGGTGCCCGACTGGGCGTCGATCGAGTCGGCCGACGAGCTCGGTGCGTTCCTCGCCGACCACGGAGGCCGCGCGGTGGTCAAGACCGCGCGCGGCGGTTACGACGGAAAAGGCGTGCGCGTCGTCACGGATGCGTCGGGCGCCGACGACTGGTTCCTCGCGCTCGCCGAGGACGGCCGCGGGGGCGCGCTCCTGGTCGAGGAGCTGGTCTCCTTCCGGCGGGAGCTCGCCCAGCTGGTGGCACGCCGGCCGTCGGGCGAGATGGCCGCGTGGCCGGTGGTCGAGACCATCCAGCGCGACGGAGTGTGCGCCGAGGTGATCGCGCCGGCCCCCGGCACGGCCGGCCGGGTCGCCGATCTCGCCGCCGGGATCGCCCGCAGCGTCGCTGAAGGCCTCGGGGTCACCGGCGTCCTCGCGGTCGAGCTGTTCGAGACGACCGACGGGCGACTGCTCGTCAACGAGCTCGCCATGCGCCCGCACAACAGCGGCCACTGGTCCATCGAGGGGGCTGTCACGAGTCAGTTCGAGCAGCACCTGCGTGCCGTGCTCGACCTGCCGCTGGGCGCACCGGATGCCCGCGACGACTGGTCGGTGATGGTGAACATCCTCGGCGGGCCGGCGGAGGGGACGCTGCAGGACCGGTACCCGGCTGCTCTGGCTGCGCATCCGGAAGCCAAGGTCCACGGGTACGGCAAAGAGCCGCGCCCGGGCCGCAAGGTCGGCCACGTCACGGTCACCGGCGACGATCTCGAAGACGTGGTGTACATCGCCCGGAGTGCCGCGGCGTTCTTCGCCGACTGAGCTTCTAGCATGGAGGCCATGCCTGCCACCTCCAGCCAGCCGCGCGTCGCCGTCGTCATGGGGTCGGACTCGGACTGGAACGTGATGCAGGAGGCGTCGCAGATCCTGACCGAGTTCGGCATCGCCCATGAGGTCGAAGTGGTCTCCGCGCACCGCACGCCCGAGAAGATGATCGACTTCGGCAAGCGCGCCGCCGGTCGCGGCCTCAAGGTCATCATCGCCGGAGCCGGGGGCGCCGCGCACCTGCCCGGGATGCTCGCGTCGGTCACCACCCTCCCGGTCGTCGGGGTGCCCGTGCCGCTCGCCCGACTCGACGGCCTCGACTCGCTCCTCTCGATCGTGCAGATGCCGGCCGGGGTGCCGGTGGCCACCGTGTCGATCGGGGGCGCGAAGAACGCGGGACTGATCGCGATCAAGATCCTCGCTACCTCCGACGACGAGCTCACCGCCGCCCTCGAGCGCTTCGCGGCCGACCTCGAGGCGTCCGTGGAGCAGAAGAACCAGGCCCTCAAAGCACGACTATGACCATCGCAAGCCCGCTCCGTCACCCGGACACCGCATCCGCCCCGACCATGACCAGGCGGGGCTGGTGGCTCGTGGCCGCCAACCTCCTGCTGCCCGGTTCAGCCCAGGTGCTCGCCGGAAACCGCCGGCTCGGCCGGATCGGCATCGTCGCGACCCTCCTGCTCTGGCTGCTCGCGATCGTGACGCTCGTGGTCTACCTGATCTGGCCGACGGTGCTCTACACGCTGTTCACCCAGACCGGCAGCCTCCTGACCCTGCAGCTCCTCCTCGTGGCATACGCGGTTCTCTGGGTCGTGCTGACGCTGGACACCCTGCGGCTCATCCGGCTCGTGAAGACGTCGGCCTCGGCGCGCGGCTGGATCGCTGCCTTCGCAGTGATCATGCTGGTCGGCATCACCGGGACCGCCGGTTACGCCTCCGTCGTCGCCGGGTCGGCCCGCGGCGCCCTCGGCGACATCTTCTCGGCGGGACCGTCTCAGCCTCCCGTTGCCGGGCGGTACAACATCATGCTGCTCGGCGGGGACGCCGGGCCCGACCGCGACGGTCTCCGCCCGGACAGCATGTCGGTGGTCAGCATCGACGCCAGCACGGGCCAGGCGGTCACCATCGGCCTGCCGCGCGACCTCGACCCGGTGCCGTTCCCTGCGACGTCGCCGCTCCACGCGCTCTACCCGGACGGATACGGCTACAACGGGCGCTGCGACGTCGACGTGTGCCAGCTCAACTCGATCTACACCGAGGCGGCGCTCTACAAGTCCGACCTGTTCCCGGCTGCGAAGAAGCACAACAGCGATCCGGGCATCGAGGCGATGCGGGATGCGCTCGAGGGGGCGACCGGACTGACCATCCAGTACTACGTGCTCATCGACATGCAGGGCTTCGCCGACCTCATCGACTCGCTGGGCGGCGTGGAGGTCACCGTGAAGGAGCGTCTCCCGATCGGCGGCGACGAGAATCTCAACGGCGTCGTCTCGTGGATCAAGCCGGGTGTGCAGCACATGAGCGGCTACACCGCCCAGTGGTACGCCCGCTCCCGTCACGGCACCAGCGACTACGACCGGATGGCGCGGCAGCGCCAGCTGCAGGATGCCATCCTGAAGCAGGTGAACCCGGTGAACGTCGTCTCCAAGTTCCAGGGCATCGCGAATGCGGGCACTCAGGTCGTCAAGACCGACATTCCGCAGTCGATGCTGGGGTACTTCGTCGACCTCGGAATGAAGACGCGCAAACTCCCGGTGAAGCAGCTCGAGCTGGTCCCGCCGCTGATCGCACCGGACGATCCGGACTACACGCAGATCCACCGGCTGGTACAGGCCTCCTTCGCCGCACCGACGCCGAAACCCACGGGAAAGTAGGGTTTTCGCTCACATCTGACCCCTGAACGGGTCACAGGATCTTCAGAGGCGCCAGGGGTACCGTAGCCGCCCTATGTCGAGTACTGGTGTGAAGGTGAAGACGAAACCGAGCGAGCGGCTCGCCGCTCTTGATGGACTGCGCGGGCTTGCCGCGCTGATTGTTCTCGCCCATCACGCCATGTACACGAACCCTGCGTTCCCCGGTACTCCGGGCGCCGGAAACGTTCAGACCGGCTCCCCGATGTGGTGGATCAGCTACACGCCGCTGAAGCTCGCGACGGCCGGCTGGGAGTCCGTGATCGTGTTCTTCGTGCTCTCCGGACTGGTGGTGTCGCTCCCGGTCGTCCGCAAGCGCGGATTCGACTGGGTGGCGTACTTCCCGCGTCGCGTCGTCCGGCTCATGGTTCCCGTGATGGGGGCCGTCGTCGTGGCGGCGGCGTTCGTCATCGCCATCCCGCAGCGTTCGGTGCAGCCCGCCGGAACGTGGCTGAGCGACTCGTCGACCCCGAACTTCTCGTGGGAGTACATCGTCAAGGCCTGGGACCTGCTCGGCGGCGACGGGCAGATCGACAACCCGCTGTGGTCGCTCCGCTGGGAGCTGGTCTTCTCGCTGGCGCTGCCCGTGGTCGCGATCGCCGCGATCGCGGTGCGCAAGTGGTGGATGGCCGGGCTGGCCGGTGCTGTCGTACTCACCTGGCTCGGCGTCCGCACCGACTCGGGGGCGCTCAGCTACCTGCCCGCCTTCTTCGTCGGCGCTGTGCTCGCGGTCCGGCTGGATGCCGTGCGCCTCTTCGCCGACCGGATGAACGCCCGCCGGTTCCGGCATCCGCTCTGGTTCCTGATCGCTCTGGGCGGTTCGATGCTGATGATCGCGCCGTGGCTGCTCGGCCAGGGCGCGGGCGACGCCGGTGAGCTGGTCGCCGTGCTCAAGGGCCTCGCGCCGCTCGGCGCCGCCGCCATCGTGGTGGCCGCCATCGGCTGGAAGCCCCTGCACCTGCTGTTCGAGTCGCGTCCGCTGCAGTTCGCCGGTGCGATCTCGTTCAGCCTGTATCTGGTGCATGTGCCGATCCTCATCTTCAGCAGCTACCTGTTCGCAGGCCAGCCGTGGTTCGTGCCGCTGCTGTTCGCCGTGCCGGTGGCGATCCTCGTGGCGGTCGGGTTCACCTGGCTGGTCGAGAAGCGCAGCCACGGATGGTCGCGCTCGGTCGGCGCCTGGGCCTCGGCCCGCTATACCGCCTGGTTCGGACGCGAGGAGATCGACGCGGATGCCCGTCCGGCTCGCGACCGTGCGGAGACCGGCTCAGCGGCCGGTGGTCGTGTCAGTGAAGGTGCCCGTGCCGACGCCGAGCGCGAGCGGGTGAGCGCCGACCGGTGACGGCCGTCCGCCGGCCTACAGGTCGGCGTGGAGCTGCCAGACCCGCTCGGCTGAGTCGCGCCAGCTGAACGCCCTCGCCCGGTCGGCCGAGAGGATGCTCAGCCGCGAGCGCAGCGTGTCGTCGGTGAGCACCCGGCCGATCGCCTCGGCGAGCCGTTCCGCATACCCGTCGGTGTCGTCGGGCCTCGAAGGACGCTCGACGATGAGGCTCGCACCGGCGGCCACCTCGACGAGCGCGGGGTCGTCGGAGTGGATCACCGGCGTGCCGAACTTGAACGCCTCGACGATGGGGAGCCCGAACCCTTCGGCCAGGCTCGGATAGACGAAGACCGTCGCACGGTCGAGCACGACCGCGAGGTCGGCATCGTCGAGGTACCCGAGCGCACGCACGCGGTCCTCGGGCAGCCCGGCGGCAGCGGCGACGCCCGTGGCCGAGCCCTCGCCGTAGCGGTCGGGACCGGCGATGAGCAGGGGGATGCTCTGGGCCTCCGGTCGCGCGATGCCCCGGATGAGCGGCACGAGGCCTTTGCGGGGCATGATCGAGCCCAGCGTCAGCGCGTAGCGGCCGGGGAGGCCGAGCCGCGCGGCGCGCTCGTCGGCATCGGCCGGCAGCCGGAGCGTAGTGGCCGGTGCGCCGCCGATGACCCGGACGCGGTCGCCCAGGTCGACGAACTCGGCCAGCCGATCGGCGACGGCGTGCGTCGGCACCACCACGGCGTCGGCGTGCTTGCGGGCGCGTTTGGCCATCGCCTTCTGCCAGATCACGGTGGTCGACGAGAGTGATTCCGGGTAGGTCCACGGCACGACGTCGTGGATCGTCACGGCGATCTGGTCGCCGTCGTTGACCCGGTCGTGCTTGCGCAGGGGAGCGAGCAGGGTGGGGGCGTGGATCATGCCGCCCGCGCCGGGCAGCGCCAGGCCCGACTGCCAGGCCATGATCAGCTCGCGGCGGGCGAGCGGCAGCCGGACGAGCCGTGCGATGCCGGGCAGCCGCGCCGTCAGGTCGTCGAGGGTCTCCTGCGGAACGTTCGACACGATGCCCTCGACCTCGCAGCCGGGAGGGGCCGTGGCGATGATCTGCCGGGTCAGCTCCTCGGCGTAGCGGAGGGACCCACCGGGAGCGTCGCCGATGAGCTCGTCAACGACCACTCTCAGGGTTGTCATGCTGCTCCAGAACTCCGTCTCGCGCGGCGTCGGCCAGCGCATCCTGCCATGCCCTCATGGGCTCGAGCCCGACGTCTCGCCAGGCCCGGTGACCGAGCACCGAGTACGCGGGTCGCGGTGCCGGTCGCACGAACTGGGAGCTGTCGGTCCGTGTGACCCTATCAGGGTTCAAACCGGCCTGGCTGAAGACGGCCTTCGCGAACTCGTACCAGGTCGCCTCGCCCGAGTTGGTGCCGTGATAGATGCCCGCGGGGGCATCCGAGTCGACGAGGGCGACGATGCACTCGGCGAGGTCTCCCGTCCAGGTGGGCTGACCGCGCTGGTCGTCGACGACGCCGACGGTCTCGTGGCTCGCGGCCAGGCGCAGCATGGTCTTGGCGAAGTTGGGGCCGCCCGCTCCGTAGAGCCAGGCGGTGCGGACGACGTAGGTGCCATCCGGATGCGCGGCGAGGGCGAGCTCTTCGCCGGCCGCCTTCGTGCGGCCGTAGGCGTTGATCGGGTCGCGCGGGGCGTCCTCCTCGTAGGGAGCGGTTCCGTTTCCGTCGAACACGTAGTCCGTCGACACGGTCACCAGGCGCGCCCGGTGCTGCTTCGCCGCCCGGGCGAGGTTCTCGGTCCCCGTCGCGTTGATCGCGTAGGCCTCGTCCTCATGGCTCTCGGCGTCGTCGACCTTCGTGTACGCCGCCGCATTGATCACGACGTCGTGGCCGGCGACCGCGGCGAGCACGGCCTCCTGATCGGTCACGTCGAGGTCGGCGCGGCGGAGCGCGGTGACCTCACGGCCGGTGAGGGCCTTCTGGAGGTCCTGGCCGAGCATTCCGGCGGCGCCGGTGATGAGGTAGCGGGTCATGCGCTCAATTGTCCAGTGCGGCGCGGGCCTTCAGCGGCTCCCACCAGGACCGGTTGTCGCGGTACCACTGCACCACGTCGGCGAGACCCTGCTGGAACGGGACGAGCGGCTCGTAGCCGAGCTCGGACCGGATCTTCGAGATGTCGACCGAGTAGCGGAGGTCGTGCCCGAGCCGGTCGGCGACGCGGTCGACGTACGACCAGTCTTTGCCGGTGGCGTCGAGGAGGAGCTGCGTGAGCTCCTTGTTCGTGAGCTCCGTCCCTCCGCCGATGTTGTAGATCTCGCCGGCGCGGCCGTTGACGAGGACCATCGCGATGCCGCGCGTGTGGTCGTCGACGTGCAGCCAGTCGCGGATGTTGTTCCCCTCGCCGTAGAGGGGGACGTGCTTGTCGTCGATCAGATTGGTGACGAAGAGCGGGATGACCTTCTCGGGGAAGTGGTACGGCCCGTAGTTGTTCGAGCACCGGGTGATCGAGAGGTCGAGGCCGTGCGTGCGGAAGTAGCTGCGGGCGAGAAGGTCGCTGCCCGCCTTGCTGGCGGAGTAGGGGGAGTTCGGCTCGAGGGGCCGGTCCTCGGCCCAGGAGCCCTCGGCGATGGAGCCGTAGACCTCGTCGGTGGAGACGTGCACGAAGCGCTTCAGATTGTTGCGCAGCGCCGCGTCGAGCAGCTGCTGCGTGCCGAGCACATTGGTCTCGACGAAGATCGACGCGTCGCGCACGGAGCGGTCCACGTGCGACTCGGCGGCGAAGTGGACGACGGCGTCGATGGACGGGAACAGCTCGTCGAGGAGGCCGCCGTTGCGGATGTCGCCCTTCACGAACGTGTAGCGCGGTGAGTCGGCGACCGGCGCGAGGTTCTCCAGGTTGCCCGAGTAGGTGAGGGCGTCCAGCACGACGACCTCGGCGCCTTCGAGGCCCGGGTAGGCGTCCTGGAGGGTGCGGCGGACGAAGTTGGAGCCGATGAAACCGGCGCCGCCGGTGACGAGAATCTTCATGTGGTGATGGGTGCTTTCTGTCGACAGATCGGCAACGAGTCTAGCGCGGACCATGAACGCCGCACTCAGGAGGCGATTGGTAGACTCCGTGGGTGCAAATCCGTGAACTCTCCGTCCCCGACGCGTACGAAATCACCCCCAAGCAGTTCGCCGACGACCGCGGCGTCTTCCTGGAGTGGTACCGCTTCGACCGCCTGGAAGAGGCGATCGGGCACTCCCTCGACCTCAAGCAGGCGAACACGTCGGTCTCCCGGCGCGGGTCGGTGCGCGGCATCCACTTCGCCGACGTCCCGCCCAGCCAGGCCAAGTACGTGACAGCGACGCGCGGCGCCGTGCTCGACTATGTGGTCGACATCCGCGTCGGCTCGCCGACCTTCGGAACGTGGGACTCGGTCCTGCTCGACGACACCGACCGCCGGGCGATCTATGTGGGCGAAGGCCTCGGGCACTGCTTCGTCGCGCTCACCGACGACGCGACCGTCAGCTACCTGGTGACCGACGTCTACAACCCCACCCGCGAACACGGCATCAACCCGCTCGACCCCGAGGTCGGCCTGCGGTTTCCCGACGAGGCGGGGGAGCTGCTCCTCTCGCCGAAAGACACTGACGCCCCCGGGCTGGCGGAGGCCGCGGAGAGCGGTCTCCTGCCCACCTGGGAGGCCGCGCGGGCGTACTACGCCTCGCTGAACAACGGAGGCAAGTAGACGAATGCGCGGAATCATCCTCGCCGGCGGATCCGGTACGCGGCTGTGGCCGATCACCAAGGGCATCTCGAAACAGCTCATGCCCATCTACGACAAGCCGATGGTCTACTACCCGCTGTCGACGCTGATGATGGCCGGCATCAACGAGATCCTCATCATCACCACGCCCGAGTACAACGAGCAGTTCAAAGCGCTGTTCGGTGACGGCTCCTCGCTGGGCATCCGGCTCGAGTACGCCGTGCAGCCGTCGCCCGACGGCCTGGCCCAGGCGTTCATCATCGGCGAGGAGTTCATCGGCGAGGAGTCGGTCGCGCTGGTGCTCGGCGACAACATCTTCCACGGCGCCGGACTCGGCTCGTCGCTTCGCAACCACAGCGAGATCGACGGCGCACTGATCTTCGCCTATCACGTGAGCAATCCGACCGCGTACGGCGTCGTCGAGTTCGACGAGAACTTCATCGCCCGCTCGATCGAGGAGAAGCCGGTCAAGCCGAAGAGCAACTACGCCGTTCCCGGTCTCTACTTCTACGACAACTCGGTCGTGGCGATCGCCAAGACGATCGAGCCGAGCGCCCGCGGCGAGCTGGAGATCTCGACCGTGAACGAGCGGTACCTGGATGCGGGCAAGCTGCAGGTTCAGGTGCTCGACCGCGGCACGGCCTGGCTCGACACCGGGACGTTCGAGTCGATGATGCAGGCCTCCGAGTACGTGCGCGTGATCGAGGACCGGCAGGGCTTCAAGGTCGGCTGCATCGAGGAGATCGCCTGGCGAGCCGGGTGGATCGACGACTCCCGCCTCAGTGAGCTGGCCGCCCCTCTCGTCAAGAGCGGCTACGGACGGTACCTGAACGGTCTGCTCGCCACGCCGGAAAGCTGAGCATCGCTCGATAATTGCGTCATCGTGCGCGTGGGAGCAATTTCGTTGCGTGGCTGAGGTCAATACGCTCCGAATCTGACTAGGTTGGTAAGCGTGTTGCTCCGACCAGCCCGCACGAGACTCCTCGCTGCCCTCCTCACGACCATCGCCGTCGTGCTCGGCAGCGCGACGATCGCCGCGCCGGCCGACGCGGAACCCGCTGCATCGGCGGTGAGGGCGAGCGTGGGCGGGCCTGCGAAGGCCGCTGTCGCATCCGGCTTCAACCCCGGCTACATCATCAGCGACTACAACTTCTTCAACGGCAGCGTGCTCGACACGGGCACGATCCAGTCGTTCCTCAACAACCAGGTCCCCACCTGCCGGGCCGGCTTCACCTGCCTCAAGAGCTACACCGAGAAGACGGTGTCGCGCGCGGCGGACGCGATGTGCGCGGCCTACACCGGGGGAGCGGTGGAGAGCGCCGCCACCATCATCTTCAAAGTCGGGCGTGCCTGCGGGATCAGCCAGAAGGTGCTGCTCGTCCTGCTCCAGAAAGAGCAGAGTCTCGTCACGGACGACTCCCCGAGCGCCAACCAGTACCGGAGCGCGACCGGGTACGCCTGCCCGGACACGGCCCCCTGCGACGCGCTCTACTACGGGTTCTACAACCAGGTGTACAAGGCGGCCTGGCAGTACAAGCGCTACAGCAACCCGCCCGGCACCGGCAACACGTTCACCTGGTTCCCGGTGGGCAAGGCGACCGCCATCCGGTACAGCCCCGTCATGACGTGCGCCGCCCCGTCCGTGGTCATCCAGAACGCCGCGACCGCCGCGCTCTACTACTACACGCCCTATCAGCCGAACCCAGCGGCTCTCGCCAACCTCTACGGAACCGGCGACGCGTGCTCGGCGTACGGCAACCGCAACTTCTGGCGGATCTACACCGACTGGTTCGGCTCGACCACCCGCAGCGTCCCGCCGATCGGGAGCTTCGACACCGCCGTGCTGAGTGCGACCGCGTTCACCGTGAGCGGCTGGGCGATCGATCAGTCGCTCATGCAGAAGTCGATCACCGTGTCCGTCAGCCTGAACACCCCGGCCGGCGTCACCACCAAGAGCATGGTCGCCAGCGGATCGCGGCCCGATGTCGGCAATGTCTACCCGTCGGCGGGCGCAGCGCACGGCTTCTCGGTCTCCATCCCGCGCAACGGCGCCAACGGCCAGTTCATGGCCTGCGTGACAGCGGTGGCGACGACAGGCAATTCGGCGGGCAATGCCGGCTTCGGCTGCAAGACGGTGTTCTACTCGCCGTCCCTCCTGGGAAGCCCGCCGGTGTCGCGGTTCCAGGGCGGCGACCGCTTCTCCACGTCGGTGGCGGTCTCGCGCGCGACCTATCCGGCCTCGGGCGTCCCCGTCGCCTTCATCGCCTCCGGCACGAAATTCGCCGACGCGCTGAGCGCCGGTCCCGCCGCTGCCGCTCAGGGCGGCCCTTTGCTGCTCGTCGCCCCCAACGCTCTTCCCTCGACGATCGCTGCCGAGCTGACCCGGCTCGCGCCGAAGAAGATCGTGATCGTCGGAGGGCCAGCCGCGGTGAGCGACGGCGTGGCGGCGAAGCTCCGCGCCATCCAGCCCAACGTGCAGCGACTGGCCGGGAGCAACCGGTTCGCCACCTCCCGTGCGGTCGCGTCCGCGGTGTTCGGCGCATCGACCGCCGCTTACGTGGCGTCGGGCTTCAACTTCCCGGATGCCCTGTCGGCGACCGCTGCGGCCGGAGCCGCGAAGCGTCCGATCCTTCTCGTCGACAACCGTGCTGCGTCGATCGACCCGAGCACGGCCGCCTACCTGAAGTCGTCCAGGATCCGTTCCGTCGCGATCGTGGGCGGGCCGGCGGTCATGCCGGTCACGCTCGAGGCGAGCATCGCGAAGGCCGGGTCCACACCGAGCCGGTTCGGCGGATCGAACCGCTACAACACGAGCCACCTGGTGAACATGGCGGCGTTCACCAGCGCACCGGCGGTCTATCTCGCGACGGGGCTGTCGTTCCCGGATGCTCTGTCCGGGGCCTCCGCCGCCGGCGTGATGTCCAGTCCGCTGTTCGTGATTCCGGGCACCTGCCTTCCGCGCACGATCGGGAACGACATCGTGACGCTCGGCGCCAAGAAGGTGATCCTGCTCGGCGGTCCCGCGGCGCTCTCCGTGTCGGTGAACGACCTCCGGCCGTGCTGACGCGGCCGGTAGCGTCGGCGTTCTAGCGGGAGATCCACCAGAGGCGGCCCCAGAGGCCGAGACGCAGCGCAAGGCGCACAGGCGCGTTGTACCAGCCCGAGTACTTGCGCGACAGGTAGCGGTAGGCGCTGTCGTGATGCGCCCGCTCCATGCGTTTCACGTTCCGCGACGCCGAGTGCGCGCCGGAATGGGTGATGACGGCCTCGGGGATGTAGACGTTCGACCAGCCGGCCCGGCCGAGCCGGTCGCCCAGGTCGACGTCCTCGAAGTACATGAAGTACGAGAGGTCGAAGCCGCCGATGTCACGGTAGGCGGACGGGCGGATGAGCAGACACGCCCCGGAGAGCCAGCCCGCGTTGCGCCGCTGGTCGCTCTCCCGTTCGGCGCGATACTTCATCGACCACGGATTCGTCGGCCAGACCCGCCCGAACAGGGCGTGGGCGACCCCCGTGCCCAGGCTCGGGAGCCGGCGGGCGGACGGATAGACGTCGCCTTCGGAGGTCAGGATCTTCGGGCCGAACGATCCGCCGTCGAGCCGTTCCTCCGCGGCCGCCACGAGGACGTCGACCGATCCCCGTCCGAGCACGACATCCGGGTTCGAGACGAGGATGTAGTCGTACGGCTTCGAGGCCGCGTCGATCGCCGCTGCGACGCCGGAGCCGTAGCCCACGTTGCTGGAGAGCGGAAGGAACCGCGCACCGGCCGCCCCGGCGACAGCCTTGGTCTGCAGCGCCTCTGACGAAGCGTTCTCGGCGACGATCACCTCGCCGATCGACTCGCCGGCATCCGGGATGGACGCCAGAAACTGGCGCACTGCCTCCGTGGAGTCGTAGGTGACAGTGACGACGAGAACCGAGCGCCCGGTCATCCGGCGGAGTCGCGCCTGCGGGTCTGACGCGCGCGGTAGCGCGTCATGACGGCCCCGGGACCTCCCTCTCGGAGGTAGTACATGGCCCGTTCGAAGTCGCGGCGCACGCCCGTGCTGGGCACGCGGTCGGAGTTCTTCTTCTTGCCCTTGCCTTTGCCTTTGGCCTTCTCGCCTTTGCGCAGGACGATCTTGTCGGCCGCGTGCGCCGGGTTCTGGCAGAAGGCGATCAGGGGTGCGAGAGCGCGCGACCAGCGGAAGTCCTCGCGGACGACCGCCACATTCGCGCGGGCCGTCGCGACGGCCTCGTCGTCGTAGAGGAACCTCTCCATCGCTGAGACGAGCGCCTTCTGGTCGCGCTCGGGCACGGCGGCGCCCAGGCTGCGCTCCGCGACGAGGTCGCCGAAGCTGTCGCCCTCGGTGGTGACGATCGGCAGGCCGGCCCAGAGGTAGTCCAGGATGCGCGTGCGGAACGAGAACGTCGTCTCGACGTGCTGGAAGTGCGTCGAGACGCCCAGGTCGGCGTCGAGCAGGTAGTTCTGACGGTCTTCGAACGGCACCCAGTTGTCGTTGAAGAAGACGTGGGTGCCGAGGAGGCCCAGCTCCTCCGCGAGGCGCTTCGCCTCGCCGACGGCCTCCATCTCGGGCACATCCGGGTTCGGGTGCTTGACACCCATGAAGAACAGCTTGACGTCGGTGTGCTCGAGGGCGAGCTCGCCGACCGCCCGGATGAGCGTCTGAGGGTCGAACCAGTTGTAGATCCCGCCTCCCCACACGATCACCTTGTCGTCGAGGCCGATGCCGGGCACGGCACCGCGGATGGCGTGGCGCGTCTGCTCCGGCTCCTCACTGGCGATGCCGAACGGTGCGATGGCGATGAGTGAGTCGAGTTCCGAGTCGCGGGAGTACGTATAGGCGTTGACGCGGCCGAGGCCGGCGAGCTGGCCGAGCCAGAAGTGCCGCTGGCGATCGCTGGCGCACAGGAAGAAGTCGCCGACTTCGAGCTGGTAGTTGAGCGAGGTGGTGGCGTCGCCGATCTGCTTGTTCCAGAGCGAGATGGTCTGCCCGCGCCCCTGCTCGAGCTGCTCGAGGTGCATCGGGTCGTAGATGTCGGCAACGATGATCTTCTGCGACTTCTCGAGCGCCGGGAACAGGACCAGCGCGTTGCCCTGCACGATGATGATGTCGGCCCACTTCTCGTGCTCGACCACCGAGCTCGGCCGGTGGTGCGAGATGGTGCCCAGCTCGAACGGTGCATCGACGGCCTCGACCCGGTTCATCGACACGAGGCGCACGTCGTGCTCGCCCGAGAGCTCCTTGGCGATGTGCCAGGCGCGGATGGCCGGGCCCGCCATGCGGCCGCCCACCGGGTCGCCGGTGATGACCAGGATGCGACGGCGGGCGGAGACGGAGAGGACGTCGAGGTTGCGGACGATCTTCTCGTAGCCCTCGAGGTAGCTCTCGATCGGGTACGCCGGCTCGTCGACCTTGCCGAACAGCCGGCGGAGCTCGCGGTCGCTGCGGACGCGCGTGCCCTGCACCTTCTCGCGTGCCGCGCTCATCTCGGGAAGCAGCTCGACGAGACGATCGATCGCGAAGATGCCCGCCATCGTCGACTTGGAGACCGGCATCGTCGGCTCGTCGTCGCCGCCGGGGTTGCGCAGGTCGAGCGCGGTCGAGTCGAGCTTGCCGCGTGCGACGGCCCGCCGGACGGCGAGGAGCAGCGCGCCCGGGAAGACATGCTCGAGTGACTCGTCGTCGAGGTTCTTGTAAAGGGTGTAGAGCGCGTTGCGCTCCAGCAGGTACTCCTCGCGGAAGTTGCCGAACTTGTTCATGGACGCGTGGTGCTTGTGGTACGCCAGCGACTTGGGCTGGAACCGGAACCGGTGTCCGAGCAGGTTGAGTCGCCAGCCGAGGTCGACGTCGTCGTAGAACATGAAGTAGTCGTCGTCGAAGCCGCCGAGCTCTTCGAAGAGCGCGGCACGGATGAACATGGCGGCGCCCGTGCCGAACAGCACGTCCTTCTCCACGTCCCACGAGCCACGGTCCTCTTCGCCCGCGTGCGGCTTGTAGCCCATCCCGTACCAGGTGACGGCGGCGTCGAGGTAGTCGACGTTCACGCCGTCCCAGTCGAGCACCTTGCTGGCCACCGCTCCGATGTCGAGCCCGGTCGCGAACGTGGCGATCGCCTCGGCGATCCAGTCGGGGTGCGGTTTCGCGTCGTTGTTCAGGAAGGCGACGAACTCGCCGGTCGATTCGGCGACGCCGAGGTTGCAGCCACCGGTGAAGCCGAGGTTCGCGCCCGAGTCGATGAGGGTGATGGCGTCGCCGAGTGCGCCCAGCTTCTCCATGCTGTCGTCGCCCGAGCCGTTCTCCACCACGACGATCTCGAGAAGGTCGCTCGGCCAGTTGAGCTGCTGAAGCCCCCGCACGCATTCGATGGTGTCATCCGCACCGCGGAAATTGACGAGGACCACTGATACGACCCCGGTGCGACGCTTCTTCATATACCCCGATATCCCTTATTGCCGTCCGTCGATGAACGCGGAGCAGTCTACAAGGTGCGTCTGGCAGGCCTCCGAGTGCTGAGAGTCTCCATATGAAATGATTGAGTCCTTGCCCCCGGCACTCCCAACCCGAAGGTGTGAACACGACCGTGAGACTGGTAATGACCCTGATGGTCCGCGACGAGGCGGACATCATCGGATCGATGATCGATCACTCCCTGGCGCAGGGCGTCGACACGCTCATCGTCACCGACAACGGGTCGATCGACGGCACGGTCGAGATCCTCGAGTCGTACGGCGACCGGATCGTCCTGCGGCACGACCCGGTGCAGCGCAAGCAGCAGCACTCGGTCGTGACGGGCATGGCGCGGGATGCGGCCACCGAGTTCGGCGCCGACTGGGTGATCAACGCCGACGCCGACGAGTTCTGGCTCCCCACCGCGGGCGGGGCGACGCTGCGCGAGGTGTTCGAGCAGCTCCCCACCGAGCTCCGCACCTTCCAGGTCGAGGTCGTCGACATGACCGGGGCCCCCGCTCTGCGGGGGAGCGGGCTGCAGCGACTGGTGTACCGCGACACCCGTCCGGTCGCGCGGCTCAACGAGCTGGGCATCCACTCGCACTCGACCCCGGATGCCGTGCACATCGGCAGCCCGGACATCGAGGTCGCCCAGGGCAACCACTTCGTCAACCTCGAGCAGAACGGCGAGGTCCCGGCAGGGCTGGGGATCGAGGTGCTCCACTTCCCGTGGCGCTCCTGGGAGCAGTTCGAGGGCAAGGTGGCGAAGGCCGGCCGCGCCTACGAGGCGAATCCGGTGCTCCGGCCGAGCCCGAACCACCACGGGATGCGCGAATACCACCGCTGGGCGGCGGGGGCGCTGAAGGCGTATTACGTCATCCGTCATCCCGACCGCGACGAGCTGGAGGCGGGCATCCGGGATGGCGTGTTCGTGGAGGACACCCGGATCGCCTCCGCCGTTCCTTCGGTCGTGGCAGACGAGCCGCTCGACGACGACGACGTGACGGCGTCACGACGGTGGGGTCCGGTGCTGGCCGCGAGCGAGGCGCAGTCGATCGGCGAGATCCGCGCCCGCGACGCCCGCATCGACGAACTGCTGCACTACGTCGACGAGGGCAAGCAGCGCATCGACGGCCTCATCGAAGACGTCCGTATCCTGAACGAGCGCATCGGGACGCTTCAGCGCTCTGCGGCGATGCGCCCCGTGCGCCGACTGCTCCGGGCGGGGAAGCGCGTGGTGGTGCGCGTCACCAAACGCTGAGCGGCCCCGCGCTCTCAGGTTCCGCGCCCGGGCGAGCGGTTATGCTTACACCTGCCCATGACGACTCCACTCACTGATCACGAAATGCGCGAGGCGCGTTTCGCCGCCCTCGCCACGAAGCCGATGGTGCAGGTCGGCCCGACGGCCGGCGGGTTCGGCAAGACCTGGTCGGCCATCCGCGACGTCCTGTCGCAGCGCGAGATGCTCGGTCTGCTCGTACGCCGCGATCTGAAGGCCAAGTACAAGGACAGCGCGCTCGGGTTCCTCTGGTCGTTGGTGCGGCCGCTCACGCAGCTGGTCATCTACTACGTGGTCATCGGGAAGTTCCTGCAGGCGGCGAAAGGCACCCCCGACTTCGCGATCTACGTCTTCACCGGCCTGACCGCGTACACGTTGTTCAGCGAGATCGTCTCGAGCGGCACCTCGTCGATCGTCGGCAACGCCGGATTGATCAAGAAGATCTACCTGCCACGGGAGATCTTCCCGCTCGCCAGCGTGGGCTCCGCCCTCTTCAACTTCCTCATCCAGTTCGGCATCCTGGTCGTGGCGACCCTGGCGCTCGGCAAGTTCCCCTGGCATCCGGGGATCGTGTTCCTGGTCCCGTCGTTCCTGCTGATCGTCATCTTCGGCACGGCGTTCGCCATCCTGCTCTCGGCGCTCAACGTCTACCTGCGTGACATCCAATACCTCGTCGAGGTCTCCATCATGATCCTGATGTGGGCGTCGCCGATCGTGTACCCGTGGTCCACCGTGCAGAACGTGCTGGGCGACGGGATCCTCCTCGACATCTACACCGACAACCCGATCACACTCGCCGTGCTGGGCTTCCAGCGCGCGATGTGGGTGGCGGGCGACGACGTGCCCTCCCCGGAGTGGCTGATGCCGCGCATCCTGATCGCCTGCGCCGTCGGGCTCGTCATGCTGTTCGGGTTCCAGCGCGTGTTCGCCCGTCTGCAGGGCAACTTCGCCCAGGAACTGTGATGGGAGCGACGATGCCGAACACCGTGGAAGCCAGCACAGACAGCACCGGGATCCCCGAGATCATCGTGGTCGACGACGTCTCGAAGCGATTCGTCGTGCGCAAGGACAACTCGCTCAAGGAGCGCCTCGTGACCTTCGGTCGCGGCCGCCAGCACCGTGAGGACTTCTGGGCGCTGCGCAACGTCTCGGCAACGATCAAGGCAGGCAGCACCATCGGCCTGATCGGACACAACGGCTCCGGCAAGAGCACGCTGCTCAAGGTGATCGGCGGCATCCTCGAGCCGACGACCGGAGTGGTCAGCCACCGCGGACGCATCGCCGCGCTCCTCGAGCTGGGCGCCGGCTTCCACCCCGACCTCACAGGCCGGGAGAACGTGTTCCTCAATGCGTCGATCCTCGGACTCTCGCGCAAGGAGACCGAGGAGCGGTTCGACGAGATCGTCGCCTTCTCCGGCATCGCCGACTTCATCGACACCCAGGTCAAGTTCTACTCGTCCGGCATGTACGTGCGGCTGGCGTTCGCCGTCGCGGTGCACACCGACCCCGACATCCTGCTGGTCGACGAGATCCTCGCGGTCGGCGACGAGGCCTTCCAGCGCAAGTGCCTCGACAAGATCCGCTCGTTCCAGGAGCAGGGTCGCACCATCCTGCTGGTGACCCACTCGCTGAGCCAGGTCACCGAGCTGTGCGACTGGGTCATCCTGCTCGACAAGGGCAACGTGATCTTCGAGGGCGACCCCAACCAGGCGGTGTCGCTGCTGCGCGAGAACCTCGAGGAGCGGCGGCTCGCCGAGGGCGGCGGACAGGACGCCATCATGGGGCGCGGCAGGATCACCGCCGCGCGGGTGCATCGGGCAGGCGGAGACGCGCACGATCCGGTCGCTCCCGGCGACGACCTCGTGGTCGAGCTCGACGTCGAGCACTTCGACGGCCTCGACGACTGGATGGCGGCTGTGCAGATCGACACCCCCAACGGTCAGGCGGTGTACGGCACGACGACGAAGCGTCTGGGCATCCACCTGAAACGGCTGAAAGAGCCCCGCACGATCCGCTTCACCATCAAAGACGCACGATTCGGCTCGGGCAAGTACTTCGTGAACGTCTCGCTGATGGACGAAGCCGGGCGCCACATCCACGACCTGCCGCAGGTGGCGTCGTTCGACGTGCCGTACTACCCCTACGCCGTCGGCGCGATGCACGCGGAGCCGGTGGCGGACGATCTCGGCGAGGTTGCGCTCTCAGGCGAAAAGCTGGCGTGACGTCGATGGCGCTCACCGTGGTGCTCCGCCTGAACGACGGGGACGCCGACATCGTCGAGTCCTCGGTGCAGCACTATCGGCGCGAAGGCGTCGACCACATCGTCCTCGTCGACGAGAGTCACGACGACGAGGTGCGCCTGGCGGCGGAGGCGGTGCCGGATGCTCCGGAGCTCGACGCCACTGTCGAATTCGCGCGCACCTGGAGTCCGTCGGGCGGGGGCTGGCACCTCGACGCCCACGGCGGCGAGTTCTGGATCGCGTCCGACCCCGGCACCCGGCTCGCCGATGCCTTCGCGAGGCTCACGCGCGACGCTGCGCGCGTCGACGCCCCCGTGACCCGGATGACCGGAGCGCCCGCCGCCACCGGCTCCGGCCTCGCGCGCCTCACCTTCCGCGACCTCCGTCCGCCTGCAGAGGCGGAATCGGTCGGCCTGACCGTCGCCCCGTCCACCCGCACCGCCCTCCGCCCGGGCGCGGACGTCCCGGTGCCCGGCACGGGTGTCGAGGTGCTCCGGTTCGACCAGCGGTCGATCCGTCAGGTGCGAGCGCGGGCGGGCGGCGGAGCGGAAGCCGAGCTCGCGGTCGCCCGCTATCTCGCGCTCGCGCCCGGAGAGCCCGCTGCGGCCGGAAGCGCCGACGGCGTGTTCGAGTACGAGGGGCGGCTCGCCGACCTCGGCTCGCCCGAGACGGCCCTGAGCGGCGAGGAACGGGCGGTAGAGGTCCGCGCCGCGCTGCTGTCGACGCTTCGGCTGGTCGAGACGCTGCGTCCCCTCCCCGACAAGGTCGCCGAACTCGAGGCCGCGGTCCGCGGCTATACGGGGAGTCTCGTCGGGCGCACGGCCGACGGCGTCTCGCGCGTCGTGAACGGTGCGGGACGACGCGCAGGCCGCGCCGTCGGCCGCGGCCGGGCCGTCACCGCGCACTGGCTGCGCGCCCGCGGCGAGGAGCGTCGCGCCGCCACGGTGCGCAGACTGCTCGACCGGCCGATCCCGCCGACCGTCGTCCTCGGCACACCCCGCACCGACGCCGTGCCACTCGTGATGTGCCTCTGGAACCGGCCGCAGCGGCTCGGTGAGATCGTGCGGATGCTCGCGGCCCAGGAGTCCGGGCATCCGGTGCGGCTGGTGCTCTGGAACAACGCGCCCCAGCATCAGGCCGAGCTCGAACGCGTGCTGGCGGACCTCCCGCTCGGCGCGCTGTCCTCGGTGGAGCTGTACGCGTCGCCGGCGAACATCGGAGGCGTCGCGCGTTTCGTCGTCGCCCGCTGGCTGCGGAACGCGGGCACCCGCGGCGCGTTCATCATGCTCGACGACGACCAGCAGGTCGGGCCCGATTTCGTCGACCGGATGCTCGCCGACTACGCCCCGCACACCATCGCCGCCTGGTGGGCCTTCGCCAACCACGGCAGCCACTGGAGACGGTCGGAGCTCGAGCCGGGGGAGGACGCCGGCTACGCAGGGACGGGCGGCGCGGTCGCCGACCTCGACCTCGTGAGCGATGCGACGTTCTTCGACCTCCCCGCGCGCTACCTCATGCTCGAAGACCAGTGGATGACGTACTACGCCCGCACCAACGGCTGGACGGTGCGCAAGTCGGCCGTCTCGATCGAACAGGTGATGGCCGAAGAGTCCGAGAACCAGTACCACGGGCTCCGGTCGCTGAAGGACGAGTTCTACGACTACCTGTACGGCGATCGCCGTGGAGCGGGCGGGTAAGCTTCCGTGGTGCCCGTTTCTCACTCTGCCCCGACTCGCCGCAGACGCTGGTCGTACATCGGGCTCGTCCCGATCTTCGCGCTTCTCGCCCTCATCGCCTGGGCCGTATCGTCCCCCATCGGCTCCAGCCCCGACGACGACTACCACCTCCCCAGCATCTGGTGCGGACTCGGCGACCGGCCGGGCATCTGCGAGACGGTGCCGGGGCATCCGGATCAGCGGGCCGTGCCGAACGCGATCGCGGACTCGAAGTGCAACATCAAGATCCTGAACGTGCAGTGCCGGACCCGGGTGGTGCCGCCGCCCGGAACCATGACCCCGACCATGCGAGGCAACTTCGAGGGGATCTACCCGCCGGTCTACTACTCGTTCATGAGCATCTTCGTGACGCCGAACGTCGCCGCGTCGGTGATCGGGATGCGCATCGTGAACGCGGTGCTGTTCGTCGGAATCACGACGCTGCTCTATCTCCTGCTCGCACCGTCGCGGCGAAGAACGCTGCTCTGGACATGGGCGATCGGCATCGTGCCGCTCGGCGCCTTCCTCGTCGCCTCCAACAATCCGAGCGCGTGGGCGGTCATCGCGGGCGGCTCGCTCTGGCTCTCCCTGGTCGGCTACTTCGAATCCCAGGGCCGCAGAGCGATCTGGCTGGGAGTGCTCTCCGTGGTGCTGGCGGTGATGGGGGCGGGCGCACGCGCGGACTCCGCGCTGTACACGGTGGGGGCTGTCATCGTCGCCGGCATCCTCACCGCAGAACGCACGCGTGCGTTCTTGCTGAAGGCGATCCTGCCGGCGGCGCTGGTGATCGTCGGCGTGTTCTTCTACCTCACGGCCGGGCAGTCGGCGGTGGCGTCGTCCGGCTTCGGCGGCGGCAGCGGGGGCAAGGCCAACCCGGTCTCCATGTCATCGCTGCTCTGGAACAACCTCCTCAACCTCCCATCGCTCTGGGCGGGCAATCTCGGAACCTGGGGGCTCGGCTGGCTGGACACCCCGATGCCCGCCATCGTCTCGGTGACGTGCATCGCCCTGTTCGGCGGCGTCACCTTCGCCGGTCTGCGCTCCGCGTCGACACGGAAGCTCCTCGCGCTGGGCGCCGTGACACTCGCGCTGATCGTCGTCCCGATGTGGGCGCTGTACGTGAGCCGTGCCCTGGTCGGCTTCCAGATCCAGCCGCGCTACATCTTCCCCCTGCTGCTCATGTTCGCCGGTGTCGCCCTCCTGAGCGTGCGCGGACGGCCCATCACGTTCAGCCGGCTCCAGGTCGGCGTGGTCGCCGTCGGGATCGCGATCGCGAACTCCGCAGCGCTGCACATCAACCTCCGCCGGTACATCTCCGGCCTCCAGGTGACCGACCCGAACCTCAACCACTTCGTCACCTGGTGGTGGCACGTGCCGATCACCCCCATGGTCGTCTGGGTCGTGGGCTCGCTCGCGTTCGGCGTCGCCATCTGGCTCGCGCTCTGGTACGTCGCGATCAGGACGCCCCGGCTCGAGGCACTCGAGGAGCCTGCCGAGCCTGTCGAGCCGGTGACCCGACCGGTCGCCGCAGTGTAGACCGCGCCCGCCCGGAGGCTCCTCCGAGGTGCGGGCCAATAGGATTGACAGGATTGTTTTGCACCCCATGGGAAGTGACAGATAGATGAAGATCGCCGTTATCGCTCTAGGCAAGATCGGCCTGCCCCTCGCCACCCAGTTCGCCTCCAAAGGGCACGAGGTGGTCGGGGTCGACGTCAATCCGCGGACGGTCGAACTGGTCAACTCCGCCCAGGTGCCGTTCCCGGGTGAGGCCGGACTGGCCGAAGGGCTGTCCTCGGCGATCGCGGCCGGCACGCTGCGGGCGACCACCGACTACGCGGACGCGGTGCCGGGCGCCGACGCCGTGGTGATCGTGGTCCCGCTCTTCGTCGACCTGGATGCCCGGCCCGACTTCGCGTGGATGGACGCGGCGACCGAGTCGGTCGCCTCCCACCTCACCCCCGGAACCCTGATCTCCTATGAGACGACCCTTCCGGTCGGCACGACCCGCGACCGCTGGAAGCCGCGCCTCGAAGAGATCTCGGGCCTGACCGAGGGCGTCGACTTCGACGTCGTCTTCTCGCCGGAGCGCGTGCTCTCCGGCCGCATCTTCGCCGACCTCCGCAAGTACCCGAAGCTGATCGGCGGTCTCTCCGACAGCGGTGCCGCGCGTGCGATCGCCTTCTACGAGGCCGTCCTCGACTTCGACGCGCGCGCCGATCTGGCCCGGGCCAACGGCGTGTGGGACCTGGGCTCGGCCGAAGCGGCGGAGTTCGCCAAGCTCGCCGAGACCACTTACCGCGACGTCAACATCGGTCTCGCCAACCAGTTCGCCCGTTACGCCGAACGCGCCGGCATCGACGTGTACCAGGTGATCGATGCCTCCAACTCGCAGCCGTACAGCCACATCCACCGCCCCGGCATCGCCGTCGGCGGCCACTGCATCCCGGTGTACCCGCGTCTCTATCTCTGGAACGACCCGGAGGCGACCATCGTCCGCGCCGCCCGCGAAGCGAACGCGGCCATGCCGTCGCATGCCGTCGCGATGCTGGAGGGCGCCTACGGCAGCCTGGCCGGCGCCCGCGTCGTGGTGCTCGGTGCCGCCTACCGCGGAGGCGTGAAGGAGACCGCCTTCTCCGGCGTCTTCCCGACGGTCGACGCGCTGCACGCGCGCGGCGCCGTCCCTCTCGTGCACGACCCGCTGTACACCGATGAGGAGCTCCGCGCTCTCGGCTTCGAGCCGTACACGGTCGGAAGCCCGGCGGACGCCGCTCTCATCCAGACAGACCACGCCGACTACAAGGGCCTCGGCCCGAACGATCTCCCCGGCATCAAGGTCCTCATCGACGGTCGTCGTCTGAGCTCGGCCGAGGCCTGGCCCGGCGTCGTCTACCGCGTCATCGGCGTCGCACCGAACAATTAGGCTGGGGCGATGCGCGTTCTGAGTGTTGTCGGTGCCCGTCCGCAATTCGTGAAGCTGGCTCCCATCGCCGCTGCCATGCGCGGCAGGGCGGAGCACATCGTCGTGCACACGGGGCAGCACTACGACGAGATCATGTCCGACGTGTTCTTCCGTGATCTGGGCATTCCGGCGCCGGATGTGAACCTCGCGGTCGGCTCCGGCAAGCACGGCGAGCAGACCGGGGCCATGCTCGCGGGCCTCGAGCCCGTGTTCGAGCGCTATGCGCCCGATTGGGTGCTCGTGTACGGCGACACCAACTCGACCCTCGCCGCCGCGGTGGCGGCCGTCAAGCTGCATCTGCCCCTCGCGCATCTCGAGGCCGGTCTGAGGTCGTTCAACCGCCGGATGCCGGAAGAGCACAACCGGGTGCTCACCGACCACGCAGCCGATCTGCTGCTCGCCCCGACGCAGGTGGCGATGGAGCACTTGGCGACCGAGGGCCTGGCCGAGCGCAGCGTCCTGGTCGGCGATGTGATGACCGACGTGCTCTTCCAGGTGCGCGACCAGGTCCAGGCGTCGGGGCTGCGGCCGGCAGGGATGGAGCCCGGTCAGTACTATGTGGCCACCATCCACCGGCCCGACAACACCGACGACCCCGAGAGGCTCACGGCGATCGTCGAGGCGCTCGGCGGACTCGACCGCCCGGTCCACCTGCTCGCCCACCCGCGCCTGGTCGCCGCAGCCGAGGCCGGGGGGGTGTCGCTCGAGCGCGGCTCGATCGTGCTGACGACCCCGCTGGCCTATCCGGAGCTGATCGCGGCGGTCTCGGCGAGTGCCGGGGTGGTCACCGACTCCGGCGGCCTCCAGAAGGAGGCGTTCCTGCTCCGGGTGCCGTGCACGACAGTCCGCCCCGAGACGGAGTGGGTCGAGACCGTGCAGCTCGGCTGGAACGAGCTGGTCGGCTCCGACCTCCCGCGGCTGCGCGGCGCCGTTCAGCGCCCGCGGCCCGCCGACACGGACGAGACGCCGTACGGCGACGGCCACGCCGCCGAGCGTGTCGTCTACGTGCTCAGCGAGCGGATGCGGCGGGGCTGACCACAGCCAGGATCGCCTCGGCCGCGCGCGAGCCCGCGGCTGCGATCGAGGCGTTCTCCCGCGCCCAGGCGGCGCGCCGATCGCGCTGTGCAGCAGTCGTGCCGTCGGCCTGCGCATTTGCGGCGGCGATCATGGCGTCGGCGACCGACTGCGGATCGTGTCCGCACCGCCAGCCGAGCCCGTTGTCGGCCACGAGAGCCGCGCCGGCGCCCTGACCGGCGAACACGACGGGAACTCCGCACGCGGCCGCGGCATACGTCTTGGTCGGCTTGGCGAAGTCATAGCCGGCCCCGGGGCTGATGCTCGCCAGTGCGGCCGTCGCCCCGCGGATCCAGCCGGCCGTCTCGGCAGGCGGGATGACGCCGCCGAAGTGGACGGAGTCGAGCCCCAGGCGTCGCGCCGTCTCGCGGAGGTGCGGCTCTTCGACGCCCTGGCCGAAGAACCGGATCGAAGCGTCGGGGAACACCTCGCGCACCCGGGGGAGGGCCTCGACGAACACCGACGGCCTCTGCCATTCCGACATCGCGCCGGTGTAGACGAAGGTCGGCCGGGTGCGCTCCGAGCTCGGGCCGTCCGGGGTGAAGGTGTCGGTGTCCACACCGTTGCCGACGACGCCGACCGTGCCACGCGACGTGCCGAACGAGACGACCTTGTCCGCCACCTCGTCGGACACGGCGACGACCGCGGACGCGTGGCGGAGCACGAAGCCCTCGACGGCCCGCATGATCCCGATCAGGGGCGCGGGAGCGCCGAGCGCGACGAGGCCGTCGGTCCAGACATCGGCGGCGTAGTAGGCGTACGGCCTCCGCCGAAGCCACGACGTCACGGCGACGACGAGGCCGGTCGTGGGCGGTGGCTCGGAGACGACGAGGTCGGCCCGCGTGAACAGCAGGCGGAAGAACAGGGGGATGTCGAAGCTGAGGTACTGGATGTAGCCGCGCACGTTGCCGCCGGCGTCGCGCAGCACCGGGAACCGGGAGACGCGGACACCCCGGTCGTGCGGCGCGCGGGCGCTTCCCGTCGGGGGCGTGGTGGTGACCACCGTGACGGCGGCCCCCTCGCGCACGAGGCCATTCGCCAGGGCACGCAGACGGAACGCGGCGGCGCCCACCTCCGGCGCATACAGCCGGGAGGCGATCACGACCCGCCGCATGGGCCGCTTCACTCGGAGACGGTGACCGTGGTCGACTGTCTGGCCGAGGCGAGCACGGCCTCAGCGACGCGCACGTTCTCCAGTCCCTCCCGCATGGTCACGATGCCGGGGTGGCTGCCGGTGCGACCCAGGATGGCATCCCGGAACGCCTCATGCTCGACTCGCAGGGGCTCGCGCTTGGTGAGCGCGTAGCGGAGCACGCTGCCCTCGCTCACGCCGCGGAACGCCATGACGGAGTCCCATTCGGTGCGAACCGTGCCGTTTTCGTAGAACGTGAGGTCGCCGCTGACGGTGTCGGCCACGAAGGCTCCGAGCTCACCGGTGACGACCGTGACGCGCTCCTTCATGGGCGACAGCCAGTTGACGAGGTGGTTGGTGATGACGTTGTTCTCGAGACGAGCCGTGAACGACACCATGTCTTCGAACTCGCGGCCGCTACGCAGAGCGGTGTGCGCCGCGACGGTGACGAAGCGGCTCTGGGCGAGCCAGGAGGTGAGGTCGATGTCATGGGTGGCGAGGTCCTTGACGACGCCGACGTCGGCGATGCGCGACGGGAACGGGCCCTGACGGCGCGTGGCGATCTGATACACCTCGCCCAGCTCGCCGGCCGCGATGCGTTCGCGCAGGCTCAGCAGGGCCGGGTTGAACCGTTCGATGTGGCCGACGGCCCCGACCAGACCGCGGTTCTCGAAGGCCTCGACGATGCGGGTCCCCGACGCGACATCGCCCGAGATGGGCTTCTCGACGAGCGCGTGCACGCCGGCGTCGGCCAGGCGCAGTGCGACCTCCTCGTGCAGGACGGTCGGCACGGCCACCACGGCCCCGTCGATGCCCTTCGCGATCAGTTCGTCGACCGAGGCGCCGACGTCCAGGTCGCCGGCGACACCGTGCGGGTCGCCGTAGGAGTCGGCGACGGCGACGAGCGTCACGCCGTCCGTCTCGCGGATCACCCGGGCGTGGTGACGGCCCATCATGCCGAGGCCGATGAGGCCCAGTCGCAGGTCGCCCATCAGGCGCCCGCTCCCGCGAGAGCGTTGACGGCGGACACGATGCGGTCGAGGTCGCCTTGGCTCAGCGACGGATGCACCGGCAGCGAGAGCACCTGCTGCGCGGCCCGTTCGGTCTCGGGGAGGTCTTCCGGACGGTTGAACGACGGGAGCCGGTGGTTCGGGATCGGGTAGTAGACCCCGCTGCCGATCGCGTACTCCTCGCGCAGCGCCTGGGCGAAGCCGTCGCGGTCCTCGGCGACGCGGATCGTGTACTGGTGGTAGACGTGCGTCGCGCCTTCGGCGACCGCCGGCGTCTGGACACCGCTGAGGTTGGCGTCGAGGAAGGCCGCGTTGGAACGGCGCTGCGCGGTCCAGCCGTCGATCTTGGTGAGCTGCACCCGGCCGATCGCGGCGTGGAGGTTGGTCATGCGAGCGTTGAAGCCGACGATCTCGTTCTCGTACTGGCGCTCCATGCCCTGGTTGCGCAGCAGGCGCAGGCGACGGGCGATCTCGTCGTCGCCGGTGGTGACCATGCCGCCTTCGCCGGATGTCATGTTCTTGGTCGGGTAGAGGCTGAACATGGCGAACGTGCCGAAGGAGCCGACGGGCCGGCCGCCGAACCACGCCCCGTGGGCCTGGGCGGCGTCTTCGAACAGCTTGAGCCCGTGCCGGGCGGCGACGGAGCCGAGTGCGTCCATGTCGGCCGGGTGGCCGTAGAGGTGGACCGGCATGATGCCGACGGTGTTCTCGCTGATGACGGCCTCGACCGCTGCGGCGTCGAGAGCGTAGTGATCCGGCTCGATGTCGGCGAACACCGGACGGGCTCCGGTGAGGGCGACGGAGTTCGCCGTCGCCGCGAACGTGAAGGAGGGGACGATGACCTCGTCGCCCGGGCCGACGCCGGCGGCGAGGAGGCCCAGGTGGAGTCCGGCGGTCCCCGAGTTGACGGCGACCGCGTGTCGGCCGTCGACCAAGTGCGAGGAGAACTCCGTCTCGAACGAGGCCACCTCGGCGCCCTGGGCGAGCATCCCGGATGCGAGGACCGCGTCGACAGCGGCCCGTTCCTCATCGCCGACGATCGGCTTGGCTGCGGGGATGAAGGCGGGTGCCTCGGTCATCAGACCACCTCTCTCAGTACGTCATCTTGCTCGCGGTATCGTTCGCCCGTCGTCGGGCACACCCAGTCGTCTCCGTCTCGTTCCAGCGGAACGCCTGCTTTGCCCACCCAGCGGATGCGGCGGGCCGGCACGCCGGCGACGAGAGCGAAGTCCGGCACGTCCTTGGTGACGACGGCGCCGGCGGCGACGGTCGCCCAGCGGCCGATGGTCACCGGTGCCACGCACACAGCCCGGGCGCCGATCGACGCGCCGTCGTGGATCGTGACCCCGACCGGTGTCCAGTCGTGGGCGCTCTTGAGCTCGCCGTCCGGGGTGATCGCTCGGGGATAGGTGTCGTTCGTGAGGACGACGGCCGGTCCGATGAACACGCCGTCGCCGAGCACGGCCGGCTCGTAGACCAGGGCGTAGTTCTGGATCTTGCAGTTGTCGCCCATGCGCACGCCGGTGCCGATGTAGGCGCCGCGCCCGACGATGCAGTCGGTGCCGAGCACCGCGTTCTCGCGGACCTGGGCCAGATGCCAGATCTTGGAACCAGCACCGATCGTCGCGTCGGGCGAGACATCGGCCTGAGGTGCGACAAAGACCAACGCCGTGTGTCCTCTCGGAAGTGAAGGGGCGCCCTCGTGCTGGGCGATTGCGCATCGAAACTACCATGCGAACCTCCGGAACCGCCCCGCGCACGGTCGGGGTCCAGGTTCGGCGGACCTGGTGGCGATAAGATGTATCAGCCATTCGAGCCGACGCCCCGGCCGGGGCGACGATAGAGGAGACGACCGATTACACCGCCCGTCGAGCAACGAACGTGGCTCGTGATCCCCCTCTACAACGAAGCGCCAGTCGTGCGGTCCGTGATCGAGGAGGCACGCAAGACGTTCCCCAAGGTCGTCTGCGTCGACGACGGCAGCACGGACGCGTCGGTGCGCGAAGCCGAAGCGGCCGGAGCGGTCGTGGTCCGGCATCCGGTGAACCTCGGTCAGGGCGCGTCCTTGCGCACCGGGCTCGACTACGCCCTCGGCGATCCGGACGCCGACTATTTCGTCACCTTCGACGCCGACGGCCAGCACCAGGTGGCCGACGCGCTCATCATGGTGCACATGCTCGACGAGCAGCCGCTCGACATCGTCGTCGGGTCCCGGTTCCTCGACGACCGCACCAAGGTCGCCTTCGTCAAGCGGGTCGTCCTCAAGCTCGGCATCGTCTTCGAGCGGATGAGCAGCGGCGTGCACCTCACCGACGCCCACAACGGGCTCCGCGCGCTCAACCGCCACGCGGCCGAGACGATCGCCATCACGCAGAACCGCATGGCCCACGCCTCGGAGATCGTCGCCGAGATCGGCCGCAACGACCTGCGCTGGGCCGAGGCGCCGGTGCACGTGGTCTACACCGACTACTCGCGTTCGAAGGGCCAATCCGTCTGGAACTCGGTCAACATCCTCAGCGACCTGTTCCTGAAGTAGGAGACAACGTGGACACCGGGCAACTGACCATCAAGATCATCCTGATCATCGTTCTGGCCGCATTCGCGGTCTTCCTCATGCTGCCGGGCCGCGGCCTGCGCCACCTGGCGATCCGGCGGCTCGTCATGCTGCTGCTGGTCGCCGCGGTCGTGATCGCCGTCGTGTTCCCCTCGGCGGTCACCGCCGTCGCACGGGTGGTCGGCGTCGGCCGTGGAGCGGATCTGCTGCTCTACGGGCTGATCGTCGTGTTCGTCGGCAATTCGATCCTGCAGCAGCGGCGTCATCGTCACACCGAGCGCGAAATCACCGAACTCGCCCGGCAGCTGGCGATTCTGCAGGCTCCGCCGGCCGCGCAGGTGTCGGCCGCTGCGACCCGCGAGCCGATCCCGGAGAAGGCTGCCGGAACGGTCGCAGAGACAGTCGCCGAAACGGTCGCCGAAACGGTCGCCGAAACGGCCGCCGAGCCGCCGAGCCCGCACACGGCGGGCCCGAGTACAACGGATGCTCAGACTCCTGTCTCATAGAATCGGGGCCATGCGAATCCTCGTCACCGGCGGCGCCGGCTACATCGGTGCACATGTGGTGCGCCTGCTGCGCAGCCGCGGCGACCACGTCGTCATCGTCGACGACCTCGAAACGGGAAACGCCGGTCGCGTGCCCGACGTGCGCATCGAGCGACTCGACCTCTCCGAGCCGTCGTCGATCGCGATCCTCGCCGCCCTGTTCGCCGAAGAGCGCATCGATGCCGTCCTGCATTTCGCCGCCCGCAAGCAGGTGCTCGAATCCGTCCTGCGGCCCGCTTGGTACTTCCAGCAGAACGTCGCCGGGCTGGCCAACCTGCTGCTCGCGATGGAGGAGGCGTCCGTCCGGCGGCTCGTCTTCTCGTCGTCCGCCTCCGTCTACGGCAGCGTCGACGGCGATGCGATCACCGAAGAGGCCGAGACGCGTCCGCTGAACCCCTACGGCGAGACGAAGCTCGTGGGGGAGCAGCTCGTCCGCGATGCCGCCCGCGCGTTCGGGCTGTCGGCGATCAGCCTGCGCTATTTCAACGTGGCAGGCACCGGATGGCCGGAGCTCGCCGACCACGCCGTGCTCAACCTCGTTCCGATGGTCTTCGAGCGCATCGACAACGGGCTCCCACCACTCATCTTCGGCGACGACTACCCCACCGCAGACGGGACCTGCGTGCGTGATTACGTGCACGTGCTCGACCTGGCGGAGGCCCACCTGGCCGCGGTGGAGCGCACGGATGCGGGCGAGCCCGGCCACCGGGTGTTCAACGTGGGCACGGGGGAGGGCACCAGCGTCCGTGCGATGGTCCAGGCGATCCTGACCGTGTCGGGTTCCGAACTCGAGGCGGAGGTCGCACCGCGGCGTCCGGGGGACTCCGGAATCGTGGTCGCCTCGCCGGCGAAGATCGCGCGCGAGCTCGACTGGCGCGCCAGCCGCGGCCTCGACGAGATCGTCCGATCGGCATGGGACGCGCACGTCTCCCGGTCGGCCGTCGCATGATCCGTCTCTCCGTCGCCCTCTGCACGTACAACGGGCGGCCGTACATCGCGGAGCAGCTGGCGAGCATCCTGGACCAGCAGCCCGGCGTGGCGCAGCTCGTCGTCTCGGACGACGGCTCGCTCGACGGCACGCTCGACGTGGTGCGCAACGCCCTCGCGAGCCGGACCGGCCTTCCGGACGTCGTCATCCTCGAAGGGGAGACGCCCGCCGGTGTCACCGCCAACTTCGAGCGCGCGATCACCGCGACCGACGGCGAGCTCGTGGCGTTGAGCGATCAGGACGATCGGTGGCACGTCGACCGCGTCCGCACGATCGGCGCCCGGTTCGACGCCGAGAAGGACCTCACGCTGCTCCACACCGACGCCACGCTGGTGAAGGCCTCCGGCGCGCCGCTGGGGCGCACACTGTTCGAGTCGCTCGAGGTCTCGCCGGCCGAGTTCGCGGCCGAGGAGAGCGGCGATGCCTTCCGGGCACTGCTGCGCCGAAACCTCGCCACGGGCGCGACGGTGGTCTTCCGTCGGGAGCTCCTCGCCCAGGCCCTGCCGCTCCCGCGCGAATGGGTGCACGACGAATGGCTGGCGATCATCGCGGCGGCCACGGGCACGGTCGGTGTGCTCCGGGAGCCCACGATCGACTACCGCCTCCACGGGGCGAACCAGATCGGCGTCGCCGAGCCGACCCTCCGGTACAAGCTGCGGCGGGTGCTCGAACGGCGCGGCGACCGCAACGCCGTGCTGGCGGCCCGCTTCGCCGTGCTGGCGGAACGGCTGGCGGCCCTGGGCGACGCCGTCGCACCCCAGGACCTCGCCGCCGCTAGGGCGAAGGCAGCCTTCGAGGCTGAGCGCGCCGCCCTCCCGGCAAACCGTCTGCGGCGCATCCGGCCCGTGCTCGCGCTCCGGCGCCGTGGGCTGTACCCGGCCTACGCGAGCCGCGGCAGGGCCGACGTGCTGCGCGATCTGCTGCAGCCGGCCTAGCGCGGACGGCCTAGCGTGCAGCCGGCCTAGCCGGCAGCCGGCTCCGGCTTTCGGGGCAGCCGCCGGCGCCAGCTCATGCCCTGCGACGCTTTGACCGCGCAGATCACGAGCAGCAGCCAGCCGGCCTCGATCAGGATCGAGCTCTCGAAGACGCTGGTCGTGAGCAGGGCGACGAGCACGAGCGGCGCCCAGGCGTAGACCACGCTGCGCTTGTTGGACGCCAGCAGCCAGGAACGGCCGAACGCCAGCGCCACCAGCCCAACGAAGAGCGCCAGGCCGATGATGCCGACCTGCAGGTAGACGTCGAGGTAGGCGTTGAGCCCGTCGGCATGCGACGAACGGGTCGCCGCGTCGATGGCGGAGAACGGGTACAGGTCTTGCGGCCACGCCCCCACCCAGCCCCAGCCCACGGTCTGGTTCAGCGGGATGAGCTGCCAGATCTGGATCCACAGCTGGTAGCGCACCTGGAAGTCGGAACGCGCGTTCAGCAGGTCGATCACCCGCGTGCGGTAGACGTAGGCGAGCACCAGCGCCACCAGCGTCACCGCGGCGAGCCCCCACTGGTAATAGCGCCGGTGGGCCGCCGGCACCTTCCGGATCCCGTAGAGGGCGAAGGTCGCCAGCCCGACGACCAGCGACACCGCCGCGATGACGGGCGAATGCGCCAGCAGGATGCTCACCGCGGCGAGCGTGATCGACACGGCGGCCAGCGGCGGGCGCACCGACCGGGTCCGCAACTCCACGAGGAAAGTGACGAAGGCGATCAGCGCGACGATGCTCAGCTGGTTACGGGAGCCGAAGAGCCCCTGAATCGGGCCGCCGAGGGCGATGTTGCCCTGGATCCCCAGAAACCGGATCGGCAGGTCGAGCAGCAGCCCGCTCACGACCTCGAGCGCAAGCGAGACGGCGAGCAGGAAGCGCAGCACGTCTCCCACCACGCGCACGATCTGGATCGCGTCCCGCACCAGCGCGATGTACACGGCGAGGAACGCGAAGCTCAGCTGGTAGATCACCCCGGCCGCCGTCGCCCACTGGTAGCTGCTCCAGAACAGGCTGAGCGCGCACCAGGCGACGAACAGCAGGATCGAGATCGGCAGCAGACCGTGCCACTCGATCAGCTTGCGCTGCGCGATGAAGGAGAGCGCCGCGAGCACCACCAGCACGCCCAGCGCGCCGATCAGCCCCGGCCAGCCGATGACCGCACGGATCGCGTGCGTCGAGAATCCGACGCCGACCGCGACGAGCGAGAGGACCGAATTGAACCGCGCAGACCCGAGGAACTCGGTCACCGCGACGGGGACCAGTGAACGTCGGGTCGCGGCCATGCAGCAATCCTACGGTGCGGTCTGCTTCGTCTTCACGGAGAAGACCACCAGCAGCAGCCAGCCCGCTTCGATGAGCAGCCGGCTCTCCGCGACGCTCTGCGCGAGGAACGCGGCGAGCACCAGCAGCGGCAGCAGGGTGAGCGCCCGGTACGGCTGGTCGTCGGCGACGCCGAGGCGCGGGCGGTCGACCGCGAGGAACCAGGTGCGCTTGAGGGTGGACAGCACGAGCAGGATGAAGACGACCAGGCCGACGATACCGAGCTGCAGCCACACGTCGAGCCAGGCGTTGTGGGCCTGAAGGTACTGCACCCCGCTGCGCACCGCGAGCCCGTCGAACGGTTTCACCCAGGGTGCCCAATAGCTCACCCAGCCCCAGCCGAAGACCGGGCGCTGCTGGGCGAGGGCGATCACCTGGTCCCAGATTCCCAGCCGGCCGGTGAGGTCTTCGCTCTTGCCGAGCAGCGTCGGGATGCGCGCCGCGAACACGACGGCGAGCACGGCTCCCACGACCACGAGCGCGGCGGCGGTGAGGTACACCGGGCGCCGATGCTCCGGCCCGGCCCGCCTTGTCCACAGCGCGAACCCGAGCACTACCGCCGTGAAGAGGAGGGCGACGATGACCGTGGACGACCGGGTGAGCGCCAGCATCAGGGCCGCGATGACGATCCACGTGATGCCGGTGCCGCGGCGCACCGTGCGGTCGGCGAGCTGGATGCCGAACACGATCAACGCCAGCAGGCTCACCATCGCCAGCAGATTGCTGTTGCCCTGGATGCCCTGGATCTGTCCGCCGTGGAACAGCAGGTCGCGGCTCCAGTAGAACGCCGCCGGCTGCTTGCCCGGGGGGAACGGCGCCCAGAAGGGGAGGATCGGCTGCCGCACGAACAGGGACACGATCAGCTCGAACACCAGCGACAGCCCCAGGATCCAGCGGAACGCATTGGCAAGCGCGCGCAGCAGTTGCGGCCAGTCGAGGCAGAGGGCGACGAACGCTGCGGCCGCCGTGGTGACCCACTGCGCCAGCACGCCGAGAGCGCTCGCCCCCGGATAGAACGACCACGCGATCGACGCAGTCGCCAGGAGCAGGAAGAGGACGAGCATCCGGGGTGTGCGCCGCCAGTTGAACGCCGGTCGCAACCGCGCCAACAGGACGATGCTGGTCACCACGAGCGCGAAGGCGAGCACGAAATAGCCCGGCCAGCTGATCAGGTCGCGCCAGAAGTCGCCCGCGAAGAGCGTGAAGATCAGCAGCGTCGCAAAAGCGACCGTCCCGTCGGCGCCCGTGACGGAGCGTGCGCGGGTGCGGATCGAGGCTGCTGAAGTCACCTCGAAAGACTAGTGGAGTGCACTTGCGACGCCCCTGCGACCCGGCGCACCCGGAGCTCGGCGGTCGGCGCGTCCGGTTCGGCCGCCGTGCCCTCGGGGAAGTCGAAGACGCCCAGCATCAGCTCCAGCGGATAGTCCGGCGACACCTGCGCTCGCCGCGTGATCCGTCCGTCGACGGAGAACACGACGCCGCCCGGCGTCCAGTCGGCCGCATAGGTGTGCCAGTCGCCGACGTCGAGGCCGAGGTCGAGCGTGTCGAAATCCTCCCGCAGCCGGGCATCCCGGAACGGATGCACGCCGCAGCCGACCAGCCTCGTGTCGCCGAAGACCTCGACCAGGCAGATCTCGCCGCACCGCTCCGGCCGGTCCTCCAGGCCGACCATCCACGCCGAGAACATCGAGCGGGCCGTGATCGTCGCCCGGCACTCCACCTCGATGCGCCCGAAGAGCGGAGCGAAGCCGATCGTGGTCGGCTGCTCCTCGCGCACCAGCATCCCGTCGAGGAACGGCTGCTGACCGTCCGTGCTGCCGACCGGCCCCGACCGGTTCCCGGTCTGCACGGCGGAGACGCGCAACGGCCCGTCGTGCAGGTCGGGGCACCAGAGCGGCTGGTCGGGCGGGATCGTGAGCGACAGCTCTCCGTCGCTCACGCGGTAGGTCGCCGCCGAGGCCGCGCGCGAGCTCCACGCCGGCAGGTAGCTCGTCGTCCACACCGCCGGGTCGAGGTCGTCGCCGTCGAAGGTCTCGACGAACACCGTCGTCGCCATGAGGCCGAAACTACACGTTCGGCGTCGCCACGAACAGGGTCCCGTCGCCCCGAACGGTCAGCTCGCCCTCGTCGGGCGTGACGAACACGGACTCGCCGCGCGACAGCTCCACGCTGCCGTGCGCACCGGCGATCGTGACGACTCCCCCCGTGCTGAGCGCGATCGCGGGGCCGGGCAGCGGCAGCCGCGCCTCGGCGACCGCGCCGCCCACCACCACGTGGTCGAGGGCGAAGTCGGGCACGTCCGGCCGGAACACCTCGACACCGGGCGCCGGATGCTCGGGCGCGAGCGGCTTCGCGTCGATGGGCGAGAAGTCGAGGATGCTCACCAGCTCGGGAACGTCGATGCGCTTGGGGGTGAGGCCGCCGCGCAGCACGTTGTCGCTGGCGGCCATCAGCTCGATGCCCAGTCCGCGGAGGTAGGCGTGGATGTTCCCGGCCGGCAGGTAGAGCACCTGGCCGGGGGTGAGCGTCACGCGGTTGAGCAGGAGGGCGAGCACGATGCCCGGGTCGCCCGGGAAGGCTGCGGCGAGCATCCGGACCGTGTCGGCGGCCACGGCGAGGTCGTCTCCTCCGGCATCCGGCACGATGGTCTCCGCTGTCGCGGAGACGGCGCCGACGAGCCGTGAGACGGCGGGGTCGCCTCCGAGCAGCCACTCTGTGGCCGAGCGCAGGACGGCCGACGGGTCGCCGTCCAGCGTGCGGGCGAACGACTCGATGGTGTCACGCCTTTCGTTGGTCGCCGACGCGGCCAGCCGGCCGAACAGGGCGGCGCTCCTGGCCACGTCGCGGAACCCGCAGAGCGCGTCGAACGTGTCGCTGAGCGCGAAGATCAGCTCCGGCTTGTGGGAGGCGTCCTTGTAGTTGCGGTCGGGGGAGTCGAGCGGGATGCCCGCCGCGTTCTCGCGCGCGAAACCGGCCTCGGCCTGCGCGTTCGACGGGTGCGCCTGCAACGACAGGGGGCCGGCCGCCGCGAGCACTTTGAGCAGATACGGCAGGCGCCCGGATGCGTCTCCGAGCGCCTCGCCGGGGTCGCGGCCGATCCAGGCGGCGAGGTCGGGGGCGCCGTCGACCTGCGACGGGTCGAGGATCACCGACGGGGATCCGGCGTGCGCGCCCAGCCACAGCTCCGCCTCCGGATACCCGGACGGAGTCGTGCCGAGCAACCCCGCGATCTCCGTGGTGGAGCCCCAGGCGTAATCGCGTGGGGTATTGCCGATGCGCACAAACATCCGTCACGGTCCCTTCCGAATCGTTAGACCAAACTACCAATCGCTTTGAACGACCGGGGTGCGCTCCCTAGGCTGACGCTGGTCCTTTCCGGACGTCACCCCGCATCCCGGCACGCAATGGAGCAGACATGGCCTTCGAGACTCTCGCCAGCGACTTCTACGGCTACGAGAACCTTCTCACCGACCGCGAGAAGGACTTCCTCGCCGGCCTGCGCGCCTACCTCGAGTCCGACGTGAAGCCGGTGGTGAACCAGTACTGGGAGAAGGCGGAGTTCCCGCACGAGATCATCGAGGGGCTGCACCGCAGCGGCGTGATCGGGCTCGGCTTCCCGGAGACGGCTCCGTTCGAGAACTCGGCGGTCTTCCGCGGCTGGGCCGCACTCGAGCTCGCCAGGGTCGACGCATCGGTCAGCACGTACGTCGGCGTGCAGAACGGACTGGCCGTCGGCGCCGTCGGCGTCTGCGGCTCGGCCGAGCAGCGCGCCGAATGGCTGCCCAAGCTGGCCTCCGGCGAGGTGCTCGGCGCGTTCGGGCTGACCGAGCCGCTCTCGGGCTCCGACTCGGCGCAGGGTCTGCGCACCGTCGCGAAGCGTGACGGCGACAACTGGGTCCTCAACGGCTCCAAGCGCTGGATCGGCAACGCCACCTTCAGCGACATCACCATCATCTGGGCCAAGAGCGAGGAGGACGGCCAGGTCAAGGGCTTCATCGTCCCGACCTCGACGCCCGGATACACCGCCACCAAGATCGAGGGCAAGCAGTCGCTGCGCATGGTGCAGAACGCCGACATCACTCTCGAGAACGTGGTCGTCCCCGAGTCGCTGCGCCTGCAGAACGCCAACAGCTTCAAAGACACAGCGGCAGTGCTGCGGCTCACCCGCGCCGAGGTGGCGTGGGCAGCGGTCGGCGTCGCCGTCGGCGCCTACGAGGCCGCCGTGCGGTACTCGAAGGAGCGCGTCCAGTTCGGCAAGCCGCTCGCCGCCCACCAGCTCATCCAGGACCTGCTCGTCAAATCGCTCGGCAACATCACCGCGTCGATCGGCCTCTGCACACGCGTGTCCGAGATGCTCGACCGCGGCGAGCAGCGCGACGAGCACTCCGCCCTCGCGAAGGCGTTCGCCACCGCCCGGATGCGCGAGACGGTCGCCTGGTGCCGCGAGATCCTCGGCGGCAACGGCATCGTGATCGACTACGACGTCATCCGGTTCTTCGCCGACGCCGAGGCGCTGTACTCCTACGAGGGGACGCGCGAGATGAACACGCTCATCGTAGGCCGCTCAATCACCGGCCAGGCGGCGTTCGTGTGATCCGGCGACGCCGGCGTCGCCAGGGCGCGTCGTTTGCCGGTAGCTGTCGTCATCCCGGGCGCGTTGCCGACGACGACCGGCAAACGACGACCTGACCCCGGTCCGGTCGCCGACCGCCGGTCGCGATAGGGTGGCGCGTGGCCGGCACGGTGCCGGCGCGAGGAGGTGCGTCGCGTGACGTGGTTGGTGACCGGAGGAGCCGGATACATCGGTTCTCACATCGTCCGGGCGTTCCTGAGCGAGGGCATCGACGTGGTCGTCGTCGACGACCTGTCGAGCGGGCACGAGGAGTTCGTGCCGGCCGGCGTCCCGTTCCATCGCGGCACGATCCTCGACGGCGAGCTGCTCGACCAGGTCATCCGCGCGAACGGCGTGACCGGTGTCGTGCACGTCGCCGGGTTCAAATACGCCGGCGTCTCGGTGCAGCGGCCGCTCCACACCTACGAGCAGAACGTCACCGGAACCGCCGTGCTGCTGGCGGCGATGGCGGATGCCGGCGTCGACGCGATGGTCTTCTCGTCCTCAGCGGCCGTCTACGGCACACCCGACGTCGACCTTGTGACCGAGGACACCCCCAAGAACCCCCAGTCGCCGTACGGCGAGACCAAACTGATCGGGGAGTGGCTGCTGCGCGATCAGGGGGTCGCCGCGGGTCTGCGCCACACGTCGCTCCGTTACTTCAACGTCGTCGGGTCCGGGGACCCCTCGCTGCGCGACACGAGCCCGCACAATCTCTTCCCGCTCGTCTTCGACGCCCTGGTCGACGGCCGCGTCCCGCGGATCAACGGGGACGACTATCCGACCTCCGACGGCACCTGCGTGCGCGACTACATCCATGTCGCCGACCTCGCGGCGTCGCACGTCGCGGCGGCCAAACGCCTCGACGCCGGGGAACCGATCGCGCCCGTCTACAACCTGGGCAGCGGGGACGGGGTCTCGGTGGGCGAGATCATGGCGACGGTGGCCGCTGTGACCGGTATCGCGTTCACCCCAGAAGTGGGGCCGCGCCGCGCTGGAGATCCTGCCAGGATCGTGGCATCGGGAGAGCTCGCAGCACGCGATCTCGACTGGAAGATGAGGCACTCGCTCGAGGAAATGGTCCGCAGCGCCTGGGAAGCACGGCAAGCGGCCTCCTGAACGCGATGCGCACGGGGGTAGAACGCCCGGGCGTGTCGCGATTGTTGTCGACCTTCGGCGCGTCGTGAACTCTCGACCAGCGCTCAAGGCTTTACGATTCGCGACTTGACGTAATCGAATGACAACGGTGTAATTATCAACAACACGTTGCCTTTACGTGCAGAGCAGTTAATGGGTGGGAGACCGATATGACAGTTCCTGAATATCGTTCCGGGGTACCCGACGACTGGTTCATCGATCCGGTCAAGCTGGGCGTTCCGGGGGTGCGGTCCACTGTCGACGACGACAACCCGCTGGCCTGGCAGACCGACTCGCTCTGTGCCCAGACCGACCCCGAGGCGTTCTTCCCTGAAAAGGGCGGCTCGACCCGCGACGCCAAGCGCATCTGCGCCTCCTGCGAGGTGCGCTCGCAGTGCCTGGAGTACGCACTCGCGAACGACGAGCGCTTCGGCATCTGGGGCGGCCTCTCCGAGCGCGAGCGCCGCAAACTCCGCAAGCGCGCAGGCTAGTCCTCCTGACTCGTCGCAGCGGGGCGGGCATCCGGCGCGAATCCACGCCGCGCCCGAGAGATGAACGGGATACGTCGAAGGCCAACTTAGGCTGACTCCGATGTATCCGAGAGTCACCGCCATCGTCGTCGCCCACAGTGGTGGCCACCATCTTCAGCGCACTCTCGACGCCGTCGCAGCGCAGACGAGAAAACCGGATGCCGTGATCGCCGTCGATTGCGCGTCCACCGACGACGCCCCCCGCCTGCTCGCGGAATCCGGTCCCACCCAGCTGCTCTCCGTGCAGGAGAGGCTCCCGTTCGGCGCCGCGCTGGCGACCGCCGTGCGCGTCACGGCTCCGCCCGCCTCCGACAACGAATGGCTCTGGCTCCTCGCCCAGGACACCGCTCCGGAGCCAGGCGCTCTCGAGGCCCTGCTCGCCGCCGTCGAGGTATCGCCCTCCGTCGCCGTGGCCGGTCCCAAGCTGGTCGACTGGGAGGACCCCGCCTTCATCCGCGAGTTCGGCGAGGCGATGACCCCGCTCGGCGCCGCGGTGCCTCTCGTCGAGAACGAGATGGACCAGGCGCAGCACGACGGCTTGAGCGATGTGCTCGCGGTGTCGTCCGCCGGTATGATCGTGCGCCACACGCTGTGGGATGCCCTCGGCGGCTTCGACCCGGGGCTCCCGACGGCCGACGACGGCCTCGACTTCAGCACCCGGGTCCGTCTCGCCGGGTTCCGCGTGATGCTCGTCGCGCAGGCACGTGTGGCGATCGCCGGAGACGGCATCGCCGGACCGAACCTCTCGCGCAAGTGGCGCGTCCGCCGTCGTCTCGTCAAAGAACGACGTGCCGCCCAGCTGCACCGTCGCATGGTCTACGCGCCGGGGGCCGCAGTGCCCTTCCACTGGCTGAGCCTCGTGCCGCTCGCCATCCTCCGGTCGATCGGCCGGATCGTCCGCAAGGAGCCGGGCGCCGTCGGCGGCGAGCTCGCCGCAGCCTTCGCGGTCGCCTTCTCCGGACGCAGGGTCGGCAACGCCCGCCGCACGCTCGCCGCGAACAAGGCGGTCGGGTGGGCGGCGGTGGCGCCGCTGCGCATCCCGTTCGACGAGGTCCGGCGTGCGCGGGCGCTGAAACGCGAAGCCGCGATGGTCGGCCAGCAGGGCGAGCGCCAAGAACTCGACTTCTTCGGAACCGGGGGAGGCTGGACCGTCGCCGCCGCCCTCGTGATCGGGATCGTGCTCTTCTTCCCCCTCCTCGGGAGCAACACGATCACCGGCGGGGGACTGCTTCCCCTGAACGACTCGGTCGGCCAGCTCTGGGCACAGCTCGGCTACGGCTGGCGCGATCTCGGGCTCGGCTTCGTCGGTGCGGCGGACCCGTTCGCCGCCGTGCTCGCGGTTCTCGGCACGCTCACGTTCTGGAACCCCTCCCTGTCGCTGGTCGTGCTCTATTTCGCAGCGCTGCCGCTGGCCGCCCTCGGCGCCTGGCTCGCCGCCGCCCGCCTCACGAACCGCACGCTCCTGCGCGCTTTCGCGGGTCTCGCCTACGCGATCGCGCCGACACTGATCGTCGGGCTGCAGAACGGCCGTCCGGCAGCCGTGCTCGCGCACATCCTGCTGCCCTGGCTCTTCTTCGCCGGTCTCGCGGCGCGACGCTCCTGGGCGGCCAGCGCAGTGACCGCCCTGCTCGCCGCGGCCACCGTGGCCTGCGCACCCGCGCTCATCCCGGCCCTGCTGGTGGCCTGGATCGCAGCCATCGCGTTCGCCGGCCGCCGCGCCGCGCGCATCGTCTTCATACCGCTGCCGGCCGTCGTGCTGTTCGCGCCCCTCGTCTGGCAGCAGATCTCGCGTGGCGCCTGGCTGTCGATCTTCGCCGATCCCGGCGTCGTGCAGGACGCCAGGCAGACGCCCGCCTGGCAGCTTGCACTCGGCTTCCCCGACGGCACTCTGGGCGGATGGCACACGCTGGCCGCCGCCGTCGGGATCCCGGCCGCCGCCCCCAACCTCGTGGTGCCTCTTCTGCTCGCGCCGCTCGGTGTGCTGGCCATCCTGGCGCTCTTCCTCCGCGGTTCGTCGCGGGCGATCGTCGCTCTCCTGGTCGCCCTCGCCGGATTCGTGTCCGCCGTCGCCGCCCTCCATGTGCAGGTGGCCTCCGCCGGCGCGACCGTCGTTCCGATCTGGCCGGGCACGGCCGTCAGCCTCTACTGGCTCGGGCTCGTCGGGGCCGCCGTACTGGCGCTCTCCGCGGTGGGCCGGGCTGCCGTTTACCCGGCCTGGGTGGCGCTCGTCGCGCTCGCCGTGGCGGTCGTGCCGTCCGCCATCGCTCTGCACGCGAACCAGTCCCTCGTCACCGAGAGCAGCGGACGCACGATGCCGGCCGTCGTGACCGCCAAGGCCGCGACCCAGCCGCGCGTCGGCACGCTGCGAATCACCCCCCAGCCGGACGGCGGCATCGAGGCGAACCTGATCCGCGGCGCCGGCGAGACGCTCGACGGTCAGACCACGCTGGGCTCGACCGAACGCAGCCTCAGTGCGCGCCAGCGCGAGCTCGCGACACTGGCCGGCAACCTCGCGTCGGTGAGCGGCTACGACGCCACCGAGCGGATGAGGGAGCTCGGCATCGACTTCGTCCTCCTGTCACCGGCGGCCGCGGCGCTCGACGAGAAGGCGACGGCGCCCGCTGAGGTCACGGGAACCCGCGCCTCGACCGCGCTCGACGCCAACCCGATCCTGGCGCCGGTCGGCAGCACCGCGAACGGCCGGCTGTGGGCGTTCGACCGCGGCACCGCGGAAGTCGCTCCGGCCGCGAAGATCCCGGCGGACGCGGGTCAGCCGTGGCGCACCATCGTGCTCGTGGTTCAGGGCGTGGTGATCGGCCTGACGCTGCTGATGTCCATTCCGACCATCCGCTCGGCCGATCGAGTCGCAGAGCTCAACGCCCGTCGCCCGAAGCGGCGTGCCGAGCAGGAGGACGAGGCCGCGGTCGAGCCCGAGGACGAACCGGACGAGGACGACGCGGAATCGTCGGGCGACGAGACCGTCTCGGAGTACGAGGTCGAACCCGACGACGAGGCTGCCGTCGAGTCGGCGGACGAAGAGTACCCGCGCGCGCAGCGGCGGGAGGAGTTCGAGCCGGAGCAGGAGCCGGAAGCCGAGCCGGAGCCGGAGCAGGAGCCGGAAGCCGAGCCGGAGCCGGAGCCGGAGCCCGAAGCCGAGCCGGAGCCGGAGCCCGAGCCCGCCGCCGACCGGGAGCGCGCCTCCGTGACGACGCCCACCACCCTGGAGGACGGGCTCGACGAGACCATCATCAGACCGCGACGAACGCCGGAAGGAGGCCCCCGTGGCTGACAAGCGTGGCATCGCCCGCGTCGGGGTCCGAGCCCTGAGCGGTGTGATCGGAGTCGGCGTCGCCGCCCTCGTGGTCGCCGGAGCCACCCTCCTGCCCCTGCCGTCGTTCCAGGTCGCCGCTCCGGTGTCGACCGTGACCCCGGTTCCCGCCGACCAGCAGCGCGTCTGTCCGGGCCCGCTGCTCGCCCTGGCCGCCGACGCCGGCGCCGCGACCACGCCGTCGTCGTTCGGCGAGCCGATCTCGGCCTACGGGACGGACGCCGACGGAATGCAGACGCACCTCCTCAAGCCCGACTCAGACGCCGCCACCCCGTCGCAGGCGCCGCTGGTGCTGACCGTGCCGACGCCATCCGGCTCGACCACGCCGCCCCTCGTGGCCGGCGCGCAGTCGCAGGCCGCCGTCACCGACGATCTCGCCGGACTGGCCGCCTCCTCGTGCGACGAGCCGAGCGCCGACAGCTGGCTGGTCGCCGGATCGACCGCCCTCGGTCAGACGAGCCTTGTGATGCTGTCGAACCCCACAGCGGTCGAGGCCACGGTGAACCTCACGATCTTCGCAGAGACCGGGGCGGTGGATGCTCCGGGAGCCACCGGCATCGTCATCCCGCCGGGCGCCCAGAAGGTCGTCCCGCTCGCCGGACTCGCGCCCGGCGTGTCAGCACCGGTCGTGCACGTGAAGACCTCGGGCGGGCAGGTGGTTGCCTCCCTCCAGCAGAGCTACGAGGTCGGGATCGAACCGCGGGGCGTCGAGTTGAGCGCCCCCACCGGCTCGCCGTCGCCGACGCAGGTGATCTCGGGGGTGACCATCCGCACGCTCGCGAAGGTCACCGCCGGCCAGGTCGGCGAAGGGTACGGAGTCGATCTGCCGGCCGTGCGGGTGTTCGTGCCGGGCGATCAGCCTGCCGAGGTCGCGGTCGGCGCCGTCGGGGAGACCGGAACCGCCGCCGGCAACTCGTACTCGGTCAGTGTGAAGCCCGGGGTGGTCGCCGAGATCCCGATCCAGGGTCTCAAAGACGGGAACTACACGGTGACGGTCCATTCGTCCCAGCCGATCATCGCGGCGGCCCGCACGGCTGTGGTCGGAGCGAAGACCCGCGACTTCGCCTGGTTCGTGTCGTCCGAGCAGATGCCGGACCGGTTCCTCGCCGCCGTCCCGACGGCGCCGTCCCCGCTCATCCACTTCGCCAATCAAGGCAGCGCCGACCGGACGGTCACCATCACGGGCCAGAACGGCAAGAAGGCGACCGTGAAGGTTCCCGCCGAAGGCTCGGTCAACCGGCCGGTGGCCGCCGGGCTGAACACGATCGAGGGCGCGCGCGGACTGGTGACGAGCGTCAGCTTCTCAGCCGACGGCAGCGCCTCGACGTTCGCACTCAACCCGCCGGGGCCGCTTGCAGCGCCACTGGACGTGTACCCGCGCTGAGCCTCCCACCTGGCCTGCGACCCGCTCAGAAGTGGCGGAAGCGCTCCGGGGCCAGATCCCACGGGTCCTTGCCGAGCAGTTCGGCGACGGCGCGGAAGACGCAGCCCTCCACGTACATCCGGCGGTGCAGATCGTCGTTGCGGTGCAGCTTCGCCAGGCGCTGGATGGGCACGCGGTACAGCACGACGCGGCGGTGAGCGTGATCGACCTGCCAGCGATCGACCCCGTCGGCGCCGGAGATGCCGATGGGCGTCGCCGCGACCTCGAAGTGGACATCGGACAGCTCGTTCGGCCAGATCCCCTTGAGGTAGTCGGCGGTGGACGCGACGGTCATATCGAAGGCGTCGATGCGGTTGTTGAGCATCGGGAGGTGCGGGCCGGTGACCGGGCCGCGCGCACCGCGCCCATGCCTGCTGCGCCAGCGGGAGGTTGCTGGCGGCTCACTGCTGGTGCGGCGGTTGCGGGGCATGTCGTCATCCTACGTCGCCGGTGCTCCGGTAGTCTGAGGCCGATGTTGAGCCGCCCCTGTTCCCGCGTGGCGTGCCCGCGCGACGCCGTGGCCACGCTCACGTACGTCTATGCGGACTCGATGGTCGTCCTCGGCCCGCTGAGCCTCAGTCACGAGCCGCACACCTACGATCTGTGCGCGATCCATGCGGAGCGGATGTCCGCCCCGCAAGGCTGGCAGGTCGTGCGCCACGAGGTGTTCGGTGAAGTAGGTTATGGGGCGTGAGCACCTCTGACAACACCGACCAGTTCCGCGCCGCCCTCGACCGGGTCGTCAAGACCTACGACGTCCGCGGGCTCGTGGGGAGCGACCTCACCGAGGAGGTCGTCACGGCCATCGGCGCGGCGTTCGTTGACGAGGTCGGCGCTGCGGGGCACGAGGTCGTCGTCGGTCACGACATGCGCGACTCGTCTCCTGCCTTCGCCGCGGCGTTCGCCCTCGGCGCCCAGGCCCGGGGTGGCGACGTCGTCTCCATCGGGCTGTGCTCCACCGACGAGTCGTACTACGCCTCGGGCGCGCTGAGCGCCGCGGCGGCCATGTTCACCGCCAGCCACAACCCCGCCACCTACAACGGCATCAAGCTCTCCCGCCCGGGTGCGCAGGGCCTCAGCCGCGACACCGGTCTCGCGGCGGTGCGCGACCGCGCGGCCGTGTATCTGCGCGACGGCATCGACGAGGTCGCCGTGCCGGGCTCGTTCCGCAGGCAGGACGTGCTGGCCGACTACGCCGCCTACCTCCGGTCGCTGGTCGACCTGAGCTCGATCCGCCCGATCACGATCGTCGTCGACGCCGGAAACGGGATGGGCGGTCTCACGGTGCCCGCGGTGCTCGGCGAAGCGGCCGGCCTTCCCCCGCTGCCGATCACGGTCATCCCGATGTACTTCGAGCTCGACGGCTCGTTCCCCAACCACGAGGCCAACCCGCTGGAGCCGAAGAACCTGGTCGATCTGCAGCGCGCGGTCGTCGAGCGCGGCGCCGATCTCGGTCTCGCCTTCGACGGCGACGCCGACCGGTGCTTCGTGATCGACGAGAACGGCGGCGCGGTGACTCCCTCTGCCGTCGCTGCGATCGTCGCACTCCGTGAGATCGCGCGGGCCCGCGCCGAAGACCCGGATGCGGAGATCACGGTCATCCACAACCTGATCACCTCCTGGATCGTGCCGGAGACGATCGAGGCCGCGGGAGCGATTCCGCTGCGCACACGGGTCGGGCACTCGCTGATCAAGGACGCCATGCGCGAGTCGGGCGCGGTGTTCGGAGGTGAGCACTCCGCGCACTACTACTTCCGCGACTTCTGGAGCGCCGACAACGGGATGCTCGCAGCGATGCACCTGCTCGCCGAGTTCGGTGCCCAGGATCGCCCGCTGTCCGAGCTGTCCGCGCAGTTCACCCCCTACGCGATGTCCGGAGAGATCAACTCCACGATCGACGACGTGCCCGCCGCGTTCACGCGCATCGTCGAGGCGTTCACCGGCCGTGCCGACTTCGACGAGCTCGACGGCCTGACGGTGACCGGCTCCGTGGCCGGAGACGAGCCGTTCTGGTGGTTCTCCGTGCGATCGTCGAACACCGAGCCGCTTCTGCGGCTCAACGTCGAGGCCGGCGACCGGGCGACGATGGAGCGCATCCGCGACGAAGCGCTCGCGCTCATCCGCGGCTGAACAGCCCACAGCCCGGCCGGGGCGTAACGCGGGCCCGGCGGATGCGAGAATGGGGCAATGGCCATCTCCACCGTCGCTGACTCGACCACCGAGCTCCCGTACAAAGTCGCCGACCTCTCGCTCGCCGAGGCAGGTCGGCACCAGATCCGCCTCGCCGAGAACGAGATGCCGGGCCTGATGTCGCTCCGCGAGGAGTTCGGCGCGAGCCGGCCGCTCGCCGGCGCGCGCATCGCCGGCTCGCTGCACATGACCGTTCAGACGGCGGTGCTCATCGAGACGCTCGTGGCTCTCGGCGCGCAGGTGCGCTGGGCCAGCTGCAACATCTTCTCCACGCAGGACGAAGCCGCCGCCGCCATCGCCGTCGGCCCGAACGGCACGGTCGAGCATCCTACCGGCGTGCCGGTCTTCGCGTGGAAGGGCGAGACCCTCGAGGACTACTGGTGGTGCACCCAGCGCATCTTCGACTGGTCGGCCGAAGCCACCGCATCCGGAGCCGAGTGGACCGGGCCCAACCTCATCCTCGACGACGGCGGCGACGCCACCCTGCTCGTGCACAAGGGCCGCGAGTTCGAGCTCGCCGGATCCGTGCCCGACGAGGCCGTCGGCGACAGCCACGAGTACCGCGTGATCCTCTCCGCGCTACGCGCCTCGCTCGGCGAATCGGCCGACCGCTGGACCCGCGTCGCCGCCGACCTCATCGGTGTCACCGAGGAGACCACCACCGGCGTCCACCGCCTGTACGAGCTCTTCCGCGACGGGCAGCTGCTCTTCCCGGCCATCAATGTCAACGACTCGGTGACCAAGAGCAAGTTCGACAACAAGTACGGCATCCGGCACTCGCTGCCCGACGGCCTGAACCGCGCGACGGATGTGCTCATCGGTGGCAAGGTGGCGTTCGTCGCCGGCTACGGCGACGTCGGAAAGGGAGCCGCGGAGGCGCTGCGCGGCCAGGGAGCCCGCGTGATCGTGAGCGAGGTCGACCCGATCAACGCGCTGCAGGCGGCCATGGACGGCTATCAGGTGGCTCGCCTCGAGTCGGTCGTCGACCAGGTGGACATCTTCATCAGCGGCACCGGCAACCTCAACGTGATCACCGTCGACCACATCCTCGCGATGAAGCACCTGGCCATCGTCGCCAACGTCGGCCACTTCGACAACGAGATCGACATGGCCGGTCTCGAATCGCTCGAGGGCGCCGTCAAGGTCGAGATCAAGCCGCAGGTGCACGAGTGGCGTCTTCCCACCGGCCGCAGCGTCCTGGTGCTGTCCGAGGGGCGGCTCATGAACCTCGGCAACGCCACCGGCCACCCGAGCTTCGTGATGAGCAACTCGTTCACCAACCAGGTGCTCGCGCAGCTCGAGCTGTACGTCTCGCCGGAGAAGTACCCCATCGGCGTCTACGTGCTTCCGAAGCACCTCGACGAGAAGGTCGCCCGTCTCCACCTCGACGCGCTGGGCGTCGAGCTCACGACCCTCACCGACGAGCAGGCGGCGTACATCGGAGTACCGGTGGACGGCCCCTACAAAGTCGACCACTACCGCTACTGATGGCGACGACATTCGCCGACCGGGGGCTTCCCGGAGGAATCATTTTGCGCGTCCTCTCCGAAGACGACGCCGGCGCGCTGGCCGACGCCTACGTGCGCAACCGGGGCCACCTCGCTCCGTGGGATCCCACGCGAACCGAGGCGTTCTTCACGCCGGCGGGCCAGCTCGAGCAGATCCGCGAGAAGCTCAGCATGCGCGACCTCGGCCTGGGACTCCCCCTCGTGCTCGCCGAGGGCGTGACGATCGCGGGCATCATCAACCTGAGCGGCATCGTGCGCGGGGCGTTCCAGAGCGCTTCGATCGGCTACTGGCTCGACCGCGACCACACGGGCCGCGGGCTCGCCTCGGCCGCCCTGACCGCCGTGATCGAGACGGCCCGCGACGACCTCGGGCTGCACCGCATCCAGGCCGCGACGCTGACGGCGAACCACGCCTCCCAGTCGGTGCTCGTGCGGTCCGGCTTCGAGCGCATCGGAGTCGCGCCGGCCTACCTGCAGATCGCGGGACGCTGGCAGGATCACGTGCTGTTCCAGCGCATCCTGCACGACTGACGCGCCTGCGCGGCCCTGGCCGCACGGCCTCAGATCACGGCGTAGGCGCGCACCGGGAAGGTGCCGAAGCCTTCGACAGCCGGCGGTGCGGCCGTAAAGCGCGCGCCGCGGGCGGGCACGGCGCCGAGCCCGGTGAGGTGCTCGACGACGTGGATCCCGGCCTCGAGCAGCAGCGTGTGCGCGGGCCGTTCGCCGCCCGACTCCGTGTCGTCGATGTTGAGGGCGTCGATGCCGACGAGCTGCACCCCGGCGGCGACGAGGTGCCGTGCGCCCTCCTCGGTGAGGTAGGGCGAGCCCGTCACGTACCCGGGCGTGCCGAAGTGGGCGTCCCAGCCGGTGTGCAGCAGCACGGCCGTGCCGGCGAGCTCGCGGTCGTAGAAGACCTCGGCCGGGATGCCGCGGGAACCGGCATCGCTGACATGGAAGACCTCGGCGGGCAGGTCGACGAGGGTGGCGAGGTCGAGCGAGGCGAGGTCGCCGCCGTCGGCGAAACGATGGAAGGGGCTGTCGAGGTAGGTGCCCGTGTTGCCGATCATCGTGATGATGTCCATCGCGAACTCGGTGCCCGGAGCGTATCTCGCTCGCGAGTCCTCGCGCGTCAGGTGCGGCGTGATGGTCGGTGCGGGCAGCCCGGGGTACGTCACCAGACCGGCCCGGATGCGGTGGCTCAGGTCGACGACGCGACGCACGCGGTCCTCGCCGCCGGCAGTCTCGACGCCCCGGCTGCCGCGGTGCTGCTCCTCGACGATCGAGAGGTTGGCCAGGGTCACGTCCCCGACGAGGGCCAGGCCGAGGTGGCGCACGAAGAGGCGGGCGATGTCGGACGCGTCCAGAGCATCCGTCGGCAGGTCGAGCCGGAAGCCGGTGGCCTCCAGGCCTCCGCCGTTGACGAAGCTGACGGTCGCGTCGAAGTGTGCGCGGTACTCGGGCATGGCGGTGCCTCCTGGCGGGTCGGCGGGCGGAGCGTTCCGCACGCGGCGGTCAGCGGTCGGGGAACGCGTGGGGCAGCCCGGCCAGCACCGGGTCGAGTCGCTGCAACCGGTCGTGCTCGAGGCCGAGGGCCACGGTTTCGCGGTCCCGGCGGAGGACGGAGACGGCGACCAGGAAGGTCTCGGCGTCGACCGGGGGCATCGGGGAGACGTACGCGGCGGCCTCGTTCGCCAGCTCGCCGCTGAGCCCGATGCGCGCCGCCGGGGTGAGGTGCGGCGCCTGCCGCACGAACTGGGCGATCCGGCGCGCCAGCCGGTCCGGAAGCTTTCCGACGTCGGCTGTCGCCGCCCAGACGGCGAGCTGCGGGGGGAGGGCGACGGCCAGCGGAGTCACCTTCGGGACCCGTTCCAGCTGGCTGTACGTTCCGGCGAGCAGGTCGCCGAGGCGCTTGGAGCGCGCGTTGAGCAGTCCGGCCAACGCGGCGACACCGCCGAAGGTCAGGAAGATCTCGAGCACACCGACGAGGGCCCGAATGAACGCGTGACGGAACCCGATCGCCCCGCCGTCGTCGCGCACGATGCGGGCGCCCACCGCGAGCTTGCCGAGCGAGCGGCCCCGGGAGGAGAGTTCGACGGTCATCGGCAGCACGACCATCCCGAACACGAGGATCAGGACGACCAGCACGCGGCCGAGCGCGTCGTCGAGACCGCCACCGGTCCAGACCAGCAGCAGGATCGCGCCCAGCATCACGAGCATGGAGAGCAGCCAGTCGATCGCGGTTCCGGCGGCCCGCAGGATGTAACTGGCCGGCTTGACGTCGAGGGCGACGGCCTCCCCGGTGACGAGCTCGCGCTCGCCGGGCGTCTGAAAAGACTCGACCATGGTCTGCATGACACTAGCCTAAGCATGTGGATCTCGACGCATACACGGCGGCGCACAGCGCCGACTGGGACCGGCTCGCGGAGCTGTCGAAGCGCCGGCGCATCGACGGGCGCGAAGCGGACGAGCTGATCGAGCTGTACCAGTCGGGGGCGACCGACCTGTCGGCGATCAAGACCCTCGCCGGGTCCACTGCGACGGGCGACCGCCTGTCCGTCGCACTGGCGTCGGCGCGGCTCCGGTTCACCGGGGCCGGGTCCAACCTCTTCTCGCAGCTCCCGCGGTTCTTCGTGTACCAGCTGCCGGCGGCGCTGTACCGCATCCGCTGGATCGTGCTCGCTGTCGCCGTCGCGACGATCGTCGTGTCGACGCTGTATGCGGTGTGGATTGCGGGCAATCCGGATGTCCTCGCGAACTTCGGTCAGGATGCCCAGCTGCGCCACTACGTCGAGCACGACTTCATCGACTACTACTCCAACAATCCGGCCGCATCGTTCTCGGGGCAGGTCTGGACGAACAACGCCTGGATCGCCGCGCAGTGCATCGCGTTCGGCATCACGGGGATCTTCGTGCCGTACGTGATCATCCAGAACGCCGTCGGGATCGGCACGGCGGCCGGCGTGATGTTCGCCTATGGCCGCGGCGACGTGCTGTTCGCGTACATCCTGCCGCACGGGCTCCTGGAGCTGACCAGCGTGTTCGTCGCTGCGGCGGCCGGCCTCCGCATCTTCTGGGCCTGGATCGCGCCCGGTGCGCGCACGCGGGCCCAGGCGCTCGCCGAGGACGGCCGTGCTCTGTTCACGGTGGCGATCGGGTGCGCCATCAGCCTCTTCGTCTCCGGCATCATCGAGGGCTTCGTCACGCCGTCATCTCTGCCGGTGTGGGCGAAGATCGCGATCGGCGCCCTCGCGCTCGCCGCCTTCCTGGCGTACATGCTCGTGCTGGGCCGGCGGGCGGTGCGCGCCGGCGAGACCGGCGACCTGACCGAGTTCGAGGCCGGCTCGCGCCGCGTGGTGGCCGGCTGACCGACGGCGCTGCCGAACCGGTGGGCGTGCGCTAGAGCCTGCCGGCCGCCTTGAGCGCGAGGTAGCGGTCGCTGAGCGCCGGCGGGAGGTCGGCGGGCGATCCGGTGACGACGTCCCCTCCCGACCGCTCGATGGCGGCCGTGACGCGTGCGACGTCGAGCAGGGCGCGTTCGGCCGCCGCCGCCCGGTACACCTGGTCGCGGTTCCCGCGCTCGGTGGTGGCGCGCAGGGTCTCGGGATCGGTGACGGACGCCACCAGCACGACGTGCTTCTTCGCCAGCTGGGGCAGAACGGCGAGCAGGCCGCGTGACGCCCCGGGCGCCTCGATGGAGGTGAGGAGGACGACGAGCGACCGCTGACTGGTTATGGCGGCGACCTGCGACGGCACGGCGCTCCAGTCCATCTCGATCAGCGCCGGCTCGATCCCGGCCATCACGTCGACCATGCGGGAGAGGAGCTCCGGACCGCTGGCGCCCTGCACCCGGCCGCGGACCGTCCGGTCGTAGGCGAGCACGTCCACCCGGTCGCCGGCGCGGCCGGCGAGGGCCGCCAGCAGCAGGGCCGACTCGAACGCGGTGTCGATGCGCGGCTCGTCGCCGATGCGCGCGGCCGAGGTGCGGGCGGTGTCGAGCACGATGACGACGTGCCGGTCGCGCTCCGGGCGCCAGGTGCGCACCATGACTTTCGCGCCCCGCCCGGCCGACGGATCGTGTCGCCGGGCGGTGGCCCGCCAGTCGATCGAGCGCACGTCGTCGCCGCGCACGTACTCGCGCAGCGAGTCGAACTCCGTTCCCTGCCCGCGCAACATCACGCTGGTCATCCCGTCGAGCTCGCGCAGGCGCGCCAGCCTCGACGGCAGGTGCTTGCGCGACGCGAACGGCGGCAGCACCCGGATGCGGCCCGGCGCGCTCAGCGTCGCCTGCCGGGCCCCGAGGTGCAGCGGCCCCCACGCCCGCACGGTGATCTCGGACACTCGGCGTTCGCCGCGGCGCCACGGAGTCAGGGTCGTCACGATGCGGCGGCGTTCGTGCGGCGGGATGGAGACCGCCGTCCGCGACCGGGCGATCCCGGCCGACGGCTCCCACGCATCCCGGAGCTCGCCACGGATCGTGCGGGTGCCGGTGTTCGTCACGAGCAGTTCGGTCTCCGCCTCGGCGCCGAGACGCACACGCGCCGGCACGTGACGCTCGACCGCTACCCGCCGGGGTGAGGCGGCGAGGACGAGGTCGATCGCGCCGAGCAGAACGCAGAGCAGAACCCATCCGCCCAGCACGAGATACGCGGTGCTCTCCCGCGCGCCGAAGACCACCAGGGGGATCACCCCCAGCGCGAGCAGTGCGACGAAACGTCCGGAAACGGTCACGGCGGCGTCCTAGATCGGAACCTGGACCTGCTGCACGATGGAGCGCAGGATCGCATCGACGCCGACGCCCTCCAGCTCCGCCTCCGGGCGCAGCTGGACGCGGTGCCGCCAGACGGGCAGCAGCATGGCCTGCACGTGGTCGGGGGTGATCGAGTCGTAACCGGAGAGCCACGCCCAGGCCTTCGCCGCGGCGAGCAGCGCGGTCGTGCCGCGCGGGCTCACACCGAGTTTCACCGACGGGCTCGACCGGGTCGCCCTGGCCAGGTCGACGATGTACGCGAGCACGTCGGGGGTGGCGCCGACCGAGGCGGTGGCCGTCCGGGCGGCGGCGAGCTCGGAGGCGCTGAGCACCGGCGTGACACCGGCCGCCACGAGGTCGCGCGGGTTGAAGCCGGCGGCGTGACGTCGGAGCACCTCGACCTCGGTCTCGCGCTCCGGCACGTCGAGGGTCAGTTTGAGAAGGAAGCGGTCGAGCTGCGCCTCGGGGAGGGCGTAGGTCCCTTCGTACTCGATCGGGTTCTGGGTGGCGGCGACGATGAACGGGTCGGGCAGCGGCCGGCTCACACCGTCGACGCTCACCTGACGCTCCTCCATCGCCTCCAAGAGAGCCGACTGGGTCTTCGGCGGTGTGCGGTTGATCTCGTCGGCCAGCAGGATGTTCGTGAAGACCGGCCCCTCGCGGAATTCGAACCCGCCCGTCCGCCCGTCGTAGACGAGGGAGCCCGTGACGTCGCCCGGCATCAGGTCGGGGGTGAACTGGATGCGCTTGGTGTCGAGACTCAGCGCCTGACTGAGCGAGCGCACGAGCAGCGTCTTCGCGACCCCGGGAACCCCCTCGAGCAGCACGTGGCCGCGGGTGAGAAGAGCGATGATCAGCCCGGTGACGGCGCCGTCCTGCCCGACGACCGCCTTGCCGACCTCGGTTCGCACCCGGCTGAGGGCGTGGCGGAGCGCGGTCTGGTCGACCGTGCCCAGGGGAGTGCTGGCGGAGCCCGTGGGGTGTCCGGTGGTGACGTCGGTCATGCATCCATTCTTCCGGTCGGCCCCGGATGCCCGGGGGTGACGGCTGCGGCGGTGGCCCGTTCGAGCTCCGCGAGGTGGTCGGACTGGGCGATCAGGTCGGCATCCGTCCGCGGGACGCCGTCGATGAGGAGGGTGCGCACGTCGTGGCGGTCGCGGCGCGTGACCGCTGCCACCGCATCCGAGATCTCTCCGGCGGTGGCCGCCTGCGGGAGCCCGGTCAGGCCGGCGAGCCGGCCGAGGGACCCGATGCGCAGCGAGTCGAGGGCGCGCAGCCTGGCCGACGAGCGCTGGTACAGGCGCGCCCGGCCCTCGCGCGTCTCGCCGGCCCGGACGACCACCGGCAGGTTCTCGATCACCAGGGGGCCGAAACGGCGGCCGCGCCAGAAGGCGGCGGCGATGAACACGAACACGAGCAGCAGCACGACCGGGGTGACCCAGCCCGGCGTCAGGGCGGCCAGGTCGGGCGGTCCGGTTACGGCCCGGTCGGCCAGGCCGGGCAGGTACCAGACGAGCGTGCGGTGGCCGCCGAGCAGGTTGAGAGCCAGGGCGGCGTTGCCGGCGCGATCGACGCCGTCGTTCATCAGCACGGCCGCCGAACCCAGCAGAGCTACCTCGCGGCCGTCGGTTTTGGTCGTCACCAGGGAGTACCGGTCGCCGGCGGCGAAGCATCCGGTCGCGTCTCCGGAGGCCGCCGAGCCGATGCGGAAGGTTCCGGCGACGGTCACGTCTCTCAGGTTGGGGGTCGGGCGCGGGTCGATGCGCTCGGCTCTCACCGCGGGCGGCACGTCGCACGCCGCGGAGACAGTGCCCGCTCCGGAGAGGCCGCCCGCCGCGCGCACACCGGGTGCGAGCCGCTGCAGTGCCCGGTAGCCGGGCTCGACGACGACGATGGTCGACGCGATGGAGGTGAGCCGGTCGAAGCCGGCATCGTCGAGGTTGCCTTCGGGGTCGTAGACGAGGACAGTCGTGTCGTCGGTGGCGTGGTCCTGCACCTCACCGAGGCCGGTCGCGCTCCGCACGTCCACGCCCTGCTGTCGCAGGACCTCGGCGACGGCCTTGCCGCCCGCCAGCCCGGCGTTGGCCGGATCGAGCGGCACTCCGGCGGACTTGCCTCCGGAGAGAAGGATGCCGAGCAGGGCGACCAGCACGGCGATGACGCCGAGGACGATCCACGGGATGCTCCGCCGGCCCACCTGGCGCGCAGACGGCGACACGGCCTGGGCGTCGGCGGGTGCGTGGGCGTCCGGAGGCGCCGTCGGCTCTGTGCGGGCCTCGGAACGGTCCAGGACGCCGGTCATCGCGCGGCCTCCGCGGCCGGCACGAGCGACGGCCGGAACTGCTGCAGGCTCTGGTCGAGGGCGACGAGCTGCTGGTAGTGGGCTTCGGTGCCCGCCCTGCCCAGGTACCGCACGTCGTCGAAGGCGCGCGCGGCGGCGGCGAGGCGTTCGCGCTCGGCGGGAGCGACGACGGCCGCCCGGGCGGCGAACTCGGTGGCGGTGGTGCCGGGGGAGACGGTGACGATGGTGCGCTCGTCGAGGCTCTGGGCGATCGCGCGGAACAGCTCCTCGGTCGCGACGATCCAGTCGCCGCCATGGGCAGCCGCAGCGGCGGATGCCCGGAGCTCGGCAGCCGAACGGGTGTCGTCCGCCCCGAACACGGAACGCCTGCCCTCGGCGCCGCGCCGGTTCAGCCGGGGAAGCCCGAAGATCAGGAAGGCGGCGACGATCAGGCCGGCGACGAGAAGCAGCACGACCGTGAGGAGGACCGGGCCGGCATCGCCGCCGGGGCCCTGGAACAGCGAGGCGAGCCAGTCCTGAACCGCCTTGGACGCGATGTCGAACCACGTCGGTTTTGCGGCCTGGTATTCGGCCTTGGCGAGCTCGCCCTCGATCCAGTTCTTCGCGTCGGGCGAGCTCGGGTCGACGGGCACGTCGCCGGCGAGCAGCCTGAGGACGGACAGGCTCATGCGGCGGGCGGCGGCGGGGGATAGGAGCCGGGCGGCGGGTAGGAGCCGGGTGCGGCCGGGGGCTGCTGGTGGTACGCGTTCTGCGGCCGCGCCGGCGTGAGGTACGGGTCGGGCACGTCGGTGCGGCCCGCCTGGCGTGCCTCGACGAACCGCACCAGCTCGAGGTCGAGTCCCTCTTTGCGCATCCGGAGGTCGATGTAGAGGAGCGCGACGGCCGACGTCTGCACCACGGCGAGGATCGCGCCGACGATCGAGGAGACGATGCTGGCCAGGATGTTGATGCTGAACTGGCTCACCAGGACCTGGGTGACGGCCGAGGTGTCGCCCTCACTCATCGAGGTGGGCGCGAAGATGCCGCCGACGATCCCGCCGATCACTCCGAACGGGAACGAGATGATCTGGGCGACCATGTACACGATCAGGCCGATCAAGGCGATCACGCCGAATGTCTTCCAGAAGTAGCCGCGGGTGAGGTTCCACGAGCGCGCGACGGCGCTGCGCAGCGGCAGCCGCTCCAGCACGATCGCGCTCGGGACCATCACGAGCTTCGTGTTCAGCCAGATGGCGAGGGCCAGCAAGCCGGCGCCACCGAACAGCACGACGGCGATCCCGCCGACGACACCCGCGGAGCCGCCGAGGGCGAACAGTGCGAACGCGACGAGGGCGACCAGGGCGACCACGACGATCCAGCCGATGGAGAGCAGGAAGGTCCAGCCGATCAGAGCGCCGATGCGCCCCTTGACGAGCTGCCACAGCGCCCTCAGCGTGAGCTTCTCGCCCACGGTGCCGCGGGCGACCTCGCCCACCACCACGCCTTGCAGGAGAGCGCCCGAGATCGCGGTGACGACGAGCGACAGGAGTCCGAGCACGATCGAGCCGCCGATCGCACCTGCGGTGATGGTGCTCTGGTCGGCCTGGTCCGCGTTCGCGAGCCGGCCGAGCAGGAGGGCCGCGCCGCCGAAGATGAGGAGGCTGGCCACGATCGACGGGATGCCCTGGATCAGCAGCGCCGCGCCCACCGTGATCTTGGGGTTACGACGCAGGGTCTGGAACGGGGCGCCGATGAGTGTGCCGAAGCTGAGCGGGCGGAGGGGGATGAGGCCCGGCTTGGGAGGCGGTGTCCAGCCGGGCTGCTGCGCGTACGGGTAGGGCTGCTGGCCGTACGGCTGCTGGCCGTACGGGTATTGCGGCTGTCCGAACTGGGGCTGGCCGAACCGGGGCTGTCCGTGGGGCGGCGGCGGCGCGCTCGGCGGCTGATCGCCCTGCGGCGCGGCCGTTCCGGAGGCGGGCGGTTGTGCGCCGGGCGCCTGCCAGTTCTGCTCGTCGGTCACGCCGTGCTCCTCACTCCCCGCGCGCGGTGCGTAGTCCTCCCCATGCTGGCACATCCGCGGCTCCAGCACTGTCCCACCCACAGGGCACGCAATGCTTGTATTCACGGGGTCTGCAGCTGTCTCGACTACTCTTGTGCCGAGACTTATGCGGTGTGCGCCGCGAGACGAACGTAGTGGAAACGGGGAAATGAACAGTCGCATCCTGGTGGTCGACGATGACACCGCCCTGGCCGAGATGATCGGCATCGTTCTTCGCACCGAGGGTTTCGACCCGGTGTTCTGCGAAGACGGGGCATTGGCCGTCGACACGTTCCGCTCGTCGAAGCCCGATCTGGTGCTCCTCGACCTGATGCTTCCGGGCCTCGACGGGATCGAGGTGTGTGCGCGCATCCGGGCCGAGTCCGGGACGCCCGTGATCATGCTCACGGCCAAGTCCGACACGGCCGACGTGGTGAAGGGGCTCGAGTCCGGCGCCGACGACTACATGGTCAAACCGTTCAATCCCAAGGAGCTCGTCGCGCGCATCCGGACCCGCCTCCGCCCCGCCAGCGCCTCACCGGCAGCGGAACAGCTGCGCGTCGGCGACCTCGCCGTCGACGTCGCCGGGCACGAGGTCAAGCGCGGAGACAGCCGCATCAACCTCACGCCGCTGGAGTTCGACCTGCTGCTGGCGCTCGCGTCCAAGCCGCAGCAGGTGTTCACGCGCGAGATGCTGCTCGAGCAGGTCTGGGGCTACCACTACAAAGCCGACACCCGCCTGGTGAACGTGCACGTGCAGCGCCTGCGGGCGAAGGTCGAGCAAGACCCCGACAACCCCAAGATCGTCATGACCGTGCGCGGAGTGGGCTACCGCGCCGGCGCCGCCGGTTAGCGACGGAGCCTCGAAGCGATGCGGTACCGGTGGCTGGACGGACGGTGGTGGCGGCAGGTGCCGTCGCAGCTGGCGCGTGTCTGGCGCACCTCCCTGCAGGTGCGCACCGTCGCCATCACTCTTCTCCTCACCGGCGCGGCCATCCTCGTCACCGGCATCTACATGTCGCTCAGCATCAGCAACGACCTCTACCAGTCGCGCCTCGACCAGGCGTTGCGCGACTCGAGCCGGGCGACCACCGCGGCGCAGTCGGCGCTCAACGCCTCCGACGTCTCGTCGGTCGACTCCGGCAAGAACCTGCTGAGCAGCGCCCTCACCACGGTTCAGGCCTCCACGTCGAGCCGCCTCGTCGCCGCCTACCGGGTGCCTGGCCAGGAGACGACGACCCCGGTCCCTCCCGACCGGGGGAGCCCCGGGCTCAATCTCGTCATCACCGACGCGCTGCGTAATCAGGTGCAGAAGGGCGGCACGAAGCAGTACTACCAGTCGGTCGCGCTCGCGGGACTGAACGGAACGACCGACCCGGGACTCGTCGTCGGCACGCAGCTCACGCTTCCGAGCTACGGCCACTACGAGCTGTACATCGGCTACAACCTGCGCGACGCCGAGAACACCCTGCTCTTCGTGCAGGGCACCCTGCTGCTCGCGGGCCTCGCGCTCATCCTGCTGATCGGCGCGATCACCTGGGTGATCGTCCGGTTCGTGGTGCAACCGATCCGCGTCGCCGCCGAGACGAGCGAGCGGCTGGCATCCGGAGACCTCGCGGTGCGCATCCCGGAGCGCGGCGAAGACGTGTTCGCCTCGCTCGCCCGCTCCTTCAACGGGATGGCCGACAGTCTGCAGAGCCAGATCAACCAGCTCGCCGCCCTCTCGCAGCTGCAGCAGCGGTTCGTGTCCGACGTCTCGCACGAGTTGCGCACCCCGCTCACGACGATCCGGCTCGCAGGCGACGTGATCTACGACCAGCGCGAGAACTTCCCTCCGGCCACCGAGCGCACGGCCGAGCTGCTGCACACCCAGATCGAGCGCTTCGACCGGCTGCTGTCCGACCTCCTCGAGATCAGCCGGTACGACGCCGGATCGGTGGCACTCGAGCCCGAGCCGACCAACCTGGTGCGGCTCGCCGACGACGCCGTCGACGAGATGCGCACGCTCGCCGAGCAGAACGGCTCCGAGCTGCGGCTGGAAGCCCCCGGCGGGTATTTCGACGTCGGCATGGACCCCCGGCGCATCCGCCGGATCGTGCGCAACCTGCTCGGCAACGCCATCGAGCACGGTGAGGGGAGGCCGGTGATCGTGACGGTCGACAGCAACGAGAGCGCGGTGGCCCTGTGCGTGCGCGACTACGGTCTCGGGATGAGCCAGGCCGAGGTGAACCACGTGTTCGACCGCTTCTGGCGTGCCGACCCATCGCGCAAGCGCACCATCGGAGGCACCGGGCTCGGCCTGGCGATCTCGCTCGAAGACGCGACGCTGCACTCCGGCTGGCTGCAGGTGTGGTCGGCCCCGGGCGCCGGCTCGTGCTTCCGACTCACGCTTCCGCGCGTGCCAGGGCGGGAGATCGCCTCGTCGCCGTTGACCCTGCCTCCGCTCGACGCCGGAGCGACGGACGCGGTCGCGAGCGTTCGGGGCGCGGATGCTCGGAGCACCGATGCGCTGCACCCCGGTGCTTCGGGCAGCCGCGCTTCCGGCACCGACGCCCCGAATGCCGGGGCCGGTGTCGATGTACCCGGTCGCACCCCCCACGGCGCGGAGTCGGAGGCCCACGCATGAGCCGTCCCGCCCGCATCCGTCGCGCCCGCCTCGGCCGCGTCCTCGCCGCTGCCGTCGCTGCCGTGCTGCTGGGAGCGCTCGCCGCGTGCGCGAGCATCCCGGACTCCGGCGCGGTGCGCCAGGGAGGCCCGATCGCGCAGGTGAACGATCCGCTGTCGCTGGACTTCAACCCCTCCCCGCCGGAGCCCGGCGCCACCCCAGAACGCATCGTGCAGGGGTTCATCGACGCCGCCTCGAGCCCCAAGAACGGGTTCCAGATCGCTCGGGAGTACCTCACGAAGCCGATGTCCGCGAAGTGGAACCCCGACGAGTCCGTCACGGTCGACGACGGCCGCAATCGCTCGTTCGACCACGACGGCAATCAGTGGACGGTCGACGTGAACCCGGTCGCCAACGTCGACAGCGGCGGCGCCTACCATCCGGTCGGCAGCACGGCGCCCGTGAGCCTGCGCTACGAGCTGCGCCGAGAGGACAACGAGTGGCGCATCGACGTCGCTCCGAACGGCGTCGTCATCGACGACCCGACCTTCCACGCGGTGTACGCGCAGCAGACGCTCTACTTCTACAACCCCGATTTCACGTTCCTGGTCCCGGATGCCCGCTGGTTCCCCGCCCGCGTCGCCAGCGCAGCGACCCGGGTGACCACCGCCGTGCTCAACGGGCCGTCGAAATGGCTCTCGTCGGCCGTCGGATCGGCGTTCCCGAACGGGACGAAGCTCGCGTTCCCGTCCGTGACCACCGACGGCGGGGTCGCCAAAGTCGACCTGAGTTCCGAGGCCGGCCAGGCGGACACGCTGGGACTGCAGCGGATGCAGGTGGAGCTCGAGTCGAGCCTCGGCACTCTCGCGCAGACCGTGCAGCTCTCCATCGAAGGCAACGCCCAGCAGATCCCGCCGATCAGCGACGCCGACCGGCCGATGCAGGACCCGCCGGTGGACTCGCACCCGATCGTCTACCGCGCGGGCACGTTCGGCCTCCTCAGCGGGTCGACCGTCACCCAGCTGAGCGGGCTGAGCGACAAGATCGTGGCATTGCAGCCGTCGGCCGTCGCGCTCACGGCGGCGCGCGACGAGGCCGCGGTCCTCTCGCACGGCGCCGCCTACCTCGTGCGCAAGCCGGCAGCACCGCTGCGGGTCGACGCACGCCCCGGACTGATCGCGCCCGCAATCGACAACAACGGCTGGGTGTGGTCGGTGCCCGGCAACGCACCGGCCGCGCTGGAGGTGTTCGGTCAGGACGGCGTGCGTCATGTCGTGAAGACCGCCTGGCCGAGCGCCACGCAGATCGTCTCGCTGGCCGTTTCCCGCGATGCGACCCGCCTGATGGCCCTGTTGAAGTCGGGGTCGGCATACTCGCTGGTCGCGGTGGGCATCACCCGGGGCGCGAACGGCGTTCCGACGGCCCTGAGCGAACCGCTCGAACTCGCGCTCGGAACAGGGGCGCCGCGCTCGGTGGCGTGGATCGGCGAACTGGATGTCGTGGTACTGAGCACGACGAGCGGCAACGGGTCGTCGATCGCCGCGCAGACCATCGGCGGGCAGCAGACCATCACCGCCGGTCCGGCCGGGGGCGTGACGATCGTCGGCGCCGGCGGCCTGACCCGCTACCTGGTCCTGACCTCCGACCAGTCACTGCAGGCTCCGACGGGAACCGGCTGGCAGGCGCAGACCGACAAGGTGAGCGCGGTGGCCGTTCAGCTCGGCCAACCGTAGCGGGGCGTTCCTCCACAGAGGCGCCGCGCAGCGCGTTCTCCACCGACCACGAGATCTGCTGCCGCACGCGGCTCCGTGACGGGGATGCTCGGAGCATGACAACCGCCGACACGCTCCGTCCTCTGCTCATCCCGTTGCGCGAAGCCGTCCTCGACGCGCTCTCCGTCGTCTCGCCCATCAGCTGCAGCGGGTGCGGCGCCGATGACCGCTCACTGTGCGCAGACTGCCGCCGGGCTCTCGCTCCGGCACCGGCCCGTCTCGACGACGGAGTCGAGAGCCCGCCGGTCTGGGCGTCCCTCGCGTACGCCGGCTCGGTGCGGGCAGTGCTCCTCGCGTTCAAAGACCACGGCAGAACGGATGCGGGACCAGCGCTCGCCCGCGCGCTCCGGGCATCCGTCGTCGCCGCGATCGCCGGTGCGCGGCCTGTGGAGCGGGCCGGAGGAGTGACCCTCGTCACCGTTCCCTCCACCCGCGCGGCCTTCCGCTCCCGCGGCTACCACCCCACCGAGTTGATGCTGCGGAGGGCGGGCCTCTCCATCGGATCCCGGTCGCTGAGACTCTCCCGGCAGGTGGCCGACCAGGCCGGACTCAGCGCGGCAGGGCGCGCGCAGAACCGGTCAGGGTCGTTCGCCGCGTCGCAGAGGCTGGCGGGCCGGGCGTGCCTGATCGTCGACGATATCGTGACGTCGGGTGCCACGATTCGCGAAGCGAACAGGGCGATCGAGGCAGCCGGAGGGCGTGTGATCGGCGCTGCGGCACTCGCGCACACGGAACTCCGCGGCAGTCCCGGCCGGTGAGGGGGAAGCCACAGCGAGTGCTCGGCGAATCCGGTGCCGTTGCCTGTTCACATTCGGGCAGGACGGCACTACGGTGGTCCAAAAGGCGTGGATGACCCGCCCTTCGTGACCGGGCGAGAGACACGTCAGATCAGGGAGGCCGTAATGGACATCAACATCATCGGATTAAACCTGGACATCACTGATCGCTTCCGTGAATACGCCACCGAGAAGGCCGCAAAGGTCTCGCATCTCGCTGAACGGGCTATCGCGTTCGAGGTGAAGGTGAGCCGCCACAACGAGAAATCGGGAAACCAGAACGGCGACGACCGAGTCGAGCTCACGCTCCTCGGACCCAAGGTCGTGGTGCGATCCGAGGCGACCGGCACCGACAAATACGGGGCGTTCGACATCGCACTGGGAAAACTTCTCGAGAGAGTCCGGCGAGCGAAGGATCGTCGAAAGGTGCATCGCGGGCAACACCGCCCGACCTCGCTCCGTGAGGCGAGCACCGACGGATTCAGTGGTGTCGGAATCGCGGCGGCTCCCGTCGCGGTCCTCGACCAGGTTCGAACGGGGAGCATCCCCGTGGTGTCCGTTGAGACTGATGCGGCGGTCGAGGCCGAAGACGAGTACTGCCCCGTCGTGATCAGGCAGAAGGTGTTCGCCTCGGTGCCGATGACCGTCGACGACGCCCTTTACTACATGGAGCTCGTCGGACACGATTTCTACCTGTTCATCGACCAGCACACCGAGCGCCCGAGCGTCGTGTACCGCCGCAAGGGCTGGGACTACGGCGTCATCGCGCTCGACGAGGAGGCCGAGGAACTGCAGGAGGTGGCGACCGCCAGCCGCAAACTCAGCAGCTGACCGCGCGCCTGGCCGACGCGCCGATGGAAGCCGCCCAGGCGGCGGCCTCCATCGGCGTCCGTTCTCAGGAAAGCACCTGTTCAACCCACTAGCATTGTGAGAGTTTCGTTCCCGGGCGATCAGCGCCTGGACGACAAGACAGACAAGTGGAGTGCATAGGTGGCCTCAGTACTGGAAAAGGTCCTCCGAGTCGGCGAGGGTCGTACCCTCCGTCGTCTGGAGGCGTATGCCAAAGCGGTGAGCGCGCTCGAAGACGACTTCAGCGAGCTGACCGACGAAGAGCTGATGCACGAGACCGTTGAGTTGCGCGAGCGCTACAGCAACGGCGAGTCCCTCGACGATCTCCTGCCGGAAGCGTTCGCGGCTGTCCGCGAGGCGGCCAAGCGCACCCTCGGCATGCGGCACTTCGACGTGCAGATCATGGGTGGCGCCGCCCTGCACCTCGGCAACATCGCCGAGATGAAGACCGGTGAGGGCAAGACCCTGGTCGCGACCACCGCTGCCTACCTCAACGCCATCTCCAGCCGTGGTGTGCACGTCATCACGGTCAACGACTACCTCGCGAGCTACCAGTCCGAACTGATGGGGCGCGTCTTCCGCGCCCTCGGCATGACCACGGGCGTCATCCTGTCGGGCCAGACGCCCGAGGAGCGCCGCGAGCAGTACGCGGCCGACATCACCTACGGCACGAACAACGAGTTCGGGTTCGACTACCTGCGCGACAACATGGCGTGGCAGGCGAGCGACATGGTCCAGCGCGGGCACTTCTTCGCCATCGTCGACGAGGTCGACTCGATCCTCATCGACGAGGCGCGCACGCCGCTGATCATCTCCGGACCGTCGTCCGGTGAGGCGAACCGCTGGTTCAACGAGTTCGCGAGCCTGGCCAAGCGTCTCGAGCCCGACGTCGACTTCGAGGTCGACGAGAAGAAGCGCACTGTCGGCGTGCTCGAGCCCGGTATCGAGAAGGTCGAGGACTACCTCGGCATCGACAACCTCTACGAGTCGGCCAACACCCCGCTGATCTCCTTCCTCAACAACGCCATCAAGGCGAACGCCCTGTTCAAGCGCGACAAGGACTACGTCGTGATGAACGGCGAGGTGCTCATCGTCGACGAGCACACCGGCCGCATCCTGATGGGCCGACGGTACAACGAGGGCATCCACCAGGCCATCGAGGCCAAGGAGGGCGTGGAGGTCAAGGCCGAGAACCAGACCCTCGCCACGGTCACCCTGCAGAACTACTTCCGCCTCTACAAGAAGCTGTCCGGCATGACCGGTACGGCCGAGACCGAGGCCGCGGAGTTCATGAGCACCTACAAGCTCGGTGTCGTGCCCATCCCGACCAACAAGCCGATGCGGCGTCTCGACCAGTCCGACCTCGTCTACAAGAACGAGCAGGCCAAGTTCGCGCAGGTCGTCGAAGACATCGCCGAGCGTCACGAGAAGGGCCAGCCCGTCCTCGTCGGCACGACGAGTGTCGAGAAGAGCGAATACCTCTCGCGGCTGCTCGCCAAGAAGGGCGTGCGCCACGAGGTGCTGAACGCCAAGAACCACGCTCGCGAAGCTGCGATCGTCGCGCAGGCCGGCCAGCTCGGCTCGGTGACGGTCGCCACGAACATGGCCGGTCGTGGAACGGACATCATGCTCGGCGGCAACGCCGAGTTCCTCGCGGTAGCCGAGATGAACGCCCGCGGACTCTCGCCTGTCGACACCCCCGACGAGTACGAGGCCGCCTGGGACGAGGTCTTCACCAACGTCAAGGCCAAGGTCGCCGAAGAGGCTGAGAAGGTCATCGACGCCGGCGGCCTCTACGTGCTCGGCACCGAGCGCCACGAATCGCGCCGCATCGACAACCAGCTGCGCGGCCGTTCCGGCCGTCAGGGAGACCCCGGCGAGAGCCGCTTCTACCTGTCGCTCACCGACGACCTGATGCGCCTGTTCAACGCCGGCGCCGCTGAGAGCCTCATGGGCCGCGGAAACGTGCCCGACGACCTGGCGATCGAGTCCAAGGTCGTGAGCCGCGCCATCCGGAGCGCCCAGTCGCAGGTCGAGGCGCGCAACGCCGAGATCCGCAAGAACGTGCTCAAGTACGACGATGTCCTCAACCGTCAGCGCGAGGCCATCTACAGCGACCGCCGCCACATCCTCGAGGGCGACGACCTCCACGAGCGCACCCAGCAGTTCCTCACCGACGTGATCGACGACATCCTCGACTCGCACACCGGCGAGGGCAACGGAGACGACTGGGACTTCGACGCCCTGTGGAGCGAGCTCAAGACCCTGTACCCGGTGGGTGTGACGATCGACGAGGTCATCACCGAGGCCGGTAACAAGGGCAAGATCAACCGCGAGTTCATGCGCCGCGAGATCCTGTCGGATGCCCGCATCGCCTACCAGAAGCGCGAGGAGTCCCTCGGGTCGCCCGCCATGCGCGAGCTGGAGCGTCGCGTCGTGCTCTCGGTGATCGACCGCCGCTGGCGGGACCACCTCTACGAGATGGACTATCTGAAAGACGGCATTGGCTTGCGGGCCATGGCTCAGCGCGACCCGCTGGTCGAGTACCAGCGCGAGGGCTACGCCATGTTCCAGCAGATGATGGGCTCGATCCGCGAAGAGACGGTCGGCTTCCTGTTCAATCTCGAGGTCGAGGTCAACCAGGCTCCGGGCGAGGTCGAGTCGCCGAGTGTCGCCGCCAAGGGCCTCGGCCGTGGCGAGGCCGACGCTGCTCTCAGCTACTCGGCTCCCAGCGACGCCGGCGGTGTCGAGGTCCGCAACCAGCGCGGTCAGATCGAGCAGGGCGCCACTGCTCGCGCTCAGCGCGCGGCGCAGCAGCAGAACGCGCCCGCCGCCCCACCCGCCCAGGCGGCGACCCAGCGCGGCGCCTTCGGCCAGAAGATCGCCGACGGCGACGCTCCTGCGCCCACCAACCGTGCCGAGCGGCGCGCGCAAGACCGCAAGCGCTGATCCACTCAGACCAGCCGACACGACGGGGCCGCCTCACTGCGAGGCGGCCCCGTCGTCGTTCCGGTGGGATCGCACTCCGTGGCATGCGAAGTCTGGCGTAGCGGCGCACAGATCAGCGCCGCGAAGCGGCCGCCCGGCTCACAGGACTGTGATCGCGCTCGCCCGCCAGCGTCCGGCAAGGTCTTCGAGGCGGATGGCGACGGCGCGTGAACGCGTCGGCTGATGCACCATCACGACGGCCTCGACCACCCCCTCGCACGGCCGGGTGACGATGGGCGTTCCCACGGTCAGCCGGGGGCGCCGCACCTGGCCGCCGGTGATCGCACGCGACCGTGACGCGATCGTCACCCGGCGGATCAGATTGGAATACACATCGTCGGTCACCCACCTCGTGACCTGTTCGAGACTGCGCACTCCGGCGAGGATCTCGACGACGCACCGCGTGAGATTGATCAGCAGCGGCGCCGGATCGGCGGACGCCCTCTCGAGCGACGTCTGTGCCGGAAGCGATGCCGGCAGCGAGCCTCTCAGTGCATCCGTGTCGCACGATAGCGGCGGCGCGACGTGTCGCCACCGACGCTGCGTCGGCGCCTGCTCGGACGGCGCGGCGACCGGTCTCGGCCCGCTGCGGTGCCGGACGTCGTGTTCGACTGCTGTGCTCATCTGACGTTCCCCCTCGTTCTTCACCGACCCGTCGCCGGTGTGGACTGCACGGCCGCCGGCGGTCTCCGCCCCGCCGCGCCGAAGGTCGTGGCAGCAACTCAACCAGGGGCGCCCCCGAGTGTCCAGGGCAGCAATGCACTGTGGATAACCTTCGTGATCCTCATCCGGTTCTGCCTAGACTGGGGACGTGTCGACGCTCAGTGATCTCGTGCTTGCCCAAGGCCGTTCCTCCGAGGCCGACGTCGATTGGCTTCACGGCCTGGTCGGCGACTGGCAACTCCTCGCCGACCTCGCGTTCGCCGACATCGTGCTCTGGGTGCCCACCGCCGACGACAGTTTCGTCGCGGTCGCCCACGCCCGGCCGTCGAGTGCTGCCACGCTGTTCTACCGCGACTTCGTCGGCCAGCGCATCAAAGCCGAGTGGCAGCAGCAGGTCACGGAGGCCTACGAGACCAAGCAGATCATCGACACCTCGGCGCCCGATTGGTTCGAGGAGACCCCGACGAGGGTGCGCGCCGTCCCGGTCATCCGGCGCCTCGGTGTCCACTCGGCCGAGACCGCCGAGCTCCCCGTCGCGGTGATCACCCGGCACTCGAACCTCAGCGAGACGCGCACTCCGAGCCGCCAGGAGATCACGTTCAACGACTGCGCGAACGATCTCTTCTACATGATCGCGACCGGCGACTTCCCCGATCTGGGAGCGCCGACTGGCCCCCGTCGCGGCGCTCCCCGGGCATCCGACGGCCTCATCCGGCTCGACGTCGACGGAACCACGACGTTCGCGAGCCCCAACGCCCTGTCGGCGTTCAACCGCATGGGCTTCACCGACGAGCTCGAAGGCGAGTCGCTCGCCGCCGTCACCACGCGCCTGCTCACGGGCCGGATGACCGTCGACGAATCGCTTCCGCTGGTGGTCACCGGCCGTGCCCCGTGGCGAACCGACATCGAGGCCCGCGGCGTGACCGTGTCGCTGCGCGCCATCCCGATCCGCAATCACGGCGAACGGGTCGGGGCCATCGTGCTCTGCCGCGACGTCAGCGAGCTCCGCCACCAGGAGCGCGAGCTCATCACCAAAGACGCGACGATCCGCGAGATCCACCACCGCGTCAAGAACAATCTGCAGACGGTCGCGTCGCTGCTGCGCATCCAGGCCCGCCGAACCCACTCGGAGGAGGCGCGCGAGGCGCTCAGCCAGGCCATGCGACGCGTCGCGGCGATCGCCGTGGTGCATGACACGCTGTCCACCGGCCTCGCGCAGATCGTCGACTTCGACGACGTGTTCGACCGGGTGCTGCTCCTCGTGGCGGAGGTGGCGTCGAGCCACAACACGACCGTGCATCCGAAGTCGTCGGGCAGTTTCGGATCCCTGCCCAGCGAATACGCGACCCCATTGGCTCTCGCGCTCACGGAGCTCGTGACGAACGCCGTGGAGCACGGGCTCGCCGGTCGTGAAGGCGAGGTGGAGATCATCGCGCATCGTTCGGAGGAGTCGCTCACCGTCAAAGTGGTCGACAACGGCTCCGGGCTGCCGGAGGGCAAGGTGGGCAGCGGCCTCGGCACGCAGATCGTGAGGACGCTGATCCAGGGTGAACTGGGCGGCACGATCGACTGGCACACCATGATGGGCCAGGGGACCGAGGTCACCATCGAGGTTCCGCTGCGCTACCTCACCAAGGCGTGACGGCCGGAGACCGGCCGGAGGCAAAAGAAAAGCCGAGGATCCTCTGCGCTCCCCACGTGCTAGGTGTGAGGGGGAGCGGCAGAGGCCTCGGTGGCGCGAGGTCTGGTGCTAGGACGCGCGACGGGCGCGAGCGGCGCGACGCTTGAGGGCGCGACGCTCGTCTTCGGAGAGGCCGCCCCAGACGCCGGAGTCCTGACCGGTCTCGAGCGCGTACTGCAGGCAGATCTCCGTGACGGTGCAGCGGGCGCACACAGCCTTCGCCTTGTCGATCTGGTCGACGGCGGGCCCGGTGTTGCCGACGGGGAAGAATAATTCTGGGTCCGCTGTGAGGCAGGCAGCTTTGTCGCGCCAGTCCATGGGGAGTGCTCCTTAATTGCTGGGTGCATGGCCGATCGGCCTAGAATGCGTGGTAAGCAGTCGAGCTACAGGGTGCAATGATCCGTGGGGATGATACCTGCCCACGACCCTGTGAGCGCTAACTCGACCTCAAATATGCTCCCATAGCGCTTAACACGAATCAATAGTTTTGTATGGGATAACGCTGTGAACACGAGTCGGAAACGCATGAATGATATAGTTCCGGCCCCCCAGGGGGACCACTCCGGCCACGATTCCGACGACCACGGCGATCACCACGGCCGCTCGACACCGGCTCGCCCACCGCTGCTGATCGCTCTCGCGGTGCTGCTCTTCCTCGAGGCGGCGCTGGTCGCCGGACTCACGATCTGGCTGATCGTCGAGCTCCTGACCGTCGTGCCCGACTCGTTCGTGAGCGCCGTGGCCATCGTGGTGCTCGTCGCCCTCGCCGCGGTCTGGGTGACCGCGACGGCCATCGGCGCCCTCCAGGCCCGCGGATGGTCGCGCGCATCGGCAGTGACCATCCAGATCCTCCAGATCGCCGTCGCCGTCGGCTCCTTCCAGGGCTTCTATGCGCGCCCGGACCTCGGCTGGGCGCTGCTGATCCCGGCGCTGGCCGGCATCGTGCTCGCCCTCACGCCGCAGGTGGTCAAGGCCACGACACGCAACACATCGCAACACGAATAGGCGACGAGCGGGAACAATACGCATACTCGGATCGTTATGACCGACATCGTGACTGAAACATCGGCCCCCGCTCCCACACGTCCATCCGTCGTCGACGCCGCCAGGGCCGGCTACCCCGAGTGGCGCGCGTGGCGCCTCGAAACGGTCGCCGCGCCCACCGGCAACCTGAGTCTCATCGAGACCCGGTGGCTGCAGCCCGGAGACGAGACCACCGTCGAGGATGCGCTGGCCGGGCATCCCGAGACCGTCGTCGCCACCGAGCTGACGCGCCGCAGCCTCGAGACCGGAGAGGCCGAACGCGGCATCCGGCTGTGGGACGCGAAGTCCCCGGCGATCCGCGCGTTCGAGACCATCACCGCGTTCCCGTTCGACCCCGACTGGGTCATCGAAGCGCGCTTCACGCCCGTCGCCGGCGATCGCACGGTGCCGTTCGAGCACCTCCGCGACAACGGGGGAACGCGCGAGCTCGTCGTGCCGGGCGACATCACCTTCACCCGGGACGGCGTCGACTACACGCTGAGCGCGTTCGACGACGACGGCACGCTGCTGCTCGTGTTCGGCGACAGCACCAACGGCGCCGAAGGGCCCGGCCGAACCTACGCGTCCGGGCGCTTCCTGTTCGTCACGCGTGACGGCGATAGCGCGGTGCTCGACTTCAACCGGGCCTTCGTTCCCCCGTGCGGATTCTCGGATCAGTACAACTGTCCGCTCCCGCCGAGGAACAACCGTTTCGACCTCCCCGTCGAGGCCGGCGAGAAGGTCGTGGTGTTCCGCGACGGCTACGCCGGCTGAGCACCGTAACGACACCCGCTCCACAGCACTTCACCGCATTTCACCGCACAATCCACAGCACAGGAGAACTCCGTTGAGAAAGACCCCCTTGATCGCCGTGCTCGCGACGGCCGTCGCAGCGGCGCTGGCACTCGCCGGCTGCTCCGGCGCCTCGTCGTCCGGCGCGACCGGAAGCGACGCGTCCATCGCCGTCGGCTCCATCTACGAGCCGCAGAACCTCGACAACACCGCCGGTGGCGGCCAGGGCGTCACCGAAGCCCTCAACGGCAACGTCTACGAAGGTCTGTTCAAGCTGACCGACGACGGCAAGACCGAGCCGCTGCTGGCCACGAAGTACACGACCAGCGCTGACGGCCTCACCTACACCTTCACGCTGCGCGACGGCGTGACGTTCCACTCCGGCAAGCCGCTGACCAGCGCCGCCGTGAAGTCGAGCATCGAGCGTGTGACCGCGGCCGACTCGCAGTCCGCGCGCAAGTCGCAGCTGGACGTGATCTCGACGATCGCCACCCCCGACGACAAGACGGTCGTGATCACGCTCAAGTCGCGGTCGATCTCGCTGCCGTACAACCTCAGCTACGTCTGGATCTTCGGCCCGGGCACCACGGACTACAAGACGGCCGAGGACGGCACCGGGCCGTACACGCTCGGGACGTGGAAGCGCGGAAGCTCGCTCAGCCTGGAGCGCTCGAACGACTACTGGGGCGCCAAGGCGAAGAACAAGGAAGTCGTCTTCGACTACTTCACCGACGCCACCGCCCTCTCGAACGCCCTGCTGACCAACCAGGTCGACATCGTCACGAGCATCCAGAGCCCGGATGCCCTCACGCAGTTCGAGGGCAACAAGGACTACACCATCTCCAACGGCAAGTCCACGACCAAGGAGCTCCTCGCCTTCAACGACAAGGTCGCGCCGTTCAACAAGACCGAGGTGCGCAAGGCCGTGTACTCGGCCATCGACACCAAGAAGCTGCTCAGCTCGATCTGGGGCAAGTACGGGACGCTCATCGGGTCGATGGTCCCGCCGAGCGACCCCTGGTACGAGGACCTCACGTCGGTGAACCCGTACGACGTGTCACTGGCCAAGAAGGAGCTGGCAGCGGCCGGCTTCCCGAACGGCTTCACCTTCACCCTCGACACCCCCACGTACGACCCGCACCCCGCGGTCGCCGAGTTCCTGAAGAGCGACCTGGCCAAGGTGGGCATCACGGTCAACATCAACTCCATCTCGGCCGACCAGTGGTACTCGAAGGTGTTCAAGGACCACGACTTCCAGGCCACCCTGCAGGAGCACGTGAACGACCGCGACGTTGTCTGGTACGGGAACCCCGACTTCTACTGGGGCTACGACAACCCGCAGGTGACGAAGCTGGTGAACGAGGCCGAGCAGGCGACGACCACGGCCGACCAGACCGCCAAGCTGAAGCTCGTCAACGAGCAGATCGCGAAGGACGCGGCCAGTGCGTGGCTGTACCTCTACCCGCAGATCGTCGTCGCGTCGAGCTCGGTCAGCGGCTACCCGGTGAACGGACTCAACTCGCAGTTCTACGTCTACGACATCGTCAAGAAGTAGGCAGGGGCGCGTCATCTACAGGATGCTCGGGGAGCCGTTCGGCGGCTCCCCGAGCATCTACGCTTGAAAAATCATGGCCGTCTACGTTCTGCGTCGCTTCGCCTTTCTGGTGGTGTCGCTCGTGCTCGCCATGGTCGTGCTCTTCCTGCTGCTGAGGGTGCTGCCGGGCGACCCGTCGAACGCGCTGCTGTCGGTCAACGCCACCCCTGGGCAGATCAAGGCTGCGCAGGAGCAGGTGGGAAGCGATCAGCCGATCCTCGCGCAGTTCTTCACCTGGTTCGGCAGTCTGCTCACCCTCAACCTCGGCCAATCGTTCATCAGCTCGCTCCCCGTAGGCCCGGAGATCGCGTCGCGGCTGGCGGTGACGATCCCGCTCACGCTGATGGCCTTCGTCCTCGCCCTCGTCCTCGCTCTGATCATCGGCTTCGTCGCCGCGTGGAAGGCCGAGACGTGGTACGGAATCGCGTTGTCGGCCTTCTCGCAGCTCGGAATCGCGGTGCCGGTGTTCTGGGTGGGCATCCTGCTCGTCAGCGAGTTCTCGATCAACCTGCGCTGGTTCCCCTCCGGCGGCTTTCCGCGGGACGACTGGGCCGACCCGGCCGCCGCCCTCACCTCGCTGGCCCTGCCCGTGATCACGGTGGCCATCGTGATGAGCGCCTCGATCGCCCGGTACGTGCGCAGCGCGACGCTCGACGTCATCGGCAGCGACTTCCTGCGCAACTCCCGGGCACTCGGCTCCAGCTTCGGCCAGGCGATGCGGCGCCACGGGGTGCGCAACGGTGCGGTGCCCGTCATCTCGATCCTCGGCATCGAACTCGCCACCACGTTCCTCGGCGCTGTCGTGGTCGAGAGCGTGTTCACGCTGCCCGGGCTCGGGAGCATGCTGCTGCGTGCGATCGAGCAGCACGACTACCCGAACATCCAGGGCATCCTGTTCGTCAGCACCCTGGCGGTGCTGCTCATCGGCTTCGCGGCCGACATCGTTCAGCGCCTCATCGACCCGCGGCTGCGGCAGAGCATCTCGGGGAACCGATGAGCGCGATCGTCGACCAGGCAGCCGGGCACGCCGGCGAGACGGAGCCCGAGGGCGCACCCGTCGCCGCCCGGACGCGCCGGCGACGTTCGGTGACCCTGTCGATCGGACTCGTGCTGGTCGGTCTGGTGGTGATCGTGGCCCTGGTGTCGTTCTTCTGGCTGCCGTTCGCGCCCGGCGACACGTCGGGCGGACGGCTCGAGCATCCGGATGCCGCCCATTGGCTCGGCACCGACAAGCTCGGCCGCGACCTCACCACGCAGTTGATGATCGGCGCCCGCATCGCCCTCGCCGTAGGCATCGGCTCGGTGGCGATCGGCGCCGTGATCGGCATCACGCTCGGGCTGCTGGCGGCCTTCGCCAGCACCTGGCTCGACGACACCATCTCGGCCGCGCTCGACATCGTGATCGCGTTCCCGACCCTGCTGCTCGCCATGCTCATCGTGGCCGCGCAGGGGGCGTCGCTCGGGTCGGCCATCCTCGCGATCGGGCTGGCCATGTCGGCCGTCGTCGCGCGACTCACGAGGGTGCTCGCCAAGCGGGTCCTCTCCCAGCAGTACGTGACAGCGGCCCGCACGTCGGGAACGGGCTGGCTGGGCGTGATCGCGCGGCACATCCTCCCCAACATCTGGCCGACGCTCAGTGTGAACCTCGCGCTCCAGTTCGGAGTGGCCGTCCTCGCCGAGGCGAGCCTCTCGTATCTCGGTCTCGGGGCGCCGCCGCCGAACGCGTCGTGGGGCCGGCTGCTGCAGGAGGCGCAGGGAACGGTCGCTGTCGCACCGGTCGGGGCGATCGCCCCCGGAGTCGCGCTGGTGATCCTGGTCATCGGCGTGAACCTGGTCGCCGACGGCCTGCGCGACGTTGCGGACCCGACGAGAAGGAGGTCGCGATGATCCTCGACGTGCAGAACCTTGGCGTCACCTCGCGCGACGGCGCACAGCTCGTCCGCGATGTGTCGTTCACCGTGGACGCGGGGGAGCGGATCGGGCTGATCGGCGAGTCCGGGTCGGGCAAGTCGCTCACCTCGTTCGCCGTCACGGGACTCCTTCCGGCGGGCCTCGAGGCCTCGGGGAGCGCAGTGCTCGACGGCGTGCAGGTGATCGGAGCGCGGGAACGCGACCTGGTCGAGCTGCGCGGCGGCGTCGCCTCCGTGGTCTTCCAGGAACCGCTGACCGCGCTCGACCCGCTGATGCGGCTCGGCAAGCAGGTCGCGGAACCGCTGCGGCGCCACCTCGGGCTGCGCGGCGACGGGCTGAGACGGGCGGTGATCGACGCGCTGACAGAAGTGCGGCTGCCCGATCCGGAGCGGATCGCCCGCGCCTACCCCCACGAGATCTCCGGCGGTCAGCGCCAGCGCGTGGCGATCGCCGCGGCGCTCGCGTGCAAGCCGCAGCTCCTGATCGCGGACGAGCCGACCACGGCCCTCGATGTGACCGTGCAGGCCGAGATCCTCGCCCTGCTCGACTCGCTGGTCGCCGACCGGGGGATGGCGCTGGTGTTCGTCAGCCACGACCTAGCAGTCGTCTCGCGGATGACCGATCACGCGCTCGTGCTGCGCGAGGGACGCGTGGTCGAGCGTGGCCCCATCGCGCGCATCCTGAAAGCCCCCAGCGACCCGTACACGATCGAACTGGTGCGCAGCGCCCGGGAGCTCGATGCCGCCCTGGAGGTGTCATGACGGCCATCCTGGAGCTGCGCGATGCAGGATTCCGCTACCGCCGCAGCGCGCAACCCGCGCTGGAGGACGTCACGTTCGGCGTCGAGGCCGGACGCAGCGTCGGTCTGGTCGGGGAGTCGGGCGCGGGCAAGACGACGGTGCTCTCGCTGCTGCTCGGCCTCGCGAGCCCGACCTCCGGTGAGGTGGTCTTCGACGGCGAGCCGCTCGACCGTCGCGATCGGTCCCGGATGCGCGAGTTCCGCCGCAGTGTGCAGACCGTCTTTCAAGACCCGTACTCGTCCCTCGACCCGCGGCAGAGCGTCGGGCGCATCGTCGCGGAGCCGTTGCGGTCGCTCCGGATCGCCGGCGGCGCGCAGGCGGCCGAGCGCGTTGCCGGGGCGCTCGCTGCGGTCGGGCTGCCGGCGGACGCCGCCCGCCGCTATCCGCACGAATTCTCCGGTGGTCAACGTCAGCGCATCGCCATCGCGCGGGCCGTCGTGTCGAGGCCGCGCATCCTGCTCGCCGACGAGCCGGTCAGCGCACTCGACGTCACCACGCGCATCCAGATCATCGAACTGCTCGCCGAACTCGGCGAACGCGAAGGGATGACCGTGGTCATGGTGTCGCACGACCTGGGCGTCGTCGCGGCGCTCTGCCGGCAGACGGTCGTGCTGCGCGGCGGCCGCGTGGTCGAGCAGGGGGACACCCGGCAGGTGCTGGGCTCGCCGTCGGACCCGTACACCCGCAGGCTGCTCGAGTCGGTGCCGAGGCTGCCCGCCGCGTGACCGGGGGGCGCGATCGGGCGTCGGCGGGTCAGGCGTCACCCGGTCGGCGTCGCGGGGTCGGGCGTCGGCGGGTCAGGCGTCGATGCCGAGCTTCTTGCGGAGGCTCGCGACGTGACCGGTCGCTTTCACGTTGTAGAGCGGGAGCCGGACGTCGCCGTCGGGGTCGAGGACGAACGTCGACCGGATGACCCCGGTCACCGTCTTGCCGTAGAGGTTCTTCTCCCCGTAGGCACCGTATGCCTGGTGCACGGCGAGGTCTTCGTCGGAGAGCAGCGGGAAGTTGAGACCCTCCTGCTCCTGGAACTTCTTGTTCTGGGCGGGGGCGTCCTTGGAGATCCCGATCACCTGGTAGCCGGCGGCGGCCAGGGAGTTCAGGTTGTCGCGGAAGTCGCAGGCCTCCGTCGTGCATCCGGGTGTCATGGCCGCGGGGTAGAAGTAGACGATCACGTTCTTCCCGGAGAAGTCCCCGAGGGAGACGGTCGCGCCGTCCTGGTCCTTCAGCGAGAACGCCGGAGCCGTCTCGCCCGCTTCAAGTCGCACATCACTCATGCCTCCATTCTCTCCCGCCCGAGCGTCCCGCCAATCGAGTCCGGACTTAATCGCCGTTCGCAGGCGCTCAGAAGCCGATTAAGTCCGGACTCGATTGCGGGGCGCTCGGCCGGGGCGGACGCGCGGGGCGGGGCGGATAGGCGGGGCGGATGCTCGGGGCGGGCCGGGGCGGGCCGGTGCGGGCCGCGAGTTCAGCGCGCGAACGTCGTGAGCAGCCGCTGCAGCGAGTCGAGGCGGGCGCGACCGATGTCGCCCAGCCGCCCGGCCTCGACGGCCTCGACGATCGCGCAGTCCGGCGCGTCGGGCAAGTGCGTACAGCCGCGCGGGCAGTCCTCTGCGAGCTCGGCGAGGTCGGTGAACGACTTCAGGATGTTCTCGGTCTTGATGTGCCCGAGGCCGAACGAGCGCACCCCGGGGGTGTCGATCACCCAGCCGTGCCCTTCCCCGTTCTCCACGCGCAGCGACACGGTCGACGACGACGTGTGGCGCCCGCGGCCGGTGACCACGTTGACGTGCCCGGTCGCCCGTTTGGCTCCCGGCACGATCTCGTTCACGAGCGTCGACTTGCCCACGCCCGAGTGCCCGACGACCACCGTGTCGTGGCCGACGAGCGCGGCCTTGATCGCGTCGACCGGGATGTGGTCCTCGCGGCTGGTGAACACCGGGAGGTCGAGCCCGCGGAAGTTCTCGAGGAACGGTCCGGGGTCGGCCAGGTCGATCTTGGTGACGCACAGCATCGGTCGGATGCCGGCGTCGTACGCGGCCACGAGGTAACGGTCGACCAGGCGCGTGCGCGGCTCCGGGTTCGCAGCGGACACCACGATGAGCATCTGGTCGGCGTTCGCGACGATGACGCGCTCCACCTCGTCGGTGTCGTCGGCGCTTCGCCGCAGCAGCGTGGCCCGGGGCTCGATGCGCACGATGCGGCCGAGCGTCCCGTCTTCGCCGGTGGTGTCGCCCACGACGGCCACCCGGTCACCGGTCACGATCGCGTGCTTGCGCAGCTCGCTCGCCCGCGTCGCCGTCATCTGGCGTTCGTCGGAGGTGTCCTCGTCGAGCAGCACGGTGTAGCGCCCGCGGTCCACTCCGAGCACCCGTGCGATGCGGGCATCCGCGTGCTCCGGCCTCATCTTGCTGCGCGGACGGTTGCCCTTCGGGTTGGGGCGGGAGCGGATGTCGGCTTCGTCGTACGCGTCGTACTCGTCCGGCTCGTCCTCACCGTCCGCCCACCACGACATCTAAGCCGAGCCTTCCTCGACCAGCCGCTGCCACAGCTGGGTGAACTGCGGGAGGGTCTTGGCGGTGGTGGCCACGTTCTCGATCTCCACGCCGGGGACAACGAGGCCCACGATCGCGCCGGCCGTGGCCATCCGGTGGTCGTCGTAGCTGAGCCAGACGCCGCCGGTGAGCGGGCGCGGCTCGATGCGCAGGCCGTCGGGCAGTTCGGTGACGGCGCCGCCGAGCCGGTTGATCTCGGCGACGAGTGCCGCGAGGCGGTCGGTCTCGTGGTGCCGGATGTGGCCGATGCCGGTGATCTCGCTCGGCTCGTCGGCCAGGGCGGCGATCGCGACAAGGGCGGGGGCGAGCTCGCCGCCGGTCGACAGGTCGAGCGTGACGCCCCGGATGCTCTCCCCGCCGGTCACCGTCAGGCGGTCCCCGTCGCGGGTGACGGTGGCGCCGAAGAGGGGGAGGAGCTCGGCGAGGTCGGCTCCGACCTGGGTGGTGCGGGACGGCCATCCGGTGACCGTCACCGAACCGCCGGTGACGACCGCTGCCGCGAGGAACGGCGCCGCGTTGGAGAGGTCGGGCTCGATGTCGACGTCGAGTGCGGCGATGGGACCCGGATGCACGACCCAGCGACCCACCTCGGGAGACTCCACCGTGACGCCGCGTGCGGCCAGAGTGGCGATGGTCATCTCGATGTGCGGGAGGCTCGGAAGGCGCTCGCCGGAGTGGGTGAGGTCGATGCCGTTGTCGAAACGCGACGCCGACAGCAGGAGGGCGCTGACGAACTGGCTCGACGAGGAGGCGTCGATCGTGATCGCCCCTCCGGTGACCGAGCCGGTGCCGTGCACGGTGAACGGGAGCTTGGCTCGACCGTCGTCGTTGATGTCGACGCCCAGGTCGCGCAGCGAGGAGATGATGGAGCCCATCGGCCGGCCACGGGCCGAGTCGTCGGCGTCGAACATGGTCGGGCCGAGCGCGAGCCCGGCGACCGGCGGGACGAACCGCATCACCGTGCCCGCCTGGCCGCAGTCGATGGTCGTGCTCCCGATCAGCTCCTCGGGCGGGGTGACGAGCAGGTCGGCGCCGAACACCCCGCTGCCCGGGCGCTCTTCGATGCCGACGCCGAGCGCGCGCAGGGCCTCGACCATGTTGGTGCTGTCGCGCGAGTGCAACGGCGACCGGAGCAGCGACGGACCGTCGGCCAGGGCGGCGAGGACGAGCTCGCGCGCGGTCAGCGACTTCGACCCGGGAAGCGACACAGAGGCGTTCAGCGGGCCACGCGCGACGGGCGCGGGCCACACCGTTTCGGGCTCGTCATGCGTGTTGTCGCCATACGGATCGAACTCCGGGGCGGAATATTTCGAGATCAGCATTGTTCTCAAGGGTATCCGCGTTTTCGATCGAAGGAAGGACAGCTCGTGGCATCGGCGACCATCGTTCTGGACTCTCCCAGTGTCGACGCACTGGCAGAACTAGACTGGCCGGTGATGAGCACCGACACTGACGAGACCGAAGCGGGCGACCTCGGGCCGCTCTTCGAAGAGCAGGCACTGCCGTACATGGACCAGCTGTACGCGGCAGCGCTCCGCATGACCAGGAACCCTGCCGACGCGCAGGACCTGGTGCAGGAGACCTTCGTCAAGGCGTATGCGGCGTTCCGCCAGTTCCAGCAGGGCACCAACCTGAAGGCGTGGCTGTACCGCATCCTCACGAACACCTTCATCAACACGTATCGCAAGAAGCAGCGCGAGCCGTATCAGGGAACGATCGACGAACTCGAGGACTGGCAGCTCGGCGGGGCGGAGTCCACCACCGCGTCGACCAGCCGATCCGCCGAGGCCGAGGCGATCGACCACCTGCCCGACAGTGCCGTCAAAGACGCGCTGCAGGCCATCCCGGAGGACTTCCGGATGGCCGTCTACTTCGCCGACGTCGAGGGATTCTCCTACCAGGAGATCGCCGACATCATGAAGACCCCGATCGGCACCGTGATGAGCCGCCTCCACCGCGGCCGCCGCATGCTGCGGGAGCTTCTCACCGACTACGCGCACGAGCGGGGGCTTTCCGCCGTGCAGACCCCCAGGAGCACGAAATGACCGATTGCGGCTGCGACAAGGCCAAACAGGATCTCGAAGAGTACCTGCGCAACGAGCTGCGCAGCGAAGATGCTGCCGACATCCGCGAGCACCTCGCGCACTGCGACGGATGCTCCGACGAGGCGCACTTGAACGTCGTGCTCACCGAGGTGGTGCAGCGGGCGTGCCGAGAGACGGCTCCCGAGACGCTGCGCGCCGAGGTCCTGCTGCGGATCCGTTCGATCCAGGCCACCCACTGAGCCCGAGCCGTACCCGCTGAGCCCGAGCCGTAGCCACTGAGCCCGAGCTAGGCCGGCGCTGAGCCGCCGCTGCCCACCTGGTGAAGCAGGAACATGCCACCGAGCGGATCGTTGACCTGGGCGAAGCGACCGAAGTCGCTGTCCCACGGGTCCCGGATGACGCTGCCGCCGAGTTCGACGACGCGCGCACAGGACGCCTCGGGGTCGTCCACTCCGAAGTAGATCGTCCAGTGCGACGGGATGCCGTCCGGCAGCATCTTGTCGGCGTCGTAGATGCCGCCTGCGGGTGCGTCTTCCGGCCCGAACGTCGCGTAGCGGAAGTCCGCCGTGTCGCCCAGTATCTTGGGCGTCCAGCCGAAGACCGCCGTGTAGAAGTCGAGCTGCGCCTGGTAGCTGCGCGCGTACAGCTCGTGCCAGGCGGGGGCGCCGGCCTCGGCGGCGAGCTCGAAACCGTGGAAGAGCCCGGGCTCCCAGAGTCCGATCGCGGCTCCTCCGGGGTCGGCGATCACGGCCATGGCGCCGCGGTCGCCGATCGTCATCGCGGGGGCGAGCACGTCGGCGTCGGCGTCCTCGGCCGCGGTCACGGTGGCTTCGGCGTCTTCGACGAGGAGGTAGGTCGTCCACACGTTCGGCTGCATCCCGCCCATCGCGCTGCCCATCCCCGCGACGGCGCGGCCGCCGGCGCGGAAGGTCAGGTAGCCGCCGTACTCCTCCGGCGCGGCTTCGGCCTCCCAGCCGAACAGCGCGGTGTAGAAGTCGCGTGAGGCCGCGAGGTCGGCGCTCGCGTAGTCGACCCAGCAGGGCTCACCGAGACGGTGTTTCGTGATGACGGTCATGGCGACACTGTACGCCCGGCGCCACCGACGCCGAAGGGTGCCACGAGCATCCGGATGGTGAACTCCGGATGCACTGGACACCCTTCGGCGGTGAGCTGCGGTCTAGAGGGTGAGCGCCCTCTGGACGAGCACGCTCTGCTCCTGCGCGTGGCGCTTGGCCGAGCCTGCGGCCGGCGACGCCGACGGCGGACGGGAGATGACACCGAGCGGGCGGGGGCCCAGCTTGGAGGTCTCGAGGATTATGTACGGCCAGGCGCCCTGGTTCTCCGGCTCGTCCTGGACCCACACCAGCTCGGCGTTGGGATACGAGGCGACTACCGCCTGCAGCTCAGCGGCGGGCAGCGGATAGTACTGCTCCACCCGCACGAGTGCGATCTCCGGGTTGGGGTTCTTCTCCAGCTCGTTGAGGAGGTCGTAGTACAGCTTGCCTGCCATGAGCAGCACGCGCTTCACCGCGTTGCGGTCGGTGATGCGCGCGTCGTCGAACACCGGCTCGAACTTGCCTTGGGTGAAGTCGGCCACATCGCTGGTGGCGCCGCGCAGTCGCAGCATCGCCTTCGGGGTGAACACGACGAGCGGACGGCGCGGACGGGCGTAGGCCTGGCGTCGCAGCAGGTGGAAGTACGACGCGGGCGTCGAGGGTCGCGCGACGGTCATGTTGTTCTCGGCGCACAGCTGGAGGTACCGCTCGATGCGGGCGCTCGAGTGATCGGGACCCTGGCCTTCGTACCCGTGCGGGAGCAGCAGCACGAGCGAGGAACGCTGGCCCCACTTCTGCTCGGCCGACGACACGAACTCGTCGATGATGATCTGGGCGCCGTTCGCGAAGTCGCCGAACTGGGCCTCCCACAGCACGAGAGCGTCGGGGCGCTCGACCGAGTAGCCGTATTCGAAGCCCATCGCGGCGTACTCGCTCAGCAGGGAGTCGTAGATCCAGAACTTGGCCTGGTTGTCGCTCAGGTTCGCCAGCGGCAGCCATTCCTGACCGTTCGTGCGGTCGTGGAGCACGGCGTGACGTTGGACGAAGGTGCCGCGACGTGTGTCCTGACCGGCCATGCGCACGGGCGTGCCCTCGAGCAGGACGGAACCGAGCGCCAGCAGCTCTCCGAAGCCCCAGTCGATGTTGCCGTTGCGGCTCATGTCGCCGCGCTTGACCAGCAGCTGCTGCAGCTTGGGGTGGACGGTGAAGCCGGCGGGCGGGTTGTTGAACGCGTCGCCGATCAGCTGGATGACCTGCTCGCTGACACCGGTCGTCTCCGGCTCGCCCGAGGCGTCCTCGCCCTGCTGGGCGATCGGACGCTCGAGGTCGGCGACGGCGTCGGGGTCGTCGGCGATCACCGGGGTGGAGTGCGTCTGGGCCTCGTGCGTCTCCATGAAGGCACGCTCCAGGCGCTCCTGGAAGTCGCGGTGCGCCTGCTCGAACTCGTCTTGTGTGATGTCACCGCGGCCGACGAGCGCTTCGGTGTAGAGGCGGCGCACGGACCGCTTGGCCTCGATGAGGTTGTACATCAGGGGCTGCGTCATCGAGGGGTCGTCGCCCTCGTTGTGGCCACGGCGACGATACGCGATGAGATCGATGACGACGTCGCGCTTGAACTCCTGGCGGTACTCGAAGGCGAGCTGCGAGACGCGCACCACGGCCTCGGGGTCGTCGCCGTTCACGTGGAAGATCGGCGCCTGGATCGTCTTCGCCGCATCGGTCGAGTAGACCGACGAGCGGGACTCGCTGGGCGACGTGGTGAACCCGACCTGGTTGTTGATGTTGACGTGGATGGTGCCGCCGGTGCGGTAGGCCCGCAGCTGCGACATCTGCAACGTCTCGACCACGACGCCCTGACCGGCCATGGCCGCGTCTCCGTGCACGAGGATCGGCAGGGTGAGGAAGGTCATCGGCGGGCGGCGGTCCTGCTTGGCGCGGACGACGCCTTCGACCACGCCGTCGGCCGCCTCGAGGTGCGAGGGGTTGGCCGCGAGGTAGACCGGGATCTCTTCGCCGTTGGCGCCCTTGAAGGTGCCTTCGGTGCCGAGGTGGTACTTGACGTCGCCGGAGCCCTGCACGGTGCGCGGGTCCTGGGTGCCCTCGAACTCGCGGAAGATCTGACCGTAGGTCTTGCCGGCGATGTTGGTGAGCACGTTGAGGCGGCCGCGGTGCGCCATGCCGATGGCGACCTCGTCGAGGCCCTCCTCGGCTGCGCCCTGGAGGATCGTGTCGAGCGCCGCGATGGTGGACTCGCCGCCTTCGAGGCTGAACCGCTTCTGGCCGACGTATTTGGTCTGCAGGAAGGTCTCGAAGGCCTCGGCCTCGTTCAGCTTGCCGAGGATGCGCAGCTGCTCGTCGTGCGACGGCTTCTCGTACCCGCGCTCGACCTTGTTCTGGATCCACTTGCGCTGGGCGGGGTCCTGGATGTGCATGTACTCGATGCCGACCGTGCGGCAGTACGAGTCGCGGAGCACGCCGAGGATGTCGCGCAGCAGCATCTTGCGCTTGTCGCCGCCGAACTGGCCGGTGACGAACTCGCGGTCGAGGTCCCAGAACGTGAGGCCGTGGCTGGCGATGTCGAGGTCGGGGTGGGTGCGCTGCTTGTACTCGAGGGGGTCGATGTCGGCCATCAGGTGGCCGCGCACACGGAACGCGTTGATGAGCTCCTGCACGCGTGCGGTCTTGTCGACGGCGCTGGCCAGGTCGACGCTGATGTCGGGCGCCCACTGGATGGGGGAGTACGGGATGCGCAGCGCGGCGAAGATGTGCTCGTAGAAGTCGCGCTTGCCGATCAGCAGCTCGTGCACGATCTTGAGGAACTCGCCGGACCCGGCACCCTGGATGACGCGGTGGTCGTAGGTGCTGGTGAGAGTGATCGTCTTGCCGATCGCGAGGTTGGCGAGCGTCTTCTCGGCCGCGCCCTGGAACTCGGCCGGGTACTCGAGGGCTCCGGCGCCGATGATGGCTCCCTGGCCCTTCATCAGCCGCGGGACGGAGTGCACGGTTCCGATACCGCCCGGGTTCGTGAGCGAGATGGTGGTGCCCGCGAAGTCGGCCGCCGTCAGCTTGTTGTTCCTGGCCCGGGAGACGAGCTCCTCGTAGGCGGCGAGGAATTCGCCGAAGCCCATCGTGTCGGCTCGCTTGATGCTCGGCACGAGAAGTGCGCGCGATCCGTCGGGCTTCGGGAGGTCGATGGCGATGCCGAGGTTGACGTGGGCGGGCGCGACCACGGAGGGCTTGCCGTCGACCTCGTCGTAGTACACGTTCTGGCTCGGGAAGTCCTTGAGCGCCTGGACGAGCGCCCAGCCGATCAGGTGAGTGAACGAGACCTTGCCGCCACGGGCGCGCTTGAGGTGGTTGTTGATGACGATGCGGTTGTCGATCATCAGCTTGGCCGGGACGGTGCGCACGCTGGTCGCGGTCGGGACCGTGAGGCTCGCATCCATGTTGGTGGCGAGGGTCTTCGACATGCCGCGCAGTGGCGTGACCTTGTCTTGCGGCTCCTCGGCGGGCTCGCCCTCGGGCGTGATCACCTGCTGCGGTGAGGTGACCGGGGCGTCGGCCGGCACCGGCTGCGGCTTCGGGGCGATCGACGTGGTGCGGGCGACCGGCTGGCTGCCGATGACCGGGATGGGCGCAGTGAGCGGGGCGGACCCGCCGCTGGGCACGGACGGCTCCGTGGGAGCGGGGGGCGCCGGCTCGGTCGGGCTCGGCACGTTCGGCTCGGCCGGGCTCGGGACGACCGGTTCGGTCGGATTCGGCGCGGTCGGCTCGGTGGGGCTGGGGGCGGGTGTCTCGTCAGGCGACGGGATGGAGGACTGCGCGCCCTCGTCTTTGACCGTCGGCTTGTAGCTCTCGAGAATCGGCCACCAGGATTTGTCGACCGAGTTCTTGTCGACGATGTACTGCTCGTACAGTTCGTCGACGAGCCATTCGTTGGCTCCGAATTCGCCCGAGGACCCGTCGTCGGTTCCCACTCCGGTCAATTGGCTCGACACAGCCGATCGCCCACTCTCTCCATTGATTCGTCTCGATCGGGCGGCATGACCGCCCGTTTCCATCCAGTCCTCAAGCCTAATCCCATCGGGCGGCAGGTGCTGGCGCTCAGGCGGGGGGTAGCGTTATTCCCATGCAGTTCTATGGAACGAATCCGATCAACGATCTGACGTACTCCGACGTGTTCCTCATCCCGTCCCGTTCATCGGTGACGAGCCGCCTCGACGTGTCCCTCGCGCCCAACGACGGGACGGGCGCGACCATCCCGATCGTCTCGGCCAACATGAACTCGGTGACCGGCAAGCGCCTCGCCGCCACGCTCGCCAGGAGGGGCGGTCTCGGGGTGCTGCCGCAGGACATGCACCTGCAGGATCTCGACGACGCCATCCGGTGGGTCAAGGCCCAGCCCGTGGCCTTCGACACCCCGTACGTGCTCGGCCCCGACGAGACGGTGGCCGACGCCCTGCGCCGTGTTCCGGCGCTGGAGGGCCACGGGGTCGTCATCAACGACGCCGACGGCACCTACCTCGGCGCGCTCGCGGCCGGCAGGCTCGGCTCCGCGCTTCCGGATGCCCGGCTCGGCGACCTGCTGCACGGCGCCATCACCTCGCTCGATGCCGAGGACATCACCGGCGGCCGGGCCGCCTTCGACGTGATGAACGCCGCGGACCTCGAGTTCGCGCCCGTGCTCGACCACGGAAAGGTGGTCGGCACGCTCAGCCGGCGCAGCGCCCTGCGCTCGACGATCTACGAGCCGGCGCTCGACGCCCACGGGCGGCTGCGCGTCGCGGCCGCGATCGGCATCAACGGCGATGTCGCGAGCAAAGCCAGAGCGCTCGCCGCGGCCGGGGTGGACGTGCTCGTGATCGACACGGCCCACGGCGATCAGGACGGCATGCGCCGTGCCATCCGCACGGTGAAGGACCTCGGCCTCGGCCTGCCCATCGCGGCCGGCAACGTGGTCACCGCTCAGGCTGTGCGCGACCTCGTGGACGCCGGGGCGGACATCCTGAAGGTCGGCGTCGGGCCCGGCGCCATGTGCACGACGCGCATGATGACGGCGGTCGGTCGCCCCCAGTTCTCCGCTGTGCTGGAGACGTCGGAGACGGCCTTCGAGCTCGGCGCGCACGTCTGGGCGGACGGCGGCGTGCGCTATCCCCGGGATGTGGCCCTCGCGCTCGCCGCGGGCGGCGCGTCGGTGATGATCGGCTCCTGGTTCGCGGGCACCATCGAAGCGCCGGGGGTGCTCAACACCGACGAGCGTGGCGCCCTCTACAAGGAGAGCTGGGGCATGGCGAGCACCAAAGCGGTCAAGGGCCGGTTCGAGCGCCTCGACGCCTACGAGCTCGCCCGGAAGACCCTGTTCGCCGAGGGCATCTCGAGCTCGCGCATCTACCTCGATCCGCTCCGGCCGTCGGTGGAGGACCTGCTCGACATGATCACGACCGGGCTGCGCAGCTCGTTCACCTACGCGGGCGCACGATCGCTCTCGGAGTTCCACGAGCGTGCTCTGGTGGGCATCCAGTCGGCTGCCGGCTACGAGGAGGGCAAGGCGCTGCCGGTCTCCTGGTAAGCGGTCGGGACGGCCGAGGCCTCACCGCCGACCTACCAGGGACCCGGACCGCCGTGTCGCTATACTTGGCGAGACAATGGACGACCCTCCTTCTGCGTACAGCCCATTCGATTCCGCGAGGCCGATGGCCTCGCCAGCCCTCGGCGGCCGCCTGAGCGGGAGCATCCGGAGACGCGGTGACCACCGTGGCGTATGAGTGGATCATGCTCGGGGTCGGCCTCCTGCTGACCGTGGGCACCGGCCTGTTCGTGGCCAGCGAATTCTCCCTCGTCAATCTGGATCGCGGCGAGCTCGAAGCCCGCCGGGCGCGTGGCGAGTCACGTCTCAGCATGACGATCGCCGCCCTCAAGATCACGTCGACCCACCTGTCCAGCGCACAGCTGGGCATCACGTTGACGACGCTGCTCACCGGTTACACGATGGAGCCGGCCATCAGTTCGCTGCTCGACGCTCCGCTGCGCGCGCTCGGCATCCCGGAGAGCGTCGTCGTGCCCATCGCCGTCACCGTGGCGATCGTGGTGGCCACCCTGCTCTCGATGATCCTCGGCGAGCTCGTCCCCAAGAACTTCGCGCTCGCCCTTCCGATCGCGACGGCCAAGCTGGTCATCCCGTTCCAGACGGTGTTCACCACTGTCTTCCGCCCGTTCATCGCCGTGCTCAACGGGACGGCCAACGCCGTGCTGCGCCTGTTCGGCGTGGAGCCGAAGGAGGAGCTGTCCGGAGCGCGCACCGCCGAGGAGCTCTCGTCGCTGGTGCGACGGTCGGCCAGCGCCGGCGTTCTGGAGGCGGACACGGCCACGCTGCTGAGCCGCACCCTGGCGTTCTCGCGGCACACGGCCTCCGACGTGATGACCCCCCGGCCGCGCATCGTCACCGTCCAGCGTGCGGAGCCGGCCCAGGCCGTGCTGGACCTCGCGCGCAGGACCGGCTACTCGCGGTTCCCGGTGAGCGACGACGACATCGACGATGTGGTCGGCATCGTCCACGTGAAACAGGCGGTGGCGGTGCCTCGCGCCCGCCGGTCGCGCGTTCCGGTGTCCGCGCTGATGACGGACGCGCTCCGCGTCCCCGAGACCATGAACCTCGACACGCTGCTCGGCGAGCTCCGCGCTCGCGGCTACCAGCTGGCGGTCGTCGTCGACGAGTACGGCGGCACCTCCGGCATCGCCACGCTCGAAGACCTGGTCGAGGAGATCGTGGGCGAGGTGGCCGACGAACACGACCGCACCCGCGCCGGCGTGGTGCGCGGCCGGGACTCGCTGACGTTCCCGGGCATCCTGAGACCCGACGAACTGCTCGAACGGGCGGGCGTCACGGTTCCCGAAGAGGGACCGTACGAGACGGTCGCCGGCTTCGTGATGAACGAGCTCGGCCGGCTGCCCGCCGTCGGCGACGAGGTCCCGATCGGTGGAGGCACGCTCCGGGTGGAGCGCCTCGAGGGACGGCGGGTGGACCGCATCCGGTACACGCCGGACCCGGTGACCGCGGGGGAGGCCGACGATGAGTGACTGGATCGGTATCGTCTGGCTGATCGTCCTGCTCGCGATCAACGCCTTCTTCGTCGGCGCGGAGTTCGCCGTGATCTCGGCACGACGCTCGCAGATCGAGCCGCTCGCCGAGCGCGGCAAGCGCAGCGCGAAGACGGCGCTCTACGCGATGGAGCACGCCACGCTGATGCTGGCGACCACCCAGCTCGGCATCACGGTGTGCTCGCTGCTCATCCTGAACGTGTCGGAGCCGGCCATCCACCACCTGCTGGAGGGGCCGCTCGGCCTCACCGGGTGGCCGGACGAAGTGATCGGAACGATCGCGTTCATCGTGACGCTGGTGCTCGTGTCGTTCCTGCACGTGGTGTTCGGCGAGATGGTCCCGAAGAACCTGTCGTTCTCGATGCCGGATCGCGCGGCTCTGCTGCTCGCGCCGCCGCTCGTGGCCATCGGGCGCGCGGTGAAGCCGATCATCGTCGCCTTGAACGCGTCGGCGAACGCGGTGCTGCGCCTGTTCGGCGTCGAGCCGAAGGAGGAGGCGGCCAGCACGTTCACTCTCGAGGAGGTGGCGACGATCGTCAGCCAGTCCACTCGCGAGGGGATGCTGACCGACCGCACCGGCGCCCTTACGGCCGCGTTCGAGTTCACGTCGAAGAAGGTGCACGATGTCGCGCTGGGGCTGGACTCCCTGATCTCTCTTCCGCCGTCGCCGACTCCGGCCGATGTCGAGCGGGCCGTCACCAAGCACGGCTTCTCGCGTTACGTGGTCCCGGATGCCTCCGGCGAGCCGACGGGGTACCTGCATCTCAAGGACGTGCTCGACCTGGAGGAGACGGGCTTCGAGCTGCCGGTGCCCGCCAAGCGCATCCGCCGCCTCGTCACGGTCTTCGCCGAGAGCGATCTCGAGGACGCGCTGGCGACGATGCGCCGCTCGGGTGTGCACCTGGCGCGCGTGGTCGATGCGGCCGGCGTCACGACGGGCGTGCTCTTCCTGGAGGACATCATCGAGGAGCTCGTCGGCGAGGTTCAGGACGCGACCCGGCGTTCGTGAGGTGCCGGGTCGCGCGGGTCGCTCCGTCGACCGTGAGGGGCGTCAGGCGTGCCAGCGCGCCCGGAGGTACTGCTGCGGCCAATAGTCGATGGTCGCGCCGAGCTCGTGGGCCGCACGCAGCGCGAAGTGGGGGTCGCGCAGCAGCTCGCGCGCGAGCATGACGGCGTCGGCCTTGCCGCTCTCGACGATCTCCGCCGCCTGCTGGGGCGTTGTGATGAGGCCCACGGCGCTCACCTCGACCTCCGCCGAGCTGCGGACGTGCGCCGCGAACGGCACCTGGTAGCCCGGCTCCAGCGGGATGCGGATGCCGCTCTGTATGCCGCCGCTCGAGATGTCGAAGAAGTCGGCGCCGGCATCCCGCGCCCATCCGGCGACGGTGGCCGTCTGCTGCTCGTCCCAGCCGCCCTCGGCCCAGTCGCTGCCGGAGAAGCGGACGAAGAGGGCCAGCTCGTCGCCCAGCTCTTCGCGCACGGCGCGCACGATGCGCAGGAGGATGCGGGCGCGGTTCTCGAGCGAGCCGCCGTACGCGTCGGTGCGGTGGTTGGCGAGGGGGGAGAGGAACTGGTGCAGCAGGTAGCCGTGGGCGCCGTGGAGCTCGATCGCGCGGAACCCGGCTTCGACGGCACGCCCCGCGGCCATCCGGAAGTCGTCGACGATGGCGTCGATGCCGGCGAGGTCGAGTTCTCGCGGCTCGTCGAGGTCGCCGAACGCGATGGGCGACGGTGCGACGGTCTTCCAGCCGCCCTCCTCGGCGGGGACGGAGCCCGTGCGACCCTCGAAGCCCCAGGCCGGCCAGCTCGACGCCTTGCGGCCCGCGTGCCCCAGCTGGATGCCCGGCACGGCCCCCTGCGAGGCGATGACGTCGACGATGGGCTTCCACGCATCACGCTGCTCGTCGTTCCAGATGCCGGTGTCGCGTGGCGAGATGCGCGCTTCGGGGCTCACCGCGGTGGCCTCCGTGAAGACGAGCGAGCTGCCGCCGACGGCGAACGACGTCAGGTGGATGAGCTGCCATTGCTGCGGAACGCCGGAGTGGTCGAGCACGGAGTACTGGCACATCGGTGAGGTGAAGATGCGGTTGCGCATCGTGACGCCGCGAAGGGTGATCGGATCGAAGAGGGTGGGCATGCAGAGTTCCCGTCGTGAAGCAGATGAGTGAAGGGCGCGGACGCCCTGAAGCTGTTAAGCCGCCAGGGACTCCAGATATGCCCGCAGATCGGCTGCGGTGGTGAAGACGTGCCCCGCGATGCCGAGAGCCTCCGCCCCCTGCACGTTAACCTCTTTGTTGTCGATGAAGACCATGCTCTCGGAGGTGATGCCGAGATCGCGCATCACCGTCTCGAAGATGTCGGCGCTGGGCTTGATGGTGCCGAGCTCGCCGCTCACGAACACCTGCTCGAAGAGGTCTCCGAGCGTGCCGTGGCGGAAGTAGGAGCCGAAATCGCGGCCGGCATTGGAGAGCAGCGCCATGCGCGTCCCGCCCTCCTGGAGTTCGATGAGCACGTCGAGGGTGTCGTGGTCGATGCTGAGCCAGCTGCGGAAGTCGGCGAGCCAGAGCCGGTGGATCGTGGCGTCGCCCCAGTGCTCGCCCAGCTCGCGCTCGATGCCGCGCCAGTACTCCTGGATGCTCATCGTGCCTTGATCGAGCGCGTCGCGATGGCGCCAGTATGCCGGCCAGAACACGTCGGCCTCGCCGCCGGCCAGGCCCGCCAGCTGGGCCCGGTCGGAGTCGCTCGGTGTGACCGAGATGACCTCGCCATAGTCGAAGACGATGACTTTGCCGGGGATGCTGATGCCCATATCGCTGACCTCTTTCGTCGCTCTTCAACCTATCGTGGACGAATGAGCCCGAAACCGGGGAGCGGAGGAGCTGTGGAGAATTGGCAGGCATGGGGTGGTGTGGAGGCCGCCCGCTGGATCGCAGTGCCCGAGGCCTCCGGCGACAAGTACTCGCGAGGAGTGCTCGGCGTCGTCACAGGCTCCGAGCTCTATCCGGGCGCAGCGGTGCTCGGCGTCGAGGCCGCCGCACGCACGGGGCTCGGGATGGTGCGCTACGTCGGTGCGCCGCGTGCGGCCGACTTCGTGCTGCGCCGCCGACCGGAGGTGGTGACCGCTGCCGGACGCGTCCAGGCCTGGCTGATCGGCTCCGGGATGGACGCCGCATCCCGCCCCCAGGAGGATGCCGTGCGGTTGCGCACCGCCCTGCGCGACGGCGTCCCGATCGTGATCGACGCGGGCGCCCTCGACCTCGTGCGCGACGCGACCGGTCCGGTCCTCATCACGCCGCACTACCGCGAGCTCGCCGCCGTGCTGGCCGTCGGGGCCGACGACGACTCGGACGCCGTCACGGCCGACGACATCGCCGCGGACCCGGGGGAGTGGGCGGCGCGCGCCTGCCGGAGCCTCGGCGTGACCGTGCTCCTCAAGGGCCACACCACCTACGTCGCCGGGACCGACGGCTCGCGGTTCGCCGTCCAGGCCGGACCCTCGTGGCTGGCCACGGCCGGCAGCGGCGACGTTCTCGGCGGAGTGCTGGGCGCGTTGCTCGCGACGCACGCCGACGAGATCGCCGGGAGCAGCGCATCCGTGCTGCCCGCCCTCGCGGCGACGGCCGCGTTCCTCCACGGCCGAGCCGGCGAGCGTGCGTCGGACGGCGGGCCCATCACCGCGCTCGACATCGCCGAGGCCCTTCCGGCCACCGTGCGCGAACTCCTCGCCGCTCGCTGAGCGCGCGGGCCGGGGTCGTCCGGGACCACTACGATGGGCGACTATGGGGATCGATCCGGCACCGACTCCGGCGCCGGCGACCGCGAGCGCCGCACGCCGCTTCTTCGCCAGTCCGTACTCGCTGTGGAGCGCATTCCTCCTGGTGCACCTCCTCCTCGGCTGGCTGAGCCTCAACACGGGCGGGATGCCCTTGGGCGACGTCTACCTCGTCTACAAGCCCTGGGCCCAGCTCGCCGGCCAGGGAACCTCGATCGTGGGCATCCAGACCGACTGGGTGTACCCGATCGGCGCACTCGTGCCGATCATGCTGCCGCTGCTGTTCGGCGCCGACAACTACACCGGCGGCTGGCTCACCCTGGTGCTCCTGCTCGACGCCGCCGCGTTCGCCGTTCTGATCGTCGGCCGCGACCGGCGCCGCATCGCCGTGGCCTGGTGGTGGCTCGCGTTCCTCCTGCTGCTCGGCCCGATCGCGATCGGCCGGCTCGACTCGGTGTCGGTGTCGCTTGCGATCGTCGGGCTGCTCTGGCTGACGTTCCACGAGAAGGCGGCCGTGGTCGTGCTCACCTTCGCGACCTGGATCAAGGTGTGGCCGGCAGCGCTGATCGCGGCGGCCGTGGTGGCGTTCCGCACCCGCTGGCGCATCGTGGCCTACGCGGCCGTCACGAGCCTGGTCATCGTGATCGTGGCGCTCACCTTCGGGTCCGGGATGCACGTCTTCAGCTTCATCACCACGCAGACCGGACGCGGCCTGCAGATCGAAGCGCCGATCAGCACCATCTGGATGTGGCAGGTCGCCCTCGGCGTCCCGCACGCCGTCATCTACTACGACCGCGAGATCCTCACCTACCAGGTCACCGGCGACGGCAGCACGACGGCCGGGATGCTCATGAACCCGCTGCTGGCGGTGAGTGCAGCGGTGGTATTCCTGATCGGCATCCGGGCGGTGCGGCGCGGGTCGCCCGTCACGCGCATCCTGCCGGAGCTGTCGCTCGCCCTGGTCGCCGCCTTCATCGCGTTCAACAAGGTCGGGTCGCCGCAGTACGTGACCTGGCTGGCGGCGCCGGTGGTGATCGGTCTCGTGTACCAGGGCCGCGGCTTCCGCACGCCGACGATCCTCGTCACGGTGACGGCGGCGCTCACGCAGCTGATCTACCCCTATCTGTACGACTGGGTGCTCTTCGCGCAGCCGGCGATGCTCGTGGTGCTGACCCTTCGCAACCTGATGTTCTTCGTCATCCTCGGCTGGGCGGTCGCGGCACTCTGGCGCGGCCTGATCGGCGTGGACGCCGAGGCGGACGAGCTGCCGCTGCACGTCTGGCCGTTCCGCGCGCCCGAGCACATCCCGGGGGAGCCGGAGGACGTCGCCGCCGGGCGCTGAGCACTCGTGTGACCGCGTCGGCGGCTGGCTAGGCTGGAGAGCGACGACACAAGGAGGAGCGATGCTGGTTGCATTCTCGGTAGCGCCGAGCGGTACGGGCAGGACGGACGGCTCGGTCCACGATGCGGTTGCCGCAGCCGTGCGGATCGTCCGCGACTCGGGCCTCCCGAACCACACGGACGCGATGTTCACGACCATCGAAGGCGAGTGGGACGAGGTGTTCGAGGTGATCCGCCAGGCGACCGAGGTCGTCGGAGACTACGGTTCGCGCGTCTCCCTCGTGCTCAAAGCCGACATCCGTCCGGGCTACACGGGCGAGCTCGAAGCGAAGGTCGACCGGCTCGAGGCCGCGATCGACAACGACGGCTAGGTCGCCCGGCATCCGGATGGCCGCGACGGTCCGTCCGTCGGCGACACGTCGGCGTGCTCGGGCTCGAATCGATTCGATATAGGCTTGAGGGGTGAACCCTGTCATCGACGGGCCGACGCAGCTGTCGTCGGCCCGTATTCGTCTTGCGCTCTTCGCACTCGCCCTCGGCGGCTTCGGCATCGGCTCGACCGAGTTCGTCGCGATGGGGCTGCTGCCCAACATCGCGCACGACCTGCTTCCGGGCGTGTACGCCGTGTCGCCCGACGACGCCAACGCGCAGGCGGGCTGGGTGATCTCGGCCTACGCACTCGGCGTCGTGGTGGGGGCGCCCACGATCGCCGCCTTCGGCGCACGCTGGCCGCGCAAGAAGCTCCTGCTGTGGCTGCTGGTCGCCTTCGCCGTCGGAACGGTCGCGTCCGCGCTCGCACCGACCTTCCAGCTCGTGCTGATCGCCCGCTTCATCAGCGCGCTTCCGCACGGCGCGTACTTCGGCATCGCCTCGCTGGTCGCAGCGTCGCTGATGGGTCCGGGCAGACGCGGTCAGGGCGTGGCGTTCGTGCTCTCCGGGCTCACGATCGCCAACGTGATCGGCGTGCCGCTCATCACGTGGCTCGGGCAGACCCACGGCTGGCGTGCCGCCTACCTCGTGGTCGCCGGCATCTTCGCCCTCACCTTCGTCGCCGTCGCGTTCCTGGTCCCGTGGCAGGCGGGCAACCCGAAGGCCACCATGGCGAACGAGCTGAAGGCGTTCGGACGGATCCAGGTGTGGCTCGCCCTGCTGATCGGTGCGATCGGCTTCGGCGGGTTCTTCGCGGTCTACACCTACGTCGCCCCGATGGTGACCACGGTCACCGGCCTGAGCGCGTCCGCGGTGCCGCTCGTGCTCATCCTGATCGGTGTCGGGATGACCGTGGGCAACCTGCTCGGCGGCTGGGTCGCCGACCGCGACCTCAAGCGCGGGATGCTCCTGTTCTTCGGCGTCCTGCTGGTGGGCCTCGCCACCCTGTACGTCACGGCGGCGACGCTCGCCGGGCTGCTGATCTCGCTGTTCGTGATCGCCGCGGCGTGCTCCGCGCTGTCGCCGACGATCCAGACGCGGCTGATGGATGTCGCTCACGAGAGCCAGTCGATCGCGGCAGCGCTCAACCACTCCGCGCTGAACCTCGCCAACGCATCCGGTGCGGCCCTCGGCGGCCTCACGATCGCGGCCGGCTTCGGCTACCTGTCGCCGGTCGTCGTCGGCGCGGTGCTCTGCGTCGCGGGCATCGGACTCGCCCTGCTGTCGTTCTCGATCGACCGGTCGCGCGCACGCCGCGGAGTGGACACCGGCGTGGTGCACGCCCAGCGCCCCACCCCGGTCACGATCGACTAGGCCGCAGGGCAGGCGAGGTCAGTCGCCCTGGAGGAGGATGCCGTCCTGGATGGCGCGCTTGCGGAGAGCGACCTTCGTGCCCACGTCGTAGCCGGCCACGCGGTACTTCTCGCGGATGCGCTTGAGGTAGCTCTTGGCGGTCTCGTCGGAGATGCCGAGCTGGAACGCGACGGCCTTGACGGGCTCACCCGCTCCGTAGAGGGCCATGACGCGGCGCTCCTGGGCGCTCAGCTTGGGCGCGCCGCCGACCTCGCCGGCGTTGAGCGCGAGGTCGAGCTCGGCCGAGATGAACGACTCGCCCTTGCTCGCCGCGCGGATCGCCTCGACGATCATCTCGGCGTCCTCGCTCTTCACCAGGTACCCGAGGGCGCCGGCGGCCAGTGCCTCGCGAACCACGGCGGGCTCCGAGTACGTGCTCATCAGCACCGTGCGGACGCCCGTGGTCTTGAGCGTGGACAGCTTGAGGGAGACAGGGATGTTGTCTTTGAGGTCCAGGTCGAGCAGCACGACGTCCACCGGGAACTCCGGATGGGTCAGCAGCTCGGGCCAGCTGGCTACGGCCGCGACCATCCGGATGTCGTCCGCGGCACTGCGGATCCATTCGGTCAGTGCGCCGAGCAGCATCTTGTGATCGTCGACGATCGCGATTCTGATGGGAGGTGCCTCGCTCACGAGTGGCCTTTCTGGCGATTTCCGGAAGCCGCCTTTCGGCGGCTAGAGGTCGGCCGGGTTGTCTGTGACGCTTTCGATCTCGATCCGCAGGGTCGATCCCGAGAAGGTCTCGACGAAGCGGCCCACCTTTTTGATAGCTTGCCACGCCGCGGGGTCAACCCCGTTTCGCGGCACTCCGGTGGCAGTGATCACGATAGGTATTCTGACACCCGCATTGGGGTCGCCCGATTCCGCCGCGCGGGGACGTTCGATGTCGAGTTGCAGGCTGCGCGTCTGCACGGCCCCCTGGCGCACGGGATCGCTGATCAGCAACCACACGGCGGTGAGCAGACCGTCGCGCTGGTCGCGGGTGAGAACACCGGCCAGCCCGTCCGAATCGCTCAGCGTGACCGAGGGGCCGAGGAGCGCGGACTCGGTGATGGCGTGGTAGAGCCAGGTCTCGCGCCGGCCCTGGATCAGGTGCAGCCGCAGCTCGGTCGCGATCGACGCCGCGCCGGAGGCCGTCGCCTCGTCGAGCGGCAGCGGGGTGCGGCCGCTGGCGACGCCGTCGAGCAGTCGCTCGGCGGCGAGGTCGAGGCGTGCGAGCTCCTCCGACGCCATCATGCCGACCGCGTAGCGCGGTGAGCTGACCGTGCTCTGGACCTGCACGAGGTCGAGCTCGAGCTGCACGAGCGTGCGCAGCGAACGGACGATCTGCACACCGAGCAGCGGTGGGGCGACCGCGAGCGCGATGGAGACGAAGGCCGGGCCCAGCGCGGAGGCGTCGTGCTGGCCGCGCAGAGCGAACGCGGCGGCGAGGGCGACACCGAGCGCGATCGCCGGCACGACGATGTCGCGGGCCGGGCGCACGGTCGCGCAGAGCAGGAGCATCGACCCGACGGCGACCGCCGCCGTGGGAGGGGCGCCGTTGTCCCCGGGGCCCCAGGTGCCGGCGATGTCGAGCGCGGCCGCGAGCCCCCAGAGCCCGAGGGCGCTGTAGAACATCCAGTTCGGCAGATCGTCGGGCAGACGCGGATGCACGATCAGCACGACGACGAGCGTTGCGATCAGGATGCCCCACGCCGCGCAACTCAGGGGGAGCGCGGTGTACGTCGAGATGTTCAGGATCATCACGACCAGCTGATAGGCGATCAGCGCGAGGGCGGCGATGTTGAAGCCGAGGTCGAGGCGGGCCCGACCGAGGGCATCCCGCTCGCTCGTGGTCCGCGGGCGCGGAACGGTCTGCTCGACGGTCCGGCTCACTTGGGCACCTCCAGGACGACGGTGGTGCCCGAGCCCGGGGACGAGAACAGGCGCGCGTTGCCGCCCACGTCGCGCAGCCGGGCGACGATCGACTCGGTGAAGCCGAGTCGGCCCTCCTCGATGGTCGTGACGTCGAAGCCTTTCCCCGCGTCGGTGACCATCGCGCGCACGGTCGTCTCGTCGTCGGTGATCGTGACGTGGGCCTCGCTGACACCGGAGTGACGGCGCACGTTCTCCAGGCATTCGGCGAGGGCGAGCAGGAACGAGTCGAGCACGTCGCTCGGCAGCAGCACCTGGCCGGTGCCGTGCCAGTTGACCTCCAGGCCCATGCGACGGAAGCGCTGCTTGACGGACTCGAGCGTGTTGCCGAGCGTGGACTCCTCGACCGGCTTCAGCTTGTAGTCGCCCGACGACGTGGGGTCAGGTGTGAAGCCGAGCCGGAGCTGCCGCAGCAGCGCCGCATCCTCGGCCGCCTGCTCGCGCAGGGCGGCCACGCTCACCCCGACACCGGAGTGCGCCAGGAGTGTGAGGGTGGCCAGCACCGTGTCGTGCAGGAGCCGGGCTCCCTGACGGCGCCGGGCCTCCGTCTCGCTGGCCTGCCGTTCGACGCGGTACGCGCGGCTCATGGTGGAGATGCGTTTGAGAGTGCGCGGGACCGTGCGGGAGAGCCAGAATCCGACGGAGCCCATCGCGATCCAGCCGGCGACGGTGAACACCACCGGCTCGCCGAACCGCGAGTCGGTCGCCAGGAGCGTGGTGATGAGGGTTCCGAGCGTCACGACGGCCGCGACACCGACGAAGACCCAGCGCTTGAACGAGGTCACGCAGACGATCGAGACGCAGGCGATGGCCGCCGCCGAGATCATCCCGACCGCGCTCAGGGCGGCCGGGTCGAGGGGAGTGGCCGGCAGCAGATGCAGCAGGATGAGCGCGTTGCCGGCGACCACGATCGTCACGATCCAGACGTTCTGGTTCGACGTCAGCTGGAACTGGGCGAAGGCGAGCGCTGCGAGCAGCACGATCGAGGCCAGGTAGAGGGGCAGCGGCAGCGCGCCCGGGATGCTCAGGCAGAACAGAGCCGTCGCGGTCGCGGTGAGTCCGATGTTGCGCGCCGTGACGGAGAGAAGGCGATCACGCTCCTTCTGGATGCGTGACATGCTTCTCCGTTCTGCTCAGGCGTCGAACAGGCGGCGGAGCTGCTCGCTGACTGCATCGTCTTCGATCAAGAAGCCGTCGTGTCCGAAATCCGACTCTATTACCACTGGAACCGCACCGTCGATCGTGCCGGGCAGGTGCCGTGCGATCTCCCGCTGACCTTCGACAGGGAACAGTCTGTCACTGTCGATGCCGACGACCAGTGTGCGGGCGGTCACCCGGGTCAGGGCCTCCGCCACGCCGCCGCGACCGCGGCCGACATCGTGCGAGTTCATCGCCTGCACCAGCGTGATGTAGCTGTTGGCGTCGAAACGCCGGGTGAACTTGTTCCCGTGGAAGTCGAGGTACGACTCCACCGCGAACCGGCCGCCGTCGCCGAGCGGGCTGATGCCGCTCTGCCACGACCGCGAGAACCGCTCGTTGAGCTCGGAGGGGCTTCGGTAGTTGAGCAGTGCCATCCGCCGGGCGAGGGCGAGACCCTGGTGGGGTCCCTCGCCGTCGGCGGCGTCGTAGTACAGGCCGCCTCGGAAGAGCGGGTCGGTGCGCACCGCCTCGATCTGCACCGAGTTGAGGGCGATCTGGTCGGCGGTCGAGAACGGGGGTGCGGCGATCACCGCGAGCCGCTCGACGCGGTCGGGGTACGCGACCGCCCACTCGAGGGCCTGCATCCCGCCCATCGAGCCGCCCACCACGCCCGCCCAGCGCTCGATGCCGATGGCGTCGGCGAACGCGGCCTGGGCGTTGACCTGGTCCCGGATGCTCGTGAACGGGAACCGTGGCCCCCACTCGGCGCCGTCCGGCGCGATCGACGCGGGACCGGTCGTGCCCTGGCACGCCCCGAGCATGTTCGGGACGACGACGAAGAACCTGTCGGTGTCGATCGCCTTGCCGGGGCCGATGATCCCCTGCCACCAGCCGGGGGTCGGATGCCCGGGGCCGGCCGCTCCGACGGCGTGGCTGTCTCCCGTGAGGGCGTGCAGCACCAGAATGGCGTTGTCGCGCTCGCGGGAGAGCTCGCCCCAGGTCTCGTAGGCGACCCGTACGTACGGGAGGGTCTCGCCGCTCTCGAACTCGAAGGCGCCGATTCCGGCGAAACGCCGTCCGCCCTCCTCGTCGCTCTCTTTCCAGGCGCCGCTCGCCGGGGGTTTGCCGAGGAGCGACCGCGCCTGTGCCTCCGTGATGAAACTCGACGGGGCCGTATCAGCTGATGTCTGCCACTCCATAGGCCAATTCTGTCCGAGTAGGGAGCGGCGCGTGGCTGTGTTACGTCGGTACGATTCCTAGCTCTCGCCGTCGGCGTCGGTGCGCTCGTCGCCGACGCTCAGATCGAGTTCGGGTGAGTGCCCGAGCTCGTGACCGTGGGAGTGGTCGTCGCGGTTCTGGCGCAGATGGGCGGTTCGGTCGTTCAAGGCGGTCACGATCGTCGCACTCGCCGTTCCCACGATTCCCACGCCGCCGATCATCAGCAGCACGGCGAGGACGCGACCGGTCACGGTGACAGGGACGTAGTCGCCGTAACCGACGGTCGCCATCGTCACGATCGCCCACCAGACGGAGTCGCCGAAGCTCGTGATGCTGGCGCCCGGCGCATCCCGTTCCACCGAGTAGACGGCGAGCGAGATCACGTAGATGAACATGACCACGAACGACGCCGCGATGATCACCACGCGTCGTCGCAGGTGCTGACCGGTGTTCCCCCGCAGCAGCGGCACCTTGGAGAGCTCCTTCAGCAGCCGGAACGGACGGGCGAGCGGCAGCAGGACCGACGCGAGATCGATCGGGTTCTGCCGCACGAACTCCCATTTGCGCGGGCTGAGTGACAGGCGCACCACGAAGTCCACGACGAACAGGACCCAGACGAGCACGAGGACGACGGCCAGGGTGATCGAGAGCCAACCGGGTCTCCGGGGCTCGAGGATCCCCCAGGAGTACGCGATCAGGAACAGCACGCTCGCGGCGATGAGCGGCCACGCTGTGGCGTCCTCCCAGCGCTTGCGCGCGCGCAGATTCCCCTGGGCGGCCATCTCAGTCGGTCCGAACCTGGAGCGCGCCCTTGTGGAACCGGTACGGCGCCGCCTGGGCGACCGGCTTGATCACGATGAGGTCGAGGTCGACGTGACCGGGCCGCTCGAGGGCGTCGACGATGGTCTCGGCGACGTCCTCGGCGGTCAGGGGCTCGGGCACGTCGTCGTAGACGGCGTCGCGCTTGGCCTTGTCCCCGCCGAAGCGCACGAGCGAGAACTCCTCGGTGGCGACCATGCCGGGAGCCACCTCGACCACCCGGATCGGCTCGCCGTTGAGCTCCAGGCGCAGCACCTCGGTGAGGGCGTGCTCGGCGAACTTGGCCGCGTTGTACCCGCCGCCGCCCACGTAGGCGGTGTGGCCCGCGATCGAGGTCACGTTCAGGATGTCGGCGTGCCCGTCGTCGGCGGCTCCCGCACGGAGCAAGGGGAGCAGCGTGCTGATCACACGTTTGGTGGCGATGACGTTGATCTCGAACATCCACACCCAGTCCTCGATCTCCGACTTCTCCACCGAGTCGAGCCCGTGGGCGCCGCCCGCATTGTTGACCAGGGCGTGGACGGGGCCGGTCGCTGCGAGCTGCGCGGCAAGACGATCGACGTCGTCCTGCTTCGTCAGGTCGGCGACGAACGTCTCTGCACCGGTCTCGGCGGCGAGGGCCTCGAGGCGGTCGGCACGCCGGGCGACACCGACGACGTCCCAGCCTCTCGCGCGGAACAGGCGCACCGCGGCCGCCCCGATCCCCGAACTCGCACCGGTCACGACCACACGTCTCGTACTCATGCCGTCTATTCTGGCCCGCTGCCGAGCATCCGGGGGTTACGTCGTGTTTCGCGCGCGTTGCCGGCGCCGGCGCGCGAGCCTACTCTGCAGGAGAGGCGGTGGCATGCCGCACGCCCCACCGAAACCCGAAGGAGTGACGCCATGACCGATGCCGCCGACTGGCAGTTCGAAACCAAGCAGATCCACACGGGCGCTGCGCCCGACCCCGTGACCAATGCGCGGGCGACGCCGATCTACCAGACCACCTCGTACGTGTTCAACAACGCCGAGCACGCCAAGAACCTGTTCGCGCTCGCCGAGTTCGGCAACATCTACACGCGCATCCAGAATCCCACCCAGGCTGTCGTCGAGGAGCGGGTCGCCGCTCTCGAAGGCGGCACCGGAGCCCTCCTCGTCGCATCCGGCCAGGCTGCGTCGACGTTCGCGATCCTCAACATCGCGCAGGCCGGCGACCACATCGTCTCCTCCAGCTCGATCTACGGCGGAACGTACAACCTCTTCAAGTACACCCTCGCCAAGCTCGGCATCGAGACCACGTTCGTCGAGAACCAGGACGACGCCGACGAGTGGCGCCGCGCGGTCCGCCCCAACACGAAGCTGTTCTTCGCCGAGACCATCGGAAACCCGAAGATCAACATCCTCGACATCGAGCTCGTCGCCGGCGTGGCGCACGCGGCCGGCGTCCCGCTGATCGTCGACAACACGATCGCCACGCCGTACCTGATCCGCCCGTTCGAGTTCGGCGCCGACATCGTCGTGCACTCGGCCACCAAGTTCCTCGGCGGCCACGGCACGGTCATCGGCGGCGTGGTCGTCGACGGCGGCACCTTCGAGTGGTCGAAGAACGTCGAGAAGTTCCGGGGACTCACCGAGCCCGACCCGTCGTACCACGGCGCCAGCTACACCGCGGCGGTCGGTGACGGTCTCGCCTACATCATCAAGGCCCGCGTGCAGCTGCTCCGCGACCTCGGCTCGGCGATCGCCCCGGCCAGCGCGTGGCAGCTCATCCAGGGCATCGAGACGCTCTCGCTGCGTGTCGAGCGCCACGTGCAGAACGCGCAGGAGATCGCGGAGTTCCTCGAGAACCACCCCGACGTCGCTTCGGTCAACTACGCGGGGCTGCCCACCAGCCCCTGGTATGCGGCCGCGAACAAGTACGCCCCGAAGGGCGTGGGCGCCGTGCTCTCGTTCGAGCTCAAGGGCGGGGTGGATGCCGGCCGCGCGCTGGTCGACAACCTCTCACTGTTCAGCCACCTCGCCAACATCGGCGACGTGCGCAGCCTGGTGATCCACCCGGCGTCCACCACCCACGCACAGCTCACCCCCGAGCAGCAGCTGACCGCGGGCGTCACCCCCGGCCTGGTGCGCCTCTCGGTGGGCCTCGAGAACGTCGAGGACCTGAAGGCGGACCTCGAGGCGGGCCTGGCGGCCGCTCGGTCGGTCGCGCAGGCTGCGCGGGTGTAGCGGAGGCTGCGTTCGGCGTTCGGCGTTCCGCGTCCGCGTTCCGCATCCGCTGAAGTGAAGGGCCCCGTGAGCGATGTTCACGGGGCCCTTTCACGCGCGCGGAAGGCCAGGCCGCCCCCCAGCCTGCAGTTGTCCACAGGCGCGGGCTCGCTCCTCGCGTGAGTTGTTCCAAAGTGTCGTTATGAGGGCGAGATAGCGGCCTATAACGACACTTTGGAACGACTCAGCGTCAGGAGGTCTCTGGGGGTGGGAGGTTTCGGGCGGGGACGGGTTTCTGCGGGTGGGAGGTTTCGGTCGGGGAGTGGTTTCTGCGTGTGGGAGGTTTTCAGGCAGGGAAAGAGTCAGTGGGCGCGGTTGTCCACAGGCGAGGGACTCGTTCCTCGCGTGAGTTGTTCCAAATTGTCGTTATCAGGGCGAAATGGCGGCCCATAACGACAATTTGGGACAACTCAGCGTGTGAGAGGTCTCTGTGGGTGGGAGGAGAGTGGATGGGGAAGCGAGCGCATGCGGGCGCGCGGATACCCGCGGGCGCGGCGGCGCATGCGGGGGCGCACCTCCTGCGTCAGGCAACGGGAGCCTCCGCGGCCTCCGCGGGCTGCGCGGGTTCCGCATCGGCGAACGCCAGCTTGGGGACGAAGAAGAGCAGCACGGCGGCCACGAGGGCACCGAGGCCGCAGATCGTCCAGACGAGCATGTAGCCGAACAGGCTGGCGGCCGTGGCGGTCACCGTGGCCGCGCCCGCCAGCAGCACCACGCCGAAGACGGCCGACGCGAATGAGCCGCCGATGGTCTTGGTGGTGTTGGTCAGCGCGGTCGCGATGCCGGTCTGGCCACGGGGCGCAGCGGCGGCGGCTGCGGCGGGGAGGGACCCGACCAGGGCGCCGGATCCGATGCCGGCGATGGCCATGTTGGTGAACACCTGCCAGGTCTCCTGGTGGAACGGCAGGAAGAGCAGATAGCCGATCGCCACCAGGAACGCGGCGACGATCAGGGCGCCCCTCGGAGTCGCCCGCCGTGACAGCACGGGGAACAGCAGAGCGCCGACGATCATCGAGATCAGGTAGGCGCCGATCAGGATGCTCCGCTGGCCCGCCGAGAGTCCGAGGCCGTAGCCGTTGACCGGGTCGGTGCCGGCGAACGTGCTCAAGGGCGCCTGCGCGCCGAGCAGGCTGATGCCGATCAGGCCGGCGGTCAGCTGCACCGGCCACATGTTCGGGCGGCGCAGCACCCGCAGGTCGATGGCCGGGTCCTCCTGCTTCAGCTCGTACCGGCCGAAGGGGATGAAGGTGAGGATGCCGGCGACGATGAGCACCCACACCCACCAGGTGCCGACGCCGTTGATGCGCAGGAACGTGAGGCCCGAAGTGATCAGCAGGAGCCCGAGCGTCAGGATGCCGAAGCCGACCCCGTCGAGGCGGCGGCGGCCGGGCGCGGGCTCGGACTCGGGGACGCCGAACAGGATGGCGAAGAACACGAGCGTGACGGCGACGGCCGGGACGATCAGTGTGAGGGTGACGTTCTGGGCGAACGCCTCGAAGAGCAGGCCGGCCCCGATGGCGCCGACGATGGCGCCCGCCTCGAGCGCGACGACGAGCAGGCCGGCGGCGCGCCGGGTCTGCGAGGCCGCGGTGCCGGAGCGGCGCCCGCGATCGAAGATCAGTGCCACCTCCAAGGGCAGCCAGACGACGTAGAAGCCTTGCAGCGCGAACGCGATGAGGAAGGTGGTGAAGTTCGACGAGAACGCGAGCGCCCACGTCGCCAGCGCCGTCAGCACGGTGGCGATCAGCAGGATGCGCTTGTGGCCGAACATGTCGCCCAGCTTCGCCAGCACCGGCACCACCAGAGCCGACAGCAGCAGCTGCGCGGCCTCGAACCAGTTGTAGTCGGCGTCATGGATGCCGAGATGCTTGACGATGTCCGAGATCAGGGGCACGTAGTAGCCCTGCAGGATGCCGCTGGTCACCTCGACGAAGGCGAGCCATCCGATGAGGCCGGCGGTCACGCCGATCGCAACGGAACCACGGCGAGAAGTGGGGATGGCGCGGTCGGGCCCGCTCGTCCTCTGTGACGTCATTCGTGGATGCTAGCACCGCCGTCGCACGGGTACGGTAGGTGGATGGCCAGCGAACTCGACGACTCCGGATCAACCGTTCTCGCGGAGACGGAGCGTGAGGTCCTCGGGTGGCTGGAATTCGGCGAGGCGTCCCGCCATCTGGCCGGCGAGGTCGTCGAGTCGGGCTTCGAGCCCGACCTGGTCGTCGCGATCGCCCGCGGTGGGCTGCTGCTCGCCGGCGCGATCTCCTACGCGCTCGGCATCAAGGCGTGCGGCGCGCTCAACGTCGAGTTCTACACCGGTGTCGACGAGCGGCTGCCCGAGCCGGTCGTCCTCCCGCCGATGCTCGATCAGTCCGCGCTCGGCGGCAAGCGGGTGCTGCTCGTCGACGACGTGTCGGACTCGGGGCGCACGCTCGCCATGGTGGTCGACCTGATCGCAGCATCCGGAGCCGACGTGCGCACCGTGTGCCTCTACAGCAAGCCCCGCACGGTGCTCGAGCCCCACTTCGTCTGGCGCAAGACCGATCGCTGGATCACCTTCCCGTGGTCGGCTCTCCCGCCGGTGACGGCCGGCGAATAGTCGCACCCGCCGTGCCCAAGACCCTCGCCGAGCTGGCTGCGGACGGTTCGATGGACCCCGGCTGGGCGGCCGCCCTCGAACCGATCGCCGACCGGATCGCCGACATGGGCGCGTTCCTGCGGGCGGAGGTGTCGGCCGGCCGCGGCTACCTGCCCGCCGGGCCGAACGTGCTCCGGGCGTTCCAGGCTCCCCTCGCGGACGTGCGGGTGCTGATCGTTGGTCAGGACCCGTATCCGACTCCCGGGCATCCGATCGGCCTGTCGTTCGCCGTGGAACGGCACGTCCGGCCCCTGCCGCGCAGCCTGCAGAACATCTACCGCGAGCTGCGCGACGACCTGCAGCTCGCTCCACCGCCGCACGGCGACCTCAGCGCCTGGTCCCGGCACGGCGTGATGCTGCTCAACCGCGTACTGACCGTGCGGCCGGGGGAGCCGGCCTCGCACCGGGGAAAGGGGTGGGAGCCGGTGACCGAGTACGCCATCCGGTCGCTGGTCGCCCGCGGCACGCCGTTCGTCTCGATCCTGTGGGGTCGGGACGCGTCGACCCTGAAGCCGCTGCTCGACGGCAACCCGGTGATCGAGTCCGCGCATCCGAGCCCGCTGTCGGCGTCGCGCGGCTTCTTCGGCTCGCGGCCGTTCTCGCGGGCCAACGGGCTGCTGGCGGACCTGGGCGAGAAGCCGGTCGACTGGGCGCTCGAACCCTGAGCGACCCGGTCCGGGACCCACGGTCCAGGTCGGCGGTCCGGGCACCCGGTATTTACGCGCGCGAAACGCGCCGAGCGTAGGCTGGTGCCCGTGCTTGAAGAGGAATACCAGACACGACGGAAGCTCCCGCCCCACCTGCGCAAGAGCGAGCCGGCCGAGACGCCGTTCGAGTTCAGCATCCGGGATGCGGTGGCCGCCGACCTGCCCTGGGTGCGGGAGATCTACAACCACTACGTCGCCAACAGCACTGTCACGTTCGACGAGGACGCGATGACGCTGCGCGAGTGGAAGTCGAAGTTCGCCTACCTCGAGAAGCTCGGGATGCCCTTCATCGTCGCCGTCTCGCCGAGCGGGCAGATCCTCGGCTACGCCCTCGTCTCGCCGTGGAAGCAGAAGCGGGCCTACCGGTTCACGGTCGAGAACTCCATCTACCTCGGCGCCGCCTCGACCGGCAAGGGTCTCGGGCCCGTGCTCATGCAGGCGCTCATCGACAAGTCGAAGGCGGCCGGGCTGAAGGAGATGATCGCCGTCATCGCCGACAAGGGGGCGGAGGCGTCGATCAAGATGCACGAGAACTTCGGCTTCACCGAGATCGGGCGCATGGGGCGCGTCGGCTACAAGTTCGACCGCTGGCTCGGCACCGTGCTGATGCAGAAGTCGCTCAAATAGCGATTCGTCCAGCTATTCGTCGCGCGGCGGTTCGATGCTGTCGGGCCGCCGCAGAACTCACTAGGGTGTCTGCGTGAGTACCGCGACTACGAATCAGCAGACGGTCGCCGCCGCCCCCGCGACGCCGCCGAATCTGCCCCTGCGCAAACGTCCGATCGACATCTTCTTCATCTGCGTCTTCTCGCTGTTCATCGTGACCTGCATCATCAGCGACGCGATCCCGACCCTGGGCATTCCGCAGACGGCGACGACGCACAACCTGTTCGCGCAGTGGAACTACACGTACTCGTCGCAGTACGACCCGCTCTACGAGAACCCGCCGATCTGGCTCCGGTTCATCACGGGCACGTCGGCGTTCATCTACCTGCCGTTCTATGTGCTGCTGATCGTCTGCCTGTCCAAGGGCTACAACTGGATCCAGCTCTACGCGGTCATCTACGCCACAATGATCATCAGCCTCACGGGCATCCCGATCTTCGGCGTCGAGTTCTTCGGCGACGTGGCCCAGCGCACGCCGCAGCCGTTCATCTTCCTGCTCTACAACGGGCCGTACGTCCTCATCCCGCTGCTGCTGCTGATCCGGATGCGCAAGCCGCTGCCGTTCGCACGGAAGTTCTAGTCCGCGCGTTCGTGACGGGCGTGCCAACCTCAGGCGGGCCGGCCGCCGAGCTCGAGCAGGCCGACGCCGAGGATGACGAGCACGATGCCGGCGATCTGGACCCAGGTCAGCGACTCCTTGAAGAACACCCACGAGATCAGCACGATCGCCACGACTCCCACCGCCGACCAGATCGCGTAGGCGACGCCCAGCGGGACGCCGCGGGCGAGGGACTGCGACAGCGCCACGAACGAGGCGACGTAGCCGACCACGACGATGACGAACGCCCACCAGCGGGCGTCGTCGCCCGACGTGAACTTGAGGAACGTGGTCGCGACGACTTCCGTGACGATGGCGATGGCGAGGAATACATAGCCGAGCACGGCGGGTTGCTCCTGTCAGTCGGGCGGACGCCGGACACTGGGACAAACGTACCGATCGAGGAGGGCGGCGGATGGGCGACACGGCAGGGGTCCGGCAGCTGCGGATCGTGGTGGAGGCGGACGACTACGACGCGGCACTCGCGTTTTACCGGGACGTCCTCGGGCTCGACGAGCAGGAATCGTATTCGGGCGAGGGAGGGGCCAGGGTGGCGATCCTCGACGCGGGTCGCGCGACGCTCGAGATCGCGAACTCCGCGCAGAAGGCGATGATCGACGAGGTGGAGGTGGGGCGACCGGTCGCCCCGCACATCCGGCTGGCCTTCGAAGTGGGCGACGGCCGCACGGTCACTGCGCGCCTGGTGGAGGCCGGCGCCGAGCTGATCGCACCGCCGACGGTCACGCCGTGGAACTCGCTCAACGCGCGGCTCGCGGGGCCGGCGGACCTGCAGCTGACCGTCTTCCAGGAGCTCGGGAACGCGGGCGACGCCAGCGCCGGCTGAGTGTTGGCTTTGCACTGTTTCTGGATGCCGTGAGACGTCGGTCGCGCGGCATCCCGCCGACCTAGGGTGAGACCACGTCATCAACGGACGGCTCGCAACAGGGATAGCTGCGGCCCGGCCGTGGCGAGGCGGATGAACAATCGTGGCCGGGAACCCGTCGGGTCCCCGGCCACGTCCATGCGTTCGGCGGCTCAGCTCTTCGGCGTCGCCTTGCGCAGGATGAAGAAGCCGGCCACCGCCCCGAGCGCCGTGGGCACCAGCAGCCAGGCCACCACACCGGTCGGACCCATGGTCGCGAACCAGGTGCCGACAGCCGCCCAGCTGCCAGTCAACGTGATCAGGGCGACGGCGCCGACCAGGAGCAGCACCAGGATCGCGCCGGCCAGCAGAAGACCGTTCACCCTCCAGCGCATGAAGATCGTGGCGCTGGTCGATCCGACGAAGAAGAAGAACAGCATCGCGGCGAAGACGATGAACAGCCGCGACCAGACGCCGCCGCCTCCGAAGTAGATGGAGGTGAACAGGTGGCCGCCGAGACCCCAGCCGCCCGTCGCCTCCTCGATCAGGGAGAGGACGGTGAAGCCGAGCGAGTAGCCCGCTGCGAGCATCCCGAAGGTGAGCGCCGAGCCGAGATAGAAGTCGCGGCGGGTCACGCTGTAGCCGAGGGCGAACGGGAAGGTCAGGCTGATCACCGTGATGCCCACCACGAGCATGTAGACGAAGATGTAGAACGCTCCGCCGCTCCACTGCGTGTTCTGGAGGGCGTCGGCGCGGTCCTTCGGTCCGGCGGCGACCCAGATGATCCACCAGATCAGATAGTTCACCACCCAGATGAACCCCATGATCATGATCGGCAACCAGATGGTGCTCCACTTGTTGACCATGTTGAGGCGGACCACGCGCCAGATGCGCTGGCCGGAGGCGGGCGTGGTGCGGAGGATCGCGGCCTCCGGTGCGATGGCGGTCATGCGCTCTGCTCGAATTCTGTCGCTCGGACGTTGGTCTTGCGGACGATGAGTTGCTGGAGGGATACGGGCGAGAGCTCGAGGCCGGCAGCGAGGGCCTCCGCGCGATCGGACGGGCTCAGGGCGCCGACGGTGACGGAGGCTAGACCTCCGACGCCTTCGCGGTGCAGCACCTCGTGGCGGCCGACGAACGCGTCGACCGTGCCGCGCCGGCCGACCACGGTGATGGCGGAGTCGCGCATCTCGTCGGCGTCCTCATCCATCAGGATGCGGCCCTGATCGATCACGATGACGTGCTCCAGCAGGTTGGCCACCTCGTCGATCAGGTGCGTGGAGAGGATGACGGTGCGCGGATGCTCGGAGTAGTCCTCGAGGAGGCGGTCGTAGAAGATCTGCCTGGCCACCGCATCCAGCCCCAGGTACGGTTCGTCGAAGAACGTCAGCGGTGCGCGCGAGGCGAGGCCGACGATCACGCCGACGGCGGAGAGCTGGCCGCGGGAGAGCTTCTTGATCCGGCGGTTCATCGGCAACCGGAAGTCGGCGATGAGCTGCTCGGCGAAGTCGGCGTCCCAGTTCTCGAAGAACCAGGGGGCGCTGCGGAAGACGTGCTTCGGCATGAAGTCGTCGGGGTAGCGCTGGCTCTCCTTGATGAAACAGATGTTCTGGAGGATGCGGGCGTTCTCGACCGGCCTCTCGCCGAACACCCGGATGTCGCCGCGGGTGGCGAAATCCTGACCGGTCAGCAACTGCATGATGGTGGTCTTGCCGGCGCCGTTGCGGCCGAGGAGCCCGTAGATCTTGTTGGGTTTGACGGTGAAGCTGATGTCGTCGATGGCGGTGAACGAGCCGAAGCGCTTGGTGAGGCCTTCGACGTGCACGGCCGGCGCGATCGACGTCGGAGTTGCGGTGCTGGTCATGCGCTGACTCCTTCCGTGGAGATCATCTCGGTGAGTTGCTGGGGGTCGATCCCGAGCTTCGCCGCTTCGGCGAGCAGGGGCCGGAGGTATTCGTCGCGGAACGCCTCGCGCCGCTTGACGATGAGGCGCTCGCGGGCGCCGTCGGCCACGAACATGCCGATTCCTCGTTTCTTGTAGAGAATTCCGTCGTCGACGAGGAGGTTGACCCCTTTGCCGGCGGTTGCGGGGTTGATGCGGTAGAAGGCCGCGAACTCGTTGGTGGACGGCACCTGGGTCTCCGGAGGGTAGACGCCGTCGATGACGTCGTTCTCGATCTGTTCGGCGATCTGCACGAAGATCGGCTTTCCCTCGTCGATCATGCGTGCGTCCTTCCGTCGACCAACCTCATCGGTTAGTTACTCATGTAACTAACCAACCAGGCTCGCGACGATTTGTCAACACTTTTCTCACGAGCGCGTGAGCGGGCGCGAGAGCGAGCGGCCGTGCGAGGCGCGGATCGTCAGAGGAGGTTGACTGTGACGTCGTCGACGTAGAGCAGCAGGGCGATCAGCACGGCGAAGCCGCCGGTGGCGGCCAGCAGACCCGGATGCGCGAACCCGACGATCATCCGCTGCGTGCGGGGTTCCTCGGCCAGGAACGACGCCGGAATGCGGGTCTTCCGCGGTCGTGCCTTCCACCCGCGCAGCCGCGACAGGAACCACGCGTACCGGAAGATCAGCAGGAGCCAGAGGAAGAGCACGACCACCGGCACGACCTCGATGAGCAGGCTGAGCCCGATCCCCAGCGTGTCGATCTCGTTGTTCCTGCCCTCGTTCTGCAGCTGCACCGCGATCGTCGCGCTGAGCACGACGGAGAGCGTCCACGCGAGGAACGCTCCGACGTAGGCAGCGAAGCGGGTGAAGAAGTGCCCGAGCACCGACTCGGGACGGCGCAGGTGCGAGTGCGGCGTCTGGCTGAGCACGATCACCGTGGCGGTGAAGGTGGGCAGCACCGCGACGATCACGATCGCGAACCACACCGCTGCGTGCAGGCTGAAGTGGTCGGCGGGCACGAGCAGCAGCACCCAGAACGCGGCCCAGATCCAGCCCGCGGTCAGGGCGTGCTCGACCAGCCAGACCGGGTGGCGGTGTTCGTAATGAGCGGCGACCCTGATCACCGATCGCCGGGCGACGACCTGCTCGACGGGCTCCCGCTCCTCCATGCTGACACTGTAGTGGGGCTAGCCTCGAAGCATGGCTGACCTTCACGAGCTCACCGCTCTGGACCTCTGGCAGGAGCTTCAGAGCGGGCGGGTGTCGCCCCGCGAGCTGACTGCCCACTACCTCGACCGGATCGAGCGGCTCAACCCCGAGCTGGGCGCGTTCGTCACCGTCACCCGGGAGGCCGCGCTCGCGCGGGCGGACCGGGTGGCCGCCGAGGTCCCGCGAACCGCCCCGCTCTGGGGTCTGCCGTTCGGCGACAAGGATCTGTGGCTGCGCGCCGGCGTCCCCGCGGGTTTCGGCTCCCGGGTGATGGCGGGCTTCGTGCCGGACACCTCCGACGAGATCGTCGAGACGCTGGATGCCGCAGGCGGGGTCAGCCTCGGCAAGACCAATGCGCCCGAGTTCGGGCTGCCCGCCTACACCGAGTCGCTCGCTGCGCCTCCCGCCCGCAATCCGTGGAACCCGGAGCTCGGCGCCGGCGGGTCGAGCGGCGGCGCAGCGGTGGCCGTCGCCAGCGGGATGCTGCCGTTCGCACCGGGCTCCGACGGAGGCGGCTCGATTCGTATTCCTGCCGCGGCATGCGGCCTGGTCGGGCTCAAGCCGTCGCGGGGTCTCGTACCGGCCGGCAGCGGGATCGACTCGCTGGCCGGGCTCGTGGTCGACGGCCCGCTGGCCCGCACCACGACCGACGCCGCGCTCCTCCTCGACGGGATGATCGCCCGGCGCGACGGCCGCATCGACCACCATTACGCGCTGCGGGCGCCGTACGACGACGACGGCCCCTTCCTCGGTACGGCCATTCGGGGCGAGGGGCGATTCCAGCTGGGTGTGATGACGACCTCCGCTTGGGACGACGCGTACGAGATCACGATCGCGCCGGATGCACGCGCAGCGCTCGACGCCGCCGTCGACGTGTTCGCCGGGATCGGTCACGGCATCGAGGAGACGGCCCTCACGCCCGACCCGACGTACGCACCCGCGTTCCGCACGATCTGGCAGGCGGGTGCTGCGAGCATCCCGGCCGAAGGCGACGCCCTCGAGCTGCTCGAGCCCCTGACCCGCTGGCTGGTCGGCCGGGGCCGTGCGCTGTCGGCGCGCGAACTCGGCGAGGCCCTGCGAGCGCTGACCGCGTACGAGCGCTCGCTCATCGCACAACTGGCGTCGTTCGACGCCGTGCTGACGCCGGCGCTCGCGCTGACCCCGCGCCCGATCGGCTGGTTCGATCAGGAGGACGGTGAGCGCAACTTCGAGCAGCAGGTGCAGTACACCCCGTTCACCTCGATGCTCAACGTGTCGGGGCTTCCCGCGATCGTGCTCCCGGTGTCGCAGACCGCGGACGGACTCCCGATGGGCGTGCAGCTGATCGGCCGACCGGGCGGGGAGCGGACGCTGCTGTCGCTCGCGACGCAGCTCGAGCGGAGGGTCCGCTGGCAGCATCGTCGACCGCCCACCTGGTGAGAAGGGTCCGACTGCGTCAGGGCCCCACCTGACGACGCAGGGAGGCCGGGGCTCGCGTGAGCCACGCATCCGTCACCAGCTCGCGCATCAGCTGCGGCTCGATGCGCGAGAAGTCGACCAGCGCCGACGACAGCCGGCCGGCGAACCAGCGCTCCGAGCAGTGCTCCGGCCACGCGGCGGCGGCTTCGCGGATGCCCGCCTCGCCGAGCATCAGGTGGACGCTGGACCTCTCGAGCATGGTGGCGAAGCGCCGGCCGCGCACCCGGAAGGCGGGCAGGTCCCCGTGCGTGTACTCCTCCACCTCGGGGAGGGAGAGCGCGAGGGCCCGGACGGCTTCCGCATCCATGTCACCAGGGTAGCCACGCGTTGACGCGGCTCGCCCGGCGGGTGGAGAATCTGCGGCGTGGGCGAGAGTTCGCACGATCCTCGCGCCGACGCCTTCGACGAGGTGCTCGGTGAGGCCTCGGCGCTCGCAGCACGCTGGCTCGACGGGGTGCGCGACGGGACGATCCCGTCGACGGCGACCATCGACCAGGTGAAGGATGCGCTCGGCCGGGAGCTCCCGGCGCGGGGCGATCCGGCGGTCCCGGTGCTGCGCCGCCTCGCGGACGCCGTGGAGCCCGGGCTCATCCGCATGGATTCGCCGCGGTTCTACGGCTGGGTCATCGGCGGGACGCAGCCGGTCGCTCTGGGCGCCGATTGGCTGGTCTCGTCGTGGGATCAGAACGCCGCGATGCGCGCTGTCACCCCGGGAGTGGTCGCCGCCGAGGAGATCGCGGGCGATTGGCTGCTTCGGCTGCTCGGGCTCCCGCGCACGGCGGAGGTCGGCTTCGTCACCGGTGCGACCACGGCCACCACCGTCGGACTGATCGCCGGCCGCGACGAGGTGCTCCGCCGCGTCGGGTGGGATGCCCGCACCGAAGGTCTCGCCGGCGGCCCGCGGGTGCGCTTCATCGCGGGCAGGGAGCGTCACGGCTCCGCCGACGACGCAGGCCGGTACGCCGGACTCGGTGCCCCGGCGGTGGTCGCCTCGGACGAGCAGGGTCGCATCGATGTCACCGCGTTGCGCGACGAGCTCGCCGCGGGCAGCGGCCCGGCCGTCGTCTCCCTGCAGGCCGGCAACGTCCACTCCGGCGCGTTCGACGATCTGGCCGCCGCCACGGAGGTCGCGCACGAGGCGGGCGCGTGGGTGCACGTCGACGGCGCCTTCGGGCTGTGGGCCGCGGCCGCGCCCGGGCTCGCGCACCTGACCTCCGGCATGGAGGCGGCCGACTCGTGGGGGACCGACGCGCACAAGACCCTGAACGTGCCGTACGACTCGGGAATCGCGATCGTCGCCGATCCCTCGGTCTTGCACGCGTCGTTCGCGCAGCAGGCGGCCTACCTGTCGAGCGCCCACGACTCCGACCCCAGCCATCGGGTGCTGGAGTTGTCGCGGCGGGCGCGCGGGGTTCCGGTCTGGGCGGCGCTCGCCCGCCTCGGGAGCGACGGGGTGGCCGAACTGGTGCAGGGTCTCGCGGACGCGGCGACCGCCCTGGCCGCCGGGCTGCGCGAGGTGCCGGGGGCGCGCATCCTGAACGACGTGGTGTACACCCAGGTGTGCCTCGCCTTCGGCGACGACGAGACCACCCGCGCCGTGGCCGCTGCGGTCGACGCATCGGGAGTGGCCTTCGGCTCGCCGTCGACGTGGCGCGGCGAGGCGGTGCTGCGCTTCTCGGTGAGCAACTGGCTCACCGGGCCGGACGACGTCGAGCGCACGCTCGAGGTCGTCCGCGAGGCGGTCGGCAGCACGGCCCGCGGCTGATCGGGCTCAGCGCGCGACCAGCCCGATGTTCAGCGGCCCGCCGCGTACCCCTGCTCGCCGCGCGGGTTGGCCGCTGCCGTCAGCACACCGCGGTCGCGGTCGTGACCGACCGACGAGAGACGTCCGAGCGTCCAGTCGCCGGCTCGGGTGACCACGTGCCCGCGGGCCTCCAGCCCCGCGATCACCTCGTCGCCGAGCCGGTCCTCGACAACCGCCCCCGCCGGCTCCCAGGTGCGCGGCCAGAACGATCCCGCCAGCGATGTCGTGTGCAGGGCCGGCGCGTCGATGGCCTCCTGGGGCGAATAGCCGCCGACGAGCGTGCGCAGCAGGTAGAGCAGCTGCCACTGATCCTGCTGGTCGCCGCCCGGTGACCCGAGAGCGGTGACCGGATGCCCGTCCCGGAGCACGAGCGTCGGCGTGAGCGTCGTCCGCGGCCGGCGTCCCGGCGTGAGCGTCGCCGTCGATCCCTCCTCGAGCCAGGTCATCTGGAGCCGCGTTCCCAGGCAGAAGCCGAGTGCGGGGATGAGCGGCGACGACTGCAGCCAGCCGCCGGAGGGCGTCGCCGAGACGATGTTCCCCCACCGGTCGACGACGTCGATGTGGCAGGTGTCGCCGCGGGTCTCCCCGGATGCCGCGACGGTGGGCTCTCCGATTCCGGCCACCGACGAGGCGGCCGTGCCGTCCGACGGCGCCGTGTAGGTGGTGCGCAGGGGCGGCTCGAAGCCGGCCCCGCCGTCGATGGCGCCCGGACGGAACTCCGTCGAGGCCGTCTCGCCGATGAGCGCGCGCCGGGTGGCCGCGTACTCCGGCGACAGCAGGACGTCCAGCGGTACGTCGCCGTCGCCGTAGTACGCGTCCCGGTCGGCGTAGGCGAGCTTTTGCGCTTCGAGGATCGTGTGGGCGCCGAGTTCGGACGACGGGTCGAGCCGATCGTCGTCGAACCCGTCGAGGATCGCCAGGGTCTGCAACAGGGCCGGCCCCTGGCCCCAGGCGCCGGTCTTGGCGATGGTGTGGCCGCGGAACTCGAGTGTGACCGGCTCCTCGTAGGTCGCGCTGAACGCCGCGAAGTCGCCGACGTCGATCACGCCGGCGTGGTCGGTGCCCGACGAGTGCCGGTGCGGCTGCTTCAGGAAGGCGACGGTCTCCTCGGCGACGAAGCCCGTCTTCCATTCGGTGCGCGCGGCCTCGATCCGTGCCTCGCGGTCGGGGGAGCCGGCGCCGGCGTCGACCAGGCGCTGCAGCACATCCGCGTACGCCGGGTTGACGATGATGTCGCCGGCCTGCGGCACCCGCCCGCCGGGCATCCAGTGCGCGGCCGAGCTCGGCCAGTGGTCGGCGAAGAGCTGCGAGACGGCCGCGATCGTGCGGCACACGCGCCCCAGCACCGGATGCCCGTCCCGGGCGTAGCCGATCGCGAAATCGAGCACCTCCGAGAGCTCCCAGGTGCCGTGGTCCCTCAGCAGCAGGAGCCAGCCGTCGACCGCTCCGGGGACGGCGGCGGCGAGAGCCCCGGAGCCCGGCACCAGTTCGAGGCCTTCGGCGAGGTAGTGCTCGCGCGTGGCGGCCGCCGGGGCCGGTCCCTGCCCGGCGAGAACGATGGGGGAGGAGTCTTCTGCGGTCGCGAAGATGGCCACCAGGTCGCCGCCGGGCCCGTTGAGGTGCGGTTCGACCACGTGCAGCACGAACGCGCCCGCCACCGCCGCGTCGAAGGCGTTTCCGCCGCGTTCCAGGACGGACTGCGCGCTGGCCGTCGCCAGCCAGTGCGTCGAGGCGGACATCCCGAACGTGCCTTCGAGCGTCGGTCGGGTGGTGACGGGCGGCGGTGGCGTGAAGGTCATACAGCCAGGCTAATCGAGCGGCCGCAGGGGTCCGGCCTGGCGGCCGGGGTCTCTAGCTGACTGGTCCGGTGTACTTCTCGCCCGGTCCTTTGCCGATCGGGTCGGGGATCGGGGAGGCCTCGCGGAACGCGAGCTGGAGCGAGCGAAGGCCGTCGCGCAGGCTGCGCGCGTGCTGGTCTCCCAGGTGCTGGGCGCTCGCCGTGACGAGGCCGGCCAGGGCGTCGATGAGCTTGCGCGCCTCGTCGAGGTCGGTCTGCGAGGCTGGGTCGTCGGCCAGTCCGCACTTGACGGCGGCGGCGCTCATCAGGTGCACGGCCGTGGTGGTGATGACCTCCACCGCCGGCACCTCGGCGATGTCGCGCGCCGCCTCGTCGTAGGCGTCGACGTCGACCTCGATATCGACGTCGAGGTCGTCGGTTGCGGACGGGTCGACGGGGGGTGTGTCGCTCACTGCGTTCCTCTGTTAGAATTGCTCGGGCTCCGGGGCATCTGCCTCGGACGAAAGTGGAGATTCCTCCCACCCGCGCTTGACCGCTTACAAGGTTACCGGGTTGTTGCACTCCGTCATCGCGCGCAAGCGCGGGGGCAGCCAGGGTGCGGTACCAAGCCTGCGAGAAATTCGCAGGAGTGTGTTGGTGCGTGGAAAATCCTCTTTCGCCGCTTCCGTCACCCGACGGGGCGAGGCTGCAAGCATCGCTTGATCAGAGGAGAAAAGCATCAGCGATCCCCGTACCAATGACCGTATCCGCGTCCCCGAAGTTCGCCTCGTCGGCCCCAGCGGTGAGCAGGTCGGCGTCGTCAAGATCGAGGTCGCCCTCCGTCTCGCACAGGAGGCAGACCTGGATCTGGTTGAGGTCGCTCCCAACTCCAAGCCGCCTGTCGCGAAGATCATGGACTACGGCAAATTCAAGTACGAGGCTGCGCAGAAGGCCAAGGAGGCCCGGCGCAACCAGGCGAACACCATCCTCAAAGAGGTGCGGTTCCGCCTCAAGATCGACAAGCACGACTACGAGACGAAGCGCAAGCGCGCCGAAGGCTTCCTGAAGGCCGGCGACAAGGTCAAAGCCATGATCTTGTTCCGCGGCCGCGAGCAGTCGCGCCCCGACCAGGGCGTGCGCCTGCTCCAGCGCTTCGCAGAAGATGTCGCCGAGTTCGGCTCGGTGGAATCGACCCCGACCATCGACGGTCGGAACATGGTCATGGTCATCGGCCCTCTGAAGAACAAGTCAGAGGCCAAGGCCGAGGCCAACGCACAACGTGCCGCCTCCAAGGCGCGGGCTCACGCCCCCGCCGACGAGCCGGTTGCTGCCGCAGACGACTCTGCGCAGTCCGACCAGAGTTCGCCCGACGAGGCGACGAACGAGGAGAAGTAATGCCCAAGCAGAAGACCCATTCCGGGGCCAAGAAGCGCTTCAAGATCACCGGCACCGGCAAGGTCATGAAGCAGCAGTCCGGCATGCGCCACCACCTGGAGACCAAGTCCAGCAAGCAGAAGCGCCAGCTGAACCAGGAGCAGATCGTTCCCGAGGTGGACGCCAAGGTCGTCCGCCGGATGCTCGGCAAGTAACCCCCCGACGTCACGACGTATAAAGGAATTTGAGAAATGGCAAGAGTTAAGAGGGCGGTCAACGCCCACAAGAAGCGTCGGGTCATCCTCGAGCGCGCCGAAGGTTACCGCGGCCAGCGCTCGCGCCTCTACCGCAAGGCCAAGGAGCAGGTCACTCACTCGCTGGTCTACAGCTACCGTGACCGCCGTGCCCGCAAGGGTGACTTCCGTCGCCTCTGGATCCAGCGCATCAACGCTGCGAGCCGCGCGAACGGACTCACCTACAACCGTCTGATCCAGGGTCTGGGTCTGGCCGGTGTCGAGGTCGACCGCCGCATCCTCGCCGAGCTGGCCGTCAACGAGCCCGCCACGTTCGCGGCTCTCGTCGAGACCGCCAAGAAGGCTCTTCCCGCCGACACGTCGGCACCGAAGGCCGGCGCCGCCGCGTAGGCAGCACACCTCATCGAGCCCGGAGCTCTTCGGCCGAAATCACGCATTTCGGTCGGGGCACTCCGGGCTCGATCGCGTGCACCACTACGCGATTGCTCGCACCACTAGGCTTGAGGCATGCTTGACAACCCGCGCTCGCCGCGCGTACGGGCCGTTGCCAAACTCGCGAAGCGGAGTGCCAGGTCGGAGACCGGGCTCTTCCTGCTGGAAGGGCCGCAAGCCGTCGCCGAGGCGCTCACCTTCCGCCCCGAGCTGGTGGTCGAGCTCTATGCGACCCCGACCGCCCTGGAGCGCTACAGCGACATCGCCCAGACGGCCGTCGAGGCCGGGGTCGACGTCGAGTTCGTCACCGAGCACGTGCTCGAGACGATGGCCGACACGGTCACCCCACAGGGCTTCGTCGCCGTGTGCCGCCAGTTCCCCACCTCGATCCGCGACATCTTCTCCGGTGAGCCGCGCCTGGTGGCCGTTCTCGAAGAGGTGCGGGATCCGGGGAACGCCGGCACGATCATCCGGGCCGCCGACTCGGCCGGCGCCGACGCGGTCGTGCTCACCGGTCGCACGGTGGACCTCTACAACCCCAAGGTGGTGCGCTCGACGACGGGTTCGCTGTTCCACGTTCCGGTCGCCGTGGGCGCGAGTCTGGATGACGTGGTCGAGCGCGCGCACGCGGCAGGTCTCCAGGTGCTCGCCGCCGACATCAAGGGGGAGGACCTGCTCGCGGCCCGCACTGACGGCCAGCTGGCCCGTCCGACGACCTGGGTGTTCGGCAACGAGGCCCGCGGGCTGGACGACGAGCTGCTGGCACTGGTCGACCGCGTGGTCACCGTGCCGATCTACGGGCGCGCCGAGTCGATGAATCTCGCGACCGCCGCCTCTGTCTGCCTGTACGAGTCGGCATTCGCCCAGCGTTCGGCCGATCTCTTCGATTAATCCTTGCGTTATATAACTCGTATTTGATACGTTCGCGTCATGGACGCGTTGGAAGCGATCGGCGACCCCGTCAGGCGCCGCTTCGTCGAGCTGCTCGGCGCGGGCGACCTGACTGCCGGGGAACTCGCCGTGCGCGCGTCCGCCGAGTTCGGGATCAGCCAGCCGGCGGCGTCACGGCACCTGCGCATCCTGCGCGAGACCGGCCTCGTGACCAGTGCGGTCGACGGCAAGCAGCGCGTCTACGCGCTCGACCGTGAACGACTGGATGCGGCGGCCTCCTGGTTCGACGGCGTGCTCGGCTTCTGGTCGCAGCGGCTCGACGCTCTCGAGACGGAGCTCGTGCGGGGCCGGCGCAGAGCGCGAGTCGACGAGACCGGCGAGCCGCCGGCATCCGTGAGCGGAGAGGAAGCATCGTGACGATCTGGGGAGACATCGCACTCGACGGAGCGCGCCGGTCGGTGACGGTCGAACGGGAGTACCCGGCGACCGTGGCCGAGCTCTGGAGCGCGCTGACCGAGCCCGAGAGGCTCGCGCACTGGATCGGCCGGTACACCGCCGACGGCGACGACTACCGCATCGAGCTGGGGCGGGCCGACGGCGAGGCGATCGCTGCGGGCCGGGTGCTGTCGTGCGAGCCCGAGCGGAGCATCCGGGTCAGCTGGCGGTTCTCGGGCGGCGGCGACGAGGAGGCCGAGACCGAACTGGCGGTCGAGCTCGAGCCCGTCGGTTCGGACCGCGCGCGGCTCACCCTGTCGCACCGGCGGGTGCAGGCCGTGACGGCGGCGGTCTACGGCGCGGGCTGGGAAGACGTGCTGACCCACCTCGCCCGTGAGGTCGGCGGCGACCCGTCTCCCGTGAACGAGCTCGGCTACGTCGGGGAGGCAGCGGACCCGGCGGCCTTCGACGCGGCGCTGGACGAGTACCGGCGGGAGGAGGCAGGGCTGGTCGCGGCGAGGATGATCCGCGACGACGGCAGGTCCGGTGTCCATCTCGAACGGATGCTCGACGCACCGATCACCGCGGTCTGGGATGCCCTGACGAGACCGGAGCGCATCGGACGCTGGCTGTGGCCGGTGGTCGAGTGGCCGGACGATCCCGCGCGCATCCGGCCCCTGCGACAGGGGGACACCTTCCGCCTCGGCGACACGAACCTGCCCGAGTCGGTGCCGCCCACAGAGGTGCTGGCGCTCGAAGTGGGCCGGCTGTTCTCGTTCACATGGGGCGCCGGCGGAGAGGCCGTGACGATCCGGCTGGAGCAGCACGGAGACGGCACGCTGTTCGTGCTCGACCAGGACCCGATCCCCGACGTGTTCGGGGCCGGCAGGCTGCGCTCGGCCCCCGACTTCGCCGCGGGCTGGCACGCCCTCGTCGACGGTCTCGTGCTGCTGCTGAACGGCCTGACGGTGCCGAAGCCCGAAGCGCTCTGGGAGGCGGCGTACGAGGTGTACGCGGAGGCGGCCCACTAAACTTGGGTCTCGTGTCCGATACCACCGAAATCTCCGAAACAACGGTCGAAGCAGCCGTCGTCGCCGCCCTCGCGGCGATCGATGCGGCGGCCGACTCCACGGCGCTCAAGGTCGTGCGCACCGAGCACACCGCCGAGGGCTCGCCGCTCGCCCGCCTGAACGCGAGCCTGCGCTCCGTTCCCAACGACCAGAAGGCCGCTGCCGGCAAGCTCGTCGGGCAGGCCCGCGGTCGTGTGAACCAGGCGTTCACCGCCAAAGAGGAGCAGATCCAGGCTGCCGAAGACGCCGCGCGTCTCGCCGCCGAGGCCGTCGACGTCTCGGCCCTGGCGGCGCGCTGGACGCCCGGCGCGCGGCATCCGCTCTCCCTGCTGCAGGAGCGCATCGCCGACGTCTTCATCGGCATGGGCTGGGAGGTGGCGGAAGGCCCCGAGCTCGAGAGCGAGTGGTACAACTTCGACGCCCTCAACTTCGACGAGGACCACCCGGCGCGCGCCATGCAGGACACCTTCTTCGTCGAGCCGACGAACGCCCACATGGTGCTGCGCACGCACACCTCCCCGGTGCAGCTGCGCGCCCTGCTCGGCAACGAGCTGCCGGTGTATCGCATCGCGCCCGGCCGGGTGTTCCGCACCGACGAGTTCGACGCCACGCACCTGCCGGTGTTCCACCAGACCGAGGGCATCGCCGTCGACAAGGGCCTGACCATGGCGCACCTGCGCGGTACGCTCGACCACTTCGTCAAGAACCTGTTCGGCGACGAGGCCAAAGTGCGCCTGCGCCCCAACTACTTCCCGTTCACCGAGCCGAGCGCCGAGCTCGACCTGTGGCACCCCACCTTCAAGGGCGGGGCGCGCTGGATCGAGTGGGGCGGCTGCGGGATGGTGAATCCGAACGTGCTGCGCTCGGCGGGCATCGACCCCGACGTCTACTCGGGCTTCGCGTTCGGAATGGGCGTCGAGCGGGCGCTGATGTTCCGCAACGACGTCAAAGACATGCGCGACATGGCCGAAGGCGATGTGCGCTTCTCCCAGCAGTTCGGAATGGTGGTCTGATGCGCGTCCCACTGAGCTGGCTCGGCGAGTACGTCGACCTCGAGCCGGGAACGACGGCGGAAGACGTCCATGCCGCCCTCGTGTCCGTCGGGCTCGAGGAGGAGGACGTGCACACGTTCGAGATCTCCGGCCCCGTGGTGGTCGGGCAGGTCCTCGACTTCGTCGACGAGCCGCAGACCAACGGCAAGACGATCCGTTGGTGCCAGGTGCGCGTCGCCCCCGACGGCGAGACCGCGGCCGACGGAGGCGACGCCGTGCACGGCATCGTCTGCGGCGCCGCCAACTTCTTCCGCGGCGACAAGGTCGTCGTGACCCTGCCCGGCGCCGTGCTGCCCGGCCCGTTCCCGATCGCCGCCCGCAAGACCTACGGGCACATCTCCGACGGCATGATCGCCTCGGCCCGCGAACTGGGCCTGGGTGACGAGCACGACGGCATCCTGCGCCTGGAGACCCTCGGCCTCGACCCCGAGGTCGGCGCTGACGCGATCTCGCTGCTCGGGCTCGACGACACGGCCGTCGAGGTCAACGTCACCCCTGACCGCGGCTACGCGTTCTCCATCCGCGGCATCGCCCGCGAATACTCGCACGCCACCGGCGCGGCGTTCCGCGACCCCGCCTCCGCACCCGGCCTCGCCATCAAGGGCGACCACGCGGCCGGCTTCAGCGTGACGGTCGACGACCGGGCGCGCATCCGGGGCCGTGCCGGCGCCAGCGTGTTCGTCACGCGCGTCGTGCGCGACGTCGACGGCAGCCGCCCCACTCCGGCCTGGATGATCTCGCGGCTCAAGCTCGCGGGCATCCGATCGATCTCGCTCACCGTCGACATCACCAACTACGTCATGATCGAGCTCGGGCAGCCCATCCACGGCTACGACCTCGACACGCTGCACGGCGGGATCGTCGTGCGCCGGGCGCACACCGGCGAGACCCTGGTCACCCTCGACGGCCAGACCCGCACGCTCGACGAGCAGGACCTGCTCATCACCGACGACTCCGGGCCGATCGGGCTCGCCGGCGTGATGGGCGGTGCGTCCACCGAGATCGGGGCGGACACCCGCAACGTGCTCATCGAGGCCGCCAACTTCGACCCGGTGTCGATCGCGCGCACGGCACGCCGGCACAAGCTGCCCAGCGAGGCCTCCAAGCGCTTCGAACGCGGCGTGGACCCCCGGGTCGCCGTCGCCGCCGCTGCGCGGGTGGTGCAGCTGCTCGAGCAGCTCGCGGGCGGGCATCCGGATGCTCTCGGATCGCTCTTCGACGCGGCCGACGCTCCTGAGCCGATCCGCCTGCCGAAGGACTACATCTCGACGCTGGTCGGTGTCGACTTCACCGACGACGAGGTGCGCGGCGCCCTCGCCGAGATCGGGGGAGCGCTCGCCGAGCGCGGGGACGTGCTCGAAGTCGTGCCCCCGAGCTGGCGCCCCGACCTGCGCGACAAGTCCGACCTCGCCGAAGAGGTCGCGCGCATCGTCGGCTACGACCGCATCCCGTCGGTGCTCCCCGTCGCGCCCCCCGGCCGCGGGCTGACGCGCGAGCAGAAGCTGCGCCGTGCGGTCGCCGAGGTGCTCGCCGCCAACGGCGCCACCGAAGTGCTCGCCTTCCCCTTCGTGAGCGAGCACGCGAACGACACGTTCGGCTCTCCGACGGCGGGCAGTGTGCCCGCGGTCAAGATCGCGAACGCGCTCGACGCGACGGCGCCGTACCTGCGCACCACCCTGCTCCCGGGACTCGTCGATGTCGCCAAGCGCAACCTGGCGCGCGGGCTCGTCGACCTCGCGATCTACGAGATCGGCACCGTGTTCCGCCCGGTCGGCGGCGCGCGCTTCGGAAGCGAGAGCCTGCCGCTCGGGGCGGTGCTGCCGAGCGACGAGGTGCTCGCCGGACTGAACCTGGGCATCCCGCCGCAGCCGCGATACCTCGCGGGTCTCGTGGTGGGGCACGCCATCCTCAAGCAGCCCGGCCAGGACGCCGTGGCCGCCGGCGTGGCCGACGCGCTCACAATGGCGGCGCAGACCGCGGCAGCGCTCGGCCTCACCATCGAACCCGTGCAGGCGACCCACCAGGCGATGCACCCCGGCCGCACAGCACGGCTCGTGGCCCGCGGACGCGACGGCGAACGGGCCGACGTCGGCTACGCCGGGGAACTGCTCCCGGCGCTCGCCGAGGAGTCGGACCTGCCTCGCGTCGTCGCCGTCTTCGAGGTCGATCTCGACGCTCTCGTGAGCGTTGCACCGGCCGACATCGTCGCGGGCACCATCGCAGGCTTCCCGGCGGCGACGCAGGACCTCTCGCTCGTGGTGCCGGTGAACGCTCCCGCGGCCGAGGTGGAGCGTGCGGTCGCCGAGGGCGCCGGAGAACTGCTGGAGCACATCCGGCTGGTCGACGACTACCGCGGCACCGGGTTGCCCGAGGGAAGCAAGAGCCTGACGTACGCGCTGCGGTTCCGGGCCCACGACCGCACGCTCACCGCGGCCGAGGCGTCGGAGGCGAAGCTCGCGGGCGCTGCGCGCGCCGGGGAGCTCTTCGGAGCGCACATCCGAGACTGAGCCGTGACGCCGCGCGCGATTGGCGTGCGGTGGTGAAGGCGCGCTAGGGTTGCGACATGCTTTTCGCTCGGTGCATCACGGACACGCGCTCGGCCTCCGCCGCTCGCGCCCTGCGCCGACGCCTGCGCGACCGCCGAATCTAGGCGGCGCCGGCGCGACCCTTCGTGGAGGGCCGACCGAGGTGCCGCCGTCTCGAGGCCCCCTGTCGTCCACTCAATAAGGTAGAAGCATGACTTTCTCGGTAGCCGTCGCCGGTGCATCCGGCTACGCAGGCGGAGAGCTCCTCAGGATTCTGGCAAGCCACGCGGACTTCGACATCCGCACGGTCACGGCCAACCAGAACGCCGGTCAGCCGCTCCTCGCGCACCAGCCGCACCTGCGCTCGCTCGCGCACCTCACCCTCGTCGAGACCACCCCGGAGAACCTCGCCGGCCACGACGTCGTCTTCCTCGCCCTTCCGCACGGGAAGTCGGGCGAGATCGCGGCCCAGCTCCCCGCAGAAACCCTCGTCGTCGACTGCGGCGCCGACCACCGCCTCGAGAGCGCAGAGGCGTGGGCGGCGTTCTACGGCGGAGACTACTTCGGGGCGTGGGCCTACGGCGTGCCCGAGCTTCCGGTCGGTGACGGCAAGCAGCGCGACGCACTCGTCGGCGCGACGCGCATCGCGGCCCCCGGATGCAACGCGAGCGCCGTCTCGCTCGCCCTCGCCCCCGGCATCGCCGCCGGCATCATCGACGGCGAGGACATCGTCGCCGTGCTGGCGGTCGGCCCCTCCGGTGCGGGCAAGAACCTCAAGACCATGTACCTGGCGAGCGAGATCCTCGGCTCTGCCAACCCGTACGCGGTCGGCGGAACGCACCGCCACGTCCCCGAGATCCAGCAGAACCTGCGCAAGGCGGGTGCCGGGCATCCCACCGTGTCGTTCACTCCGGTGCTCGTGCCGATGTCGCGGGGGATCCTGGCGACGTCGACCGCGCGTCTGAAGCCCGGCGTCACGCCGGAGCAGGTTCAGAACGCGTGGGAGGCCGCGTACGCGGGCGAGACGTTCGTACAGGTCCTGCCCGCCGGAAGCGTTCCGCGCACCGCGGATGTGCTCGGCTCGAACACCGCACTGATCGGCGTCGCCGTCGACGAGGCGGCGGGCCGCGTCATCACGGTGCTCGCCCTCGACAACTTGTACAAGGGGACGGCGGGCGCCGCCATCCAGTCCGCCAACATCGCCCTCGGCCTCGACGAGACCGCCGGCCTGACCGTGAACGGAGTGGCGCCATGAGCGTGACCGCAGCATCCGGATTCGCCGCCGCGGGAGTCGTCGCCGGCCTCAAATCGAGCGGCAAGCGCGACCTCGCGATCGTGCAGAACCTCGGTCCGCTCGCGTCGGCGGCCGCCGTGTTCACCACCAACCGCTGCAAAGCCAACCCCGTGCTCTGGAGCGAGCAGGTGATCGCCGACGGCGTCGTGTCCGCCATCGTGCTCAACTCCGGCGGCGCCAACTGCTACACCGGGGCCCGCGGGTTCCAGACCACGCACGAGACCGCCGAGACCGTGGCCGAACGCCTCGAGATCTCCGCGGGCGACGTGCTGGTCTGCTCCACCGGCCTGATCGGCGACCAGCTCGACCTCGACCTGCTGAAGGCCGGCGTCTGGGATGCGACCCTCGCGCTGCAGTCCGCCGGCTCGGACGGACCGGACGCGGGTCTCGCCGCAGCCGAGGCCATCATGACCACCGACGCGAAGCCGAAGGAGGCCGTGCAGGTGTCGCCCGCCGGCTGGACCGTCGGCGGCATGGCGAAGGGCGCCGGGATGCTCGCGCCGGGTCTCGCCACGATGCTGGTCGTCCTCACCACCGACGCCCCGCTCGACTCGGAGCAGCTCGACAGCGCGCTGCGGCAGGCGACCCGGGTGACCTTCGACCGCCTGGACTCCGACGGCTGCATGTCCACCAACGACACCGTCGCCCTGCTCGCGTCCGGCGCGATCGGCGTCAACACCGACCTCGACGAGTTCACCGCCGCCCTCACCGAAGTCTGCCGGAGCCTGGCCGAGCAGTTGCAGGCGGACGCCGAGGGGGCATCCCACGACATCGCCATCGAGGTGGTGAACGCCCGCACCGAGGACGACGCCGTCGCCGTCGGCCGTTCCGTGTCGCGGAGCAATCTGTTCAAGGCCGCCATCTTCGGCAACGACCCCAACTGGGGCCGCGTGCTCGCCGCCGTCGGGACCACCGACGCCGAATTCGACCCGTACGCCATCGACGTCGCGATCAACGGCGTTCAAGTGTGCGTGGCGGGGGAACCCGGTCAGCCCCGCGAGCTCGTCGACCTGACGCCGCGGGCCGCGCACGTGCTCATCGACCTGCACGCCGGTGAGGCGACAGCGACCATCCTGACCAACGACCTCACGCACGACTACGTGCATGAGAACAGCGCATACGCGAGCTGAGATGACTTCGATCACCGACACCGAGCCCGATCCCGCCGAGCAGGCCGAGCAGGCGGCCGCCGCCGCCAAGGCCGCCACGCTCATCGAGTCGCTCCCGTGGCTGAAGCGGTTCCACGAGCAGATCATCGTCGTCAAGTTCGGCGGCAACGCGATGGTCAGCGACGAGCTGCAGCGCGCGTTCGCCGAAGACATGGTGTACCTGCGCTACGCCGGCATCCACCCCGTCATCGTGCACGGCGGCGGCCCGCAGATCTCCGCGATGCTCGACCGGCTCGGCATCGAGTCCGAGTTCCGCGGGGGCTACCGGGTGACGACGCCGGAGGCGATGGACGTGGTGCGCATGGTGCTCACGGGCCAGATCAACCGCGTGCTCGTGAGCAGCATCAACCAGCACGGACCGCTCGCCGCCGGGCTGTCTGGGGAGGACGCCGGGCTGTTCCAGGGCCGCAAGCGCCGCGTCGTCATCGACGGCGACGAGGTCGACCTCGGTCTCGTCGGCGACGTGATCGGCGTGGACCCGGAGGCGGTGCACGCCCAGATCGCCGCGGGCCGCATCCCGGTGGTGTCGTCGATCGCGCCCGACATCGACGACCCCGGCCAGTCGCTCAATGTGAACGCGGATGCGGCTGCCGCGGCGCTCGCGGTCGCGCTCGGCGCCGCGAAGCTCGTGATCCTCACCGACGTCGCCGGGCTCTACAGCGACTGGCCGAACCGCGACTCGCTCGTGTCGAAGATCGACGCCGGCGAGCTGCGCGCGCTGCTGCCGTCACTCGAATCGGGCATGATCCCCAAGATGTCGGCCTGCCTGGCCGCCGTCGACGGCGGCGTCGCGAAGGCGGCGATCATCGACGGACGCGTGCCGCACTCGATCCTGCTCGAGGTCTTCACGCAGTCCGGCATCGGAACGGAGGTGGTGCCCTCGTGAGCGCCGATCAGGTGACAGACGGCTGGAACGAACGATTCCGCCACACGATGATGCGCACGCTGGCGACGCCGCAGCTGATGCTCGCCCGCGGCGAGGGCTGCCGGGTGTGGGACGTCGACGGCAACGAGTACCTCGACTTCCTGGGCGGCATCGCGGTCAACTCGCTCGGGCACGCGCATCCGGTGCTGGTGGATGCGGTGAGCACGCAGATCGCGACCCTCGCGCACGTCTCCAACTACTTCGCCACCGCGCCGCAGCTGGAGCTGGCGGAGCGTCTGACGCGGCTGACCGGCGCCGGCGAAGGCGGCCGGGTGTACTTCGGCAACTCGGGCGCCGAGGCCAATGAGGCCGCCTTCAAGCTCGCCCGGCTGAACAAGGCCGGCGGGCACCGCACACGTGTGCTCGCCCTGAACAACGCGTTCCACGGCCGCACGATGGGCTCGCTGGCGCTCACCGGCAAGCCCCCGATGCGCGAGGCGTTCGAGCCGCTTCCGACCGGTGTCGAGCACATCGAGTCCACGATCACTGCGCTCGAGGCCGCGATCGACGACCGGGTCGCCGCACTCTTCATCGAGCCGATCAAGGGCGAGGCCGGGGTGCTCGACCTGCCCGACGGCTTCCTGCGGCGGGCGCGCGAACTGACCGAGCAGCACGGGGCGCTGCTGATCATCGACGAGATCCAGACCGGCGTCGGGCGCACCGGACGCTGGTTCGCCTACCAGCACGCGGACATCCTTCCCGACGCGGTCACGATGGCGAAAGGCATCGCCGGGGGCGTCCCGATCGGAGCGCTCGTCACCTTCGGCTGGGCGTCCGACCTGTTCTCGCGGGGCCAGCACGGCTCGACGTTCGGCGGCAACCCGCTCGCGACGGCGGCCGGAAACGCGGTGCTCGGCGAGATCGAGCGCAGCGGACTGGTCCAGAACGCGGCACGGCGGGGAGAAGAGCTCCGGGCGATCATCCGGGGCTTCGAGTCGCCCCTGATCGGCGAGCTGCGCGGCCAGGGACTGCTCGTGGGCATCGGGCTCACCGACGGCGAGGCGCACCGCCTCTCGGACGCCGCCCTCGCGAACGGCCTGATCGTCAACGCGCCCAACGAGTCGAGCATCCGGCTCGCCCCGCCGCTGATCATCGGAGACGAGGAGCTCGCCGGATTCCGCGAACGCTTCGGGCGCGCACTCGCCGCGGTGCACCGCACCCGCTAGAAGACCCAGACCACCCGGGCCCGCTCGGCGCCCGACTCCGACACCACGAGACGAGAGAACGAGATGACCAGGCACTTTCTGCGCGACGACGACATCACCCCCGCCGAGCAGGCGGAGATCCTCGAACTGGCCGAGCAGCTCAAGGCGGACCGATTCGGCGCCAAGCCGCTCGCCGGACCGCAGACGGTCGCGGTGATCTTCGACAAGTCGTCGACGCGCACCCGCGTCTCGTTCGCAGTCGGGATCGCCGACCTCGGCGGCAGCCCGCTGATCATCTCGACGGCGAACAGCCAGCTCGGCGGCAAGGAGACGCCGTCCGACACGGCGCGCGTGCTCGAGCGGATGGTGTCGGCCATCGTCTGGCGCACCTACGCCCAGTCGGGGCTCGAAGAGATGGCGGCCGGCACGACGGTGCCAGTGGTCAACGCGCTGTCGGACGAGTTCCACCCCTGCCAGCTGCTCGCCGACCTGCTCACGATCAAGGAGAAGCGGGGCGCGCTCGCCGGTCTCACCCTCACCTTCCTCGGAGACGGCGCGAGCAACATGGCGCAGTCGTACCTGCTCGCGGGCGCGACCGCCGGGATGCACGTGCGGGTCGCATCCCCCGCCGGCTACGCGCCCGCCGAGGCCGTCGTGGCCGACGCCGACGCCATCGCCCGGACCACGGGCGGCTCGGTGAGCCTGTTCACCGACCCGAACGAAGCGGTCGCGGGCTCGGACGTGGTCGTCACCGACACATGGGTGTCGATGGGCAAAGAGGACGAGAAGGCGGAGCGCATCGCCGTGTTCGGCGGCTATCGGGTCGACACGGCGCTGATGGAGCTCGCGAAGCCCGACGCGCTGTTCATGCACTGCCTGCCGGCCGACCGCGGCTACGAGGTGACGGCCGACGTGATCGACGGACCGCAGAGCGTCATCTGGGACGAGGCGGAGAACCGGCTGCACGCGCAGAAGGCGCTGCTCGTCTGGCTGTTCGCGCAGGACTGAGCGCGCCGCGCCGAGCGCGCCGTGCGCGCCGAGCGCGCCGCGCCGAGCGCGCCCCGCTTGCCGTCGAGTCGGTTGTGGCGGGGTCTAACCCGCCTTTTCGACCCAGCAACTCAGGACTCGACGGCGGAACCTACACTCGAAGAGAACCAGCCAAGGAGAGCGTGACGATGACCGACAACGAACAGTCCGGCAACCGGGCCGCGGAGGCGGGAGCCCTCTGGGGCGGCCGATTCGCCGGTGGCCCGTCGCCCGAGCTCGCGGCCCTGAGCAAGTCGACGCACTTCGACTGGCAGCTCGCGGTCTACGACATCGCCGGCTCCCGGGCCCACGCGCGGGCGCTGGCGGCAGCGGGATACCTCACGTCCGACGAGCTCGACCGGATGCTCGCCGCACTCGACGCGCTCGACGCGGATGTCGCATCCGGAGCCTTCTCGGCCGCTGAAAGCGACGAAGACGTGCACTCGGCGCTCGAGCGCGGGCTCATCGAGCGAGCCGGAACGGAGCTCGGCGGCAAGCTGCGCGCCGGCCGCAGCCGCAACGACCAGATCGCCACCCTCGTGCGGCTCTACCTGCGCGCGCACGTCGGAGCCATCGCCGAGCGCATCATCGCGCTGATCGACGCCATCGCGTCGCAGGCGGATGCCCACCCGACCGCCATCCTTCCGGGACGCACGCACCTGCAGCACGCCCAGCCCGTCCTGCTCGCCCACCACCTGCTGGCGCACTGCTGGCCGCTGGTGCGCGACCTCGAGCGCCTGGCCGACTGGGACAAGCGTGCGAACGTGTCCCCGTACGGAGCCGGAGCGCTCGCCGGCTCGACGCTGGGCCTCGACCCGATGCTGGTCGCCCACGACCTCGGCTTCGCGCGCAGCTCGGAGAACTCGATCGACGGAACGGCGGCCCGGGATGTGGTGGCCGAGTTCGCGTTCGTCGCCGCCCAGATCGGCGTCGACCTGTCGCGGTTCGCCGAGGAGATCATCCTCTGGAACACGCGCGAGTTCGGGTTCGTCACGCTCGACGACTCGTACTCGACCGGCTCGTCGATCATGCCGCAGAAGAAGAACCCCGACATCGCCGAGCTCACGCGCGGCAAGGCGGGCCGGCTGATCGGCAACCTGACCGGACTGCTCACCACCCTCAAGGGCCTGCCACTCGCGTACAACCGCGACCTGCAGGAGGACAAGGAGCCGGTGTTCGACTCGGTCACCACCCTCGAGGTCGTATTGCCGGCGTTCACCGGGATGGTCGCCACCCTGCGCTTCCACACCGACCGGATGGCGGAGCTTGCGCCCCAGGGCTTCTCGCTGGCCACCGACGTGGCCGAATGGCTGGTGAAGCAGCGGGTGCCCTTCCGGGACGCGCACGAGATCACGGGCAACCTCGTCAAGTACGCGGAGGACCGCGGTCTGGAGCTGAGCGAGGTGGACGACGCGGGACTCGCATCCGTGTCCCCGCTGCTCACCCCCGACGTGCGTGGGGTGCTGACGATCGAAGGATCGGTCGCGAGCCGCGACAACGTGGGCGGGACGGCGCCGGTGCGGGTCGCCGAACAGCTGGCGGCGCTCACCGAGCGGGTGCGTTCGCTGGCGACGACGTTGCCGGCCGTGAGAAGGGACCTGGTCTGATGCCCGGACTGTCGAACCGCAAGCCGCCCCGCCAGAAGTGGGTAATCCCTCTGATCGTGATCGTCGCGGTGCTCGTGATCGTCGGCGGCCTGATCGCCACGGTGGTCGCGGGTGGCCGGATCTTCTGAGCGGATGCGCTGAGGGAGACGCTGACGTGAGCGTGGGCGGGGACTCCGAGGTGGGGGAGGCCGTGGGCGCGGGAGCGGACGCCGGACTGTACGTGCCCGACCGGGACTTCTTCCTCGCGTCGTCGCTCGAGGTGGCACCGCGACTGCTGGGCGCGGTGCTGACGCACGCGACGGAGGAAGGCTCCGTCGCGCTGCGCATCACCGAGGTCGAGGCCTACGTGGGAGACGGGCTCGACCCGGGCTCGCACGCCTTCCGCGGACGCACCAAGCGCAACTCCGTGATGTACGGACCGCCCGGGCACCTCTACGCCTACTTCACGTACGGGATGCACGTGTGCGCGAACGTCGTCTGCTCGCCCGACGGCGAGGCGACGGCGGTGCTGCTGCGGGCGGCCGAGATCGTGGACGGGCAGGAGCTGGCGACGATGCGCCGGTCAGGTGGTGGTGTCGGTGGCCGTGGTGCGGGTGGTGGCGGTGGTGCCGGTGGTGGCGGTGGGCTCCGCCGGGTCGTCGCGCGCGATCTCGGGCGCGGGCCGGCGCGGCTCGTGGTGGCGGCGGGCATCCGGCTGGAGGAGAACGGGGCCGATCTGTTCGCCGAGCCGTTCTCGCTGCGGCTGCCGCGCATCCAGTCGCCGTATGTCACCGGGCCGCGCACGGGCGTCTCGGGCGCGGGCGGGGGAGAAGCCTTCCCGTGGCGGTTCTGGCTGCCCGGCGACCCGACTGTCTCGCCCTACAAGCGCCACCCCAAGTCGCACGCCTGAGCGCCGCGCCGCGCCCGCGCCGCGCCCGCGCCGCGCCCAGCCATCGAGTCCGGACTTAATGGGTCGGCGGCGGCGATTTCGACCCATCAAGTCCGGACTCGATTGCGGGGCGGGCTCGATTGCGGGGCGGGCTCATTCGGGGAGCGTGCGGGTTCGAGCGCGGCGCGCGCAGGCGGGGCGCCGGCGCTCAGGCGCCGGTGAGGCGGAAGACGCCGGCGCAGACGCAGGCCCAGATCAGGCTGGTGAGGGTTCCGATGATGAACCGCTCGCGGGCCTCGGAGGCCTCCAGCTCGGTGAAGCGGCCGACGCCTTTGATCGCGACGAGCACGGCGATGGCCTCCGGGAAGCCCGCCATGATCGCGCCCGCCGACGCGAAACGCTCCAAGTAGCCGATCGTCGCCCCGCCGCGCAGCACCTCGTGCGTGGGCTGGACACCCTCGGCGAGCTCCTCGGACGTCGCCCGTTCGGCGATCACGATGCCGCCGTGCACCCCGGGGACCGCACCACGCGATGCGAGCGCCAGCACGAGCTGCGAGGCGGGACCTCCTCCGAGCACGCTGAGGGTGAGCACCACGACGCCGATCAGCACGCGGAACAGCGGGGGAGCATCCGGGCCCGGCAGTGCGACGAGCACGAGCGCCAGGCCGAGGAGCCCCGTCGCCACGTAGACCAGGGGGCGGCGCGGCGTGCGCATCGTGAACAGGATGCAGCACAGCGAGGCGATCACGAGGATCAGCACTGCACACCAGGCCAGCACAGGGCCGATGGCGGCGAGGAGGGGCGGGAGGTACGGGATCATGCGGTGTCCGTTCGCAGCTGGGCGTCGTCGAGGCTCTGCAACAGCCTAGTCAGCGCCCCCGTCGCCGCGAGCTCGACACGGAGGCCGCTCGCCCGCGCGCGGTCGCTCGCCGACTGCGGGGTGATGCCGAGTCTGGCGGCCGCGTCGGCCTGGGTGAGGCCGGAGGCGACCAGGTCGTAGAGCTCCCAGCCCGCGGGGGAGCGGCCTTCCCGGATGGTGAGCAGCAGGTTGAGGATGGCTTCGGCGTCTTCGGCGGCCAGCGGGTCGGTCAGGGCGTCGACGGCGAACCGCGTGGTCGTGCGCTTGGCGCGGGTGACGGCGTTGCGCGCCGCGATGAACGCGTCTCCGCTCGCCTCGCGGGTCTCCGCCGGCAGGGGCGCGCGGACGCTCCCGCAGCCGAGTCCGACGCTCCACGCGCCGTTGCGGGTGAGTTCGAGCACAAGGTCGAGGGCCGCCCGGGGGTCGGAGGTGAGGGCCTGGATCTCGTCGCCGGCGTTGCGGTCGACGGGCAGCGCGAGCCGCTCGCCGTAGCGCTCGTTGAGGCCGGCGAGCGTTCCGCCGACGATGTCGGGCTCGGATCGGCTGTCGACTTGGTCTGCGGTGATGACGAACACCGGATGCTCCTCTCGACGATCAGGTACGGAAACCTGATCTGTATGCTATCAGGCCTCCATCCCTGATGCTAGCCCTATCAGGTTCACGGACCTGATCACCCGGGCATCAGGTCTGGAGCCCTCCCGCTGGTAGCCTGATTCCGTGTCCGACTCAGAAACCCTCCAAGCGCAGAGCAACGACCCGTCTTTCGACGACGTCTGGGATGAGCTGAAGTGGCGCGGGCTCATCCAGGTCTCCACGGATGAAGCGGCGCTGAAACAGCTCCTCGCGGGCGAGCCGGTCACCTATTACTGCGGTTTCGACCCCACCGCCCCCAGCCTGCACCTCGGCAACCTCGTGCAGCTCCTCACCATGCGACGGCTCCAGCTGGCCGGTCACCGGCCGCTCGGCCTCGTCGGAGGCTCCACCGGGCTCATCGGCGACCCCCGGCCGAGCGCCGAGCGCACGCTGAACGACAAGGAGACCGTGTCGGAGTGGGTGGGCTACCTGCAGGCGCAGGTCTCGCGCTTCCTCAGCGCAGAAGGCGACAACGCGGTCCGCCTGGTCAACAACCTCGACTGGACGGCGCCCCTGTCGGCCATCGACTTCCTCCGCGACATCGGCAAGCACTTCCGGGTGGGCACGATGCTCAAGAAGGAGGCCGTGAGCGCGCGACTCAACTCCGACGAAGGCATCAGCTACACCGAATTCAGCTACCAGATCCTGCAGGGCATGGACTTCCTGGAGCTCTACCGACAGTACGGCTGCGTCCTCCAGACCGGTGGCAGCGACCAGTGGGGCAACCTCACGAGCGGGACCGACCTGATCCGGCGCGTCGAGCACGTCGGCGCCCACGCCATCGGCACGCCGCTCATCACCAACAGCGACGGCACCAAGTTCGGCAAGAGCGAGGGCAATGCGGTGTGGCTCGACCCGGCTCTCACCAGCCCGTACGCCATGTACCAGTTCTGGCTCAACACCGACGACGCCGACGTGATCGCGCGCCTCAAGATCTTCACCTTCCTCACGCGTGCGGAGATCGAGCGACTCGACGAGGCGGTGGCGAACGAGCCGTTCAAGCGCGAGGCGCAGCGCCGGCTGGCGTTCGAGGTCACCAGCCTCGTCCACGGCGTCGAAGCGACCGAGGCGACCATCGCGGCCGCGCAGGCGCTGTTCGGCCAGGGCGAGCTCACCCAGCTCGACGCCGACACGCTCGAAGCGGCGCTCCGCGAACTGCCGAACACCACCACGTCTCCGACGGCCACCGTGACCCAGTCGCTCGTCGACACCGGGCTCACCTCCAGTCTCGGGGAGGCCCGGCGGGCGATCGCGCAGGGCGGCGTCTACCTCAACAACGCCAAGGTCGAAGACGGCGAGGTCCCCGTGGGCGACGCGCTGCTGGCGGGCCGGATGGCCGTGCTCCGCCGCGGCAAGAAGACGCTCGCCGGCCTGTTCGTCGAATAGTCCGGCGATTCGCGTACCGTTGAGGGATGAACGGTGACGAGAAGCAGGATGCGGACGAGGCGCTGGTACCGCGGCTCAACCTGATCGAGGACCAGCCGCTCGCCACGCGCGCGGACGCCTACGCCCAGGTGCACGACGAACTGCGCGACGAGCTCGAGGGCGGCGACGTCCACCGCAATGCCTGACGAGACGGTTGCGGACGGCTCGGCTCCGGAGGAGGCGGCTCCGGCAGGCGCCGCGCGACTGGATGTGGCGCTCGCCGCCCGCGGTCTCGCGCGCTCCCGCTCCCACGCCGCCACCATCATCGCCGAGGGTCTGGTGACGGTGGACGGCCTCGCTGTCGTGAGGGCCTCGGCCAAGGTGCGCGACGCCCAGCTCATCGAGGTCGCCGGCGCCGACCACTATGTGAGCCGCGGCGCGCACAAGCTGATCGGAGCCCTCGACGCGTTCGGCGTGACGGTCGACGCGCGGGTCGCGCTCGACGTCGGCGCCTCGACCGGCGGCTTCAGCCAGGTGCTGCTCGAGCGCGGCGTCTCCGAGGTGATCGCGATCGATGTGGGTCACGGACAGCTCGCGCCGTCGCTCGCCTCCGAGCCGCGGCTGCGCTCCTTCGAGGGAGTGAATGCCCGCACGCTGACGGCCGACGCGCTCGCCGGGTTGGTGGGCGCGCCCATCCGGCCGTCGCTGGTCGTGGCGGACATCTCGTTCATCTCTCTGGCGCAGGTGCTGCCGGCCCTCGTGGCGACGGCGGCCGACGATGCGGACTTCGTGCTGCTGGTGAAGCCGCAGTTCGAGGTCGGGCGCACCGGCATCAAGGAGGGGATCGTGCGTGACCCGGTGCTGCGCGCCGAGGCGGTGATGAACGTGCTCTGGGCGGCCTTCGACCTCGGAGTCGGGACGGCCTGCTTCGTCCCGTCGCCGATCGCGGGCAGCCAAGGAAATCGCGAGTACCTCGTGTGGCTGAGTGCTCCGCGGGGATCGAATCCCACCGAGTGGCTTGAAGCGGTGAAGCAGGGGACGCTCTAAGAGAACGGGAGCCCGGATCGGAGGCTCCGACGCGCACACGCGTCGCGCATCCGCTGTCAACAGGGGCGGATTCTCCACAGGCTGCCGTCCCTGTTGCCCGACGGTGGTCCGGGTCAGGCAGAATGGGAACACCGGACCACACCACCCGAACGGAGCGTGACGCGTATGGATGCACCCGCCAGGTACATCCTCGTCGTCGCGCACACCGGTCGCCAAGATTCCCTCGCAGCAGGGGTCGAGGTCTGCTCGCAGCTCATCGCAGCCGGCGTCATCCCGGTCCTGAGCGAAGACGAGCGGCGCGACGTGCTCGCGGCCGAGCCGAGTTTCGACCAGGTCGCCGTGCTGGGCGTCGATGTGCAGCCGAGCGAGCTCGAGCTCGTGATCGTGCTCGGCGGAGACGGCACCATCCTGCGAGCCGCCGAACTGGTGCGCGGATGCTCGGCCCCGCTCCTCGGCGTCAACCTCGGTCACGTCGGCTTCCTCGCCGAAAGCGAGCGCGACGACCTCGAGCTGGCCGTGGCGCGTGGTCTGGCCAAAGACTACGAGGTCGAGGAGCGCATGACGCTCTCGGCCCGCGTCAAAGTGGGCGAAGAGGTCGTCTACGAGAGCTGGGCGCTCAACGAGGCCACCGTCGAGAAGGCGAGCAGAGAGCGGATGCTCGAAGTCGTCATCGAGGTCGACGGCCGCCCGATGTCGAGCTTCGGCTGCGACGGTGTGGTGATGTCCACGCCCACCGGCTCCACGGCGTACTCGTTCTCGGCCGGGGGCCCGGTGGTCTGGCCCGGCGTCGCCGCCCTGCTGCTCGTGCCGCTGAGCGCCCATGCCCTGTTCTCGCGGCCGCTCGTCGTCAACGCCGACTCGTCGCTGGCCGTCGAACTGCTCGACCGTGCCGAGAGCAAGGGCATCCTCTGGTGCGACGGCCGGCGGGCCTACGACCTGCCGCCGGGCGCGCGCGTCGTCGTCCGTCGTTCGCCGATCCCGGTGCGGCTGGCGCGCCTGCACCCGGGCCCGTTCACGGATCGGCTCGTGCACAAGTTCGACCTTCCGGTGACCGGGTGGAGGGGGCCGGCAGGGCGTGACTGACCAGCGTGGAGGCATCGAGGAGATCTCGATCAAAGACCTCGGCGTCATCGCAGACGCCTCTCTGCCCCTCGGGCCCGGGTTCACGGCGCTCACCGGTGAGACCGGCGCGGGCAAGACGATGGTCGTCTCGGCGCTCGGGCTGCTGCTCGGGGAGCGCGCGGACACCGGTGCGGTGCGGCTCGGCAGTCCGCAGGCCTGGGTCGAAGGACGCTGGCGGGTCGCCGACACCGGCGACGTGGTGGAGCGGGTTCGCGATGCCGGCGGCGACGTCGACCCGCTGGGCTCGGGATCGGCCGAGCTCGTCCTCTCCCGTTCGGTGTCGGCAGAAGGCCGCTCGCGCGCGGTCGTCGGCGGGCGGAGCGCCCCGGTCAGCGTGCTCACCGAGCTGGGCGGCCAGCTGGTCGTGGTGCACGGCCAGTCCGATCAGATCCGGCTGCGCTCGGCCGTGGCCCAGCGCGAAGCGCTCGACCGCTATGCCGGCGCACCGCTCGCGGACGCGCTCGAGCTCTATGTCCAGGTGTTCCATCGGTGGCGCGACAACCGCTCCGAGCTCGACGAGCTGATCGCCGACCAGGACCGCCGGGCCCGCGAGGCGGAAGACCTGCGCCTCGCCATGGCCGAGATCGAGGCAGTGGCCCCGCAGCCGGGCGAAGACGACGATCTCGCCGAACGCGCCGAACGCCTCTCCAACCTCGAAGAGCTGCGACTCGCGGCCGCCGGCGCGCGCGAGCTCCTCTCCGCCGAGGAGTCGGAAGGAGCGGACGCCCTCTCGCTGCTCGACAATGCACGCCGCAACCTCGAACGGGTCTCCGGGCACGATGCCGCCCTCGTCGGGATCGCCGAAGCGGTCGCCAACGCCAACTACCTCGTCTCCGACGTCGCCGCACAGCTCTCGACCTACCTGGCGACCCTCGACACCGAAGGCGCACGCGAGCTCGAGATCGTGCAGGAGCGCCGCGCTGAGCTGGCCGCCCTCATCCGCAAGTACGGCCCGACCCTCGACGACGTCATCCGGGCCCTCGAGACCGGCAGCTCACGACTGTTCGAGCTCGACGGCGACTCCGAGCGCATCGATCAGCTGCGCGCGGAGGTGGAGTCCGACGAAGCGCTCGTCGCCGAGCTGGCCGACGGCCTCAGCGAACTCCGGCGCGAGGCGGCGCAGCGGCTGAGCGCCGCGGTCTCCGACGAGCTGACGGCCCTCGCGATGGCCGACGCCCGCGTCGTCGTCGAGGTCAGCCTCCGCGACGAGTACACCGCCGGCGGCCGCGATCAGGTGAGCATCCTGCTGCAGCCGCACTCCGGCGCCGAGCCCCGCCCGCTCGGCAAGGGCGCATCGGGAGGCGAGCTCTCGCGGGTCATGCTCGCCATCGAGGTCGTCATCGCCGGCACCGACCCGGTGCCCACGTTCATCTTCGACGAGATCGACGCCGGAGTCGGCGGCGCGTCCGCCATCGAGATCGGGCGGCGGCTCGCCCGGCTTGCAGAGACGTCCCAGGTCATCGTCGTGACGCACCTCGCGCAGGTCGCGGCCTTCGCCACCAACCACCTCACGGTGGTGAAAGGCAGCGACGGATCGGTCACCGAGTCGAGTGTCCGCCAGCTCACGGGCGACGAACGCATCGCCGAGATGGCGCGTCTGCTGTCGGGACTCCCCGACTCCGAGAGCGGCCTCGCCCACGCGCGCGAACTCGTCGACATGGCGACGGCCGCGCGCTGAACGCTTCGGGCATCCGATCCGCGGCGCGAGCACCCGGTCGGCTCTGATAAGATAAAAGCCCGTGGTGGATAAAACAGACGCGGGCAAATCAAACGGCATTACCAAGCACATTTTCGTGACAGGTGGTGTCGTTTCTTCGTTGGGCAAGGGGCTCACCGCCGCCAGTCTCGGCAACCTTCTCACAGCCCGCGGGCTGCGGGTCGTGATGCAGAAACTCGACCCCTACCTCAACGTGGATCCGGGCACCATGAACCCGTTCCAGCACGGTGAGGTGTTCGTCACCGACGACGGAGCGGAGACCGACCTCGACATCGGCCACTACGAGCGCTTCCTCGACATCAACCTGAGCCAGTCGGCCAACGTCACCACCGGGCAGATCTACTCCAACGTCATCGCCAAAGAGCGACGCGGCGAATACCTCGGAGACACCGTGCAGGTCATCCCGCACATCACCGACGAGATCAAGCGCCGGATGCGCCTCCAGGCCCAGCCCGGACCCGACGGCGAGCCCGCCCCCGACGTGATCATCACCGAGATCGGCGGAACCGTCGGCGACATCGAATCCCAGCCGTTCATCGAATCGGCCCGCCAGGTGCGCCACGAGCTCGGCCGCAAGAACTGCTTCTTCGTGCACGTCTCGCTCGTCCCGTACATGAACGCCTCCGGCGAGCAGAAGACCAAGCCCACCCAGCACTCCGTCGCGGCCCTCCGCTCCATCGGAATCCAGCCGGATGCCCTGGTGCTGCGCAGCGACCGTCCCGTCTCCGAGTCCAACAAACGCAAGATCGCGCTGATGTGCGACGTCGACGAGGCCGCGGTCGTGAACGCCGTCGACGTGCCCAGCATCTACGACATCCCCACGATGCTGCACGACCAGGGACTCGACGCCTACATCATCGACCAGCTCGGCCTCGCCACCAGCGACGTCAACTGGGACGGCTGGAGCGACCTCCTCGAGGCCGTGCACGACCCCAAGCACGAGGTCACCATCGGCCTGGTCGGGAAATACATCGACCTGCCCGACGCCTACCTCTCGGTCACCGAGGCGCTCCGGGCCGGCGGTTTCGCCCACAACGCCAAGGTGCGCCTCAAGTGGATCGCCTCCGACGAGTGCGGCACCGCCGAAGGCGCCGCCCACATGCTCTCGGACGTCGACGCGATCTGCGTGCCCGGCGGCTTCGGCGTGCGCGGCATCGAAGGAAAGGTCGGCGCGCTCCGGTTCGCCCGCGAGAACGGCATCCCCGCTCTCGGCCTCTGCCTCGGCCTGCAGTGCATGGTCATCGAGTACGCGCGCCACGAAGCCGGCCTGGCCGGGGCATCCTCGTCGGAGTTCGACCCCGAGACCGAGTTCCCGGTCATCGCGACGATGGCGGAGCAGGTCGAGATCATCGCCGGCGGCGACCTCGGCGGCACCATGCGTCTCGGCCTCTACCCGGCCACCCTCGCGGAAGGCTCGATCGTCTCCGAGCTGTACGGTGCGCCCGAGGCATCCGAGCGCCACCGCCACCGCTACGAGGTCAACAACAACTACCGCGAGCAGATCGCCGACGCCGGCCTCTGGTTCTCGGGCACCTCGCCCGACGGCCACCTGGTCGAGTACGTCGAGCTGCCCCGCGAGGTGCACCCGTTCTACGTCGGGACGCAGGCCCACCCCGAGCTGCGGTCGCGCCCCAACCGCGCTCACCCGCTGTTCCGGGGACTGGTCGGCGCCGCCCTCGACCGCCAGAAGGCCAGCCGGCTGTTCGAAGTCGCCGCGGAAGCCTGATGGCCGAGCGCCCGGTGGTGACCGAGGAGGCCCTCTGCGACGACGCGTTCACGCCCGAGATCACGGCGACCGAGACGGTGTTCGACGGCGCGATCTGGAATGTGCGCCGCGACACCTTCCAGTACGACGACCACGAGATCGTGCGGGAGTACATCGACCACCCGGGCGCCGTAGCGGTGCTGGCGCTGGACGACGACGACCGTGTGCTGCTGATCAAGCAGTACCGGCATCCGGTGCGCCACCGCGACTGGGAGATCCCGGCCGGACTGCTCGACATCCGGGGCGAGGCGCCGCTCGACGCGGCCAAGCGCGAGCTGGCCGAAGAGGCGGACCTCCAGGCCGGCGAATGGCACGTGCTCGGCGAGTTCTACACGAGCCCCGGCGGCAGCGACGAGGCGATCCGCATCTACCTCGCCCGCTCGGTGAGCCCGACCGCCGAGGCGTTCCCGCGCTCCGACGAGGAGGCGGACATCGAGGTGCGCTGGGTCCCGCTCGACGACGTCGTGGAGTCCGTGCTCGCCCGGCGCGTGCAGAACCCGTCGCTCATCGTCGGCGTGCTCTCCGCCCGCGTCGCCCGCGAGAACGGCTGGGCGCAGCTCGGGGCGGCCGACCTGCCGTGGCCGCGGCACCCCAAGGCCGCCGGAGCGTGATCGGCGCCGCATGACCGTCGAGACTGCTGTGGATTCGTACCTGCGGCACGTCTCGATCGAGCGCGGGCTCTCGGCCAACACCGTCGCCGCTTACCGACGCGACCTCGGCGTGTACACGGGCTGGCTGGCCGCGCAGTCGATCGACTCGCTGAGCGCGGTGACGAGCAACACGATCTCCCAGTTCGCGCAGCAGCTGGGCTCGCGCGAGGAGGCGCCGCTCACCTCGTCGTCGCTGGCCCGGATGCTCTCCACCGTCCGCGGCTTCCACCGGTTCCTGCTCGAGGAGGGTGTGGTCGAGCAGGACGTCGCCCACGAGGTGAAGCCGCCGAAGCTCGCCAGCCGCCTGCCGAAGGCGATCACGATCGATCAGGTGGGCGCGCTGCTCGCGGCCACCGACGGGGACAGCCTGCAGGCGTTGCGCGACAAGGCGCTGCTCGAACTGCTCTACGCGACGGGCGCCCGGGTCAGCGAGGCCGTCGCGCTCAACGTCGACGACGTGATCGACGACGACATCGTTCGGCTCACCGGCAAAGGCAACAAGCAGCGCATCGTCCCGCTCGGCAGTTTCGCACGCGCCGCGATCGACGCCTACCTGGTGCGGGCCCGGCCGGCGTTATCAGCGCGCGGGCGGGCGACACCGGCCCTCTTCCTCGGGATGCGCGGGGCTCGCGTCTCCCGTCAGAACGCCTGGCTGATCATCCGGGCCGCCGCCGACCGCGCTCATCTGAGCGCCGAGATCTCGCCGCACACACTGCGCCACTCGTTCGCGACGCACCTACTGGCCGGGGGAGCGGACGTGCGGGTCGTGCAGGAGCTGCTCGGCCACTCTTCGGTGGCGACGACGCAGATCTACACGCTCGTCACGGCGGACACCCTCCGCGACGTGTACACGGCGTCGCACCCCCGCGCGCGCTGAATGGCGCGCGCGGCGGCGCGGGGTCGAGAATGGAGGGGTGAGACCCCATCGGCGCGCGACGGCCGCAGCCGTCATCATGCTCGGGATGCTCCTCGCGGGATGCGCCTCGGGAGGGGGCGGTGTCCCCAGCGGATCGGGCGGGGCCCCGAGCAGGCCGACCACCGGGCAGGCGACCGGGCCGACGGCGTCGGCGGCGGCGTCGAGCGGAGCATCCGGAGCCGTGCAGCACGTGGTCGTGATCGTCGACGAGAACAAGCCCGCGACGAGCATCATCGGCAACACGCAGGCGCCCTACCTGAACGGGCTGGCCTCGCAGTACGCGCGGGCGAGCCGCTACAGCGCGATCACGCATCCGAGCCTGCCCAACTACCTCGCACTGACGAGCGGGACGACCGGAGGCATCCGCAGCGACTGCGCGCCGGGAGGATCGTGCCTCGTCACGGGCCCGAACCTGGCTGACTCGCTCGTGAAGGCCGGGCTGAGCTGGAGGATGTACGCCGAGAGCATGCCGAAGCCGTGCGACCCGTGCGACCCGGGCGAGTACGCGGTCAAGCACAACCCGTTCCTGTACTACCCGAGCGTCACGCACGACGCCGTCTCGTGCGCGCAGCATGTCGTGCCGTTCACGCAGTTCGCCACCGATCTGTCGTCGGCGCCGGGGCTTCCGGCGTTCTCCTTCATCAGCCCGAACCTCTGCAACGACATGCACGATTGCTCGGTCGCGACCGGCGACGCGTGGTTGGCGCGCGAGGTTCCGGCGATCCTGGCCTCGCCGTCGTTCACCGCGCAGCGATCGCTCCTCGTGATCACCTTCGACGAGGGCGACTCCGCCGACAACATCGTCGCGTGCGTGTTCGCGGGGCCGGCGGCGAAGCGCGGGTTCGTCTCCGCGAAGCCGTACACGCACTACTCGCTGCTGAAAACCGTCGAGAACGGGCTCGGCCTGCCGGCCCTGACCCACGAGGATGCCGCCGCGGCGCCGATGTCCGACCTGCTGCGCTGACCGCTCGCACCCCTCGCGGTGGGCGGGTGAACCGCCGCGCGTGCGGCCCGCGAACCGGGGGTTGCGCCGATAGACTGAGCCACTGAAGGACGCCGCGAGAAGAGGACGAGGAACACGCAGGTGACGCGCAACGACGAGGTACGGACTGAGCTCCCGGGCATGGATGAGACATCCCTCGCCACACGGCTCGGGCCCACCGGGCGTCCCTTCCGCAGCTTCCCCGTGCCGCCGACGCTGAAAGGCCACGGGCCCGCCCGCATCATCGCGCTGTGCAACCAGAAGGGCGGCGTCGGCAAGACCACGACCAGCATCAGCCTGGGCGCCAGTCTCGCCGAATACGGCCGCCGGGTGCTCGCCGTCGACTTCGACCCGCAGGGCGCCCTTTCGGCCGGCCTGGGCGCGCAGACGCACGACGTCACCACGATCTACGACCTGCTGCTGTCGCGCACGAAAGACCCGTCCGAGGCCATCCAGCACACCGGAACGCCGGGGCTCGACATCATCCCGGCGAACATCGACCTCTCCGCCGCCGAAGTGCACCTCGTCAACGAGGTCGCCCGCGAGCAGATCCTCGCCAGCGTGCTCCGCAAGGTGAGCGGCGACTACGACGTCATCCTCATCGACTGCCAGCCGTCGCTCGGCATCCTCACGGTCAACGCGCTCACCGCCAGCCACGGCGTGCTCATCCCGCTCGAATGCGAGTACTTCGCACTACGCGGCGTCGCGCTCCTCATCGAGACGATCGACAAGGTGCGCGAGCGCCTCAACCCCGCCATCGAGCTCGACGGCATCCTGGCCACCATGTACGACTCGCGCACGCTGCACTCGCGCGAGGTGCTCGAGCGGGTCGTCGACGCGTTCGGCGACCGCGTGCTCGAGACCGTGATCTCGCGGACGGTCAAGTTTCCGGATGCGTCGGTCTCCGGCACCCCGATCACCCAGTTCGCGCCCGAGCACGCCGCCGCCGAGGCGTACCGCCAGCTGGCGAGGGAACTGATCTCGCGTGGCGCCGTCGCCTAGCCCGGCCGACAGCGACCAGGTCGAACCGGCGGAGCCCGCCCAGGCAGCAGCCGAGCCGACCACCTTCCGGGTCGCCCTCGGCGACTTCGAAGGCCCCTTCGATCTCCTGCTCTCGCTGATCACCAAGCACGAGCTCGACATCACCGAGATCTCGCTCAGCCGCGTGACCGACGAGTTCATCAGCTACCTGCGCGCGCTCGACTCCGACGACAGCCTCGACGAAGCCAGCGAGTTCCTCCTCGTGGCCGCCACGCTGCTCGACCTCAAGGTGGCGGGGCTGCTGCCGCAGGGCGAGCTCGTCGACGCCGAAGACGTCGCCCTCCTGGAAGCCCGCGACCTGCTGTTCGCGCGCCTGCTGCAGTACCGCGCGTTCAAGGAGGCGTCGGCATGGTTCCAGGCCGGCCTCGACGCCGAGGCCACCCGGCACGCCCGCACCGTGCGCCTCGAAGACAAGTACCGGCAGCGCACGCCCGAGCTCGTCTGGACGCTGACGGCCGACGACTTCGCCGCCATCGCGACGATCGCCCTCACGCCGCGGGAGATCCCGGTGGTCGGCCTCGACCATCTGCACGCGCCGCTGGTGAGCATCCGGGAACAGGCCGCCCACGTGGTCGGGATGCTCCGCTCGGGCGAGTCCCTCACGTTTCGGCAACTGGTGGCCGGGGCCGACCTGAAGGGCGTCGTGATCGCGCGCTTCCTGGCCGTGCTCGAGCTGTACCGGCACGCCGCGATCGCGTTCGAACAGCTGGAACCGCTCGGCGAGCTGACGCTGCGCTGGACGGCCGAGCACTGGTCGGAAGAGAATCTGTCCAATCTGGGAGCTGACTATGACGGTTGAGAATGCGGAAGCCGAGGTGCAGGCTCCGTCGCTGGCGCCGGATGTGCCGCTCGAGCGCGCGCTGGAGGCGATCCTGATGGTCGCCGACGAGCCGATGAGCATCGTCACGCTCGCGACCGCTGTCGGCGCGCCCGTCAAGCGGGTGCGCGGGGCCGTGGATGCGCTGGTCGCGGACTTCGACGGCGTCGGCGCCGACGGGGTGGCGGGGGTGCGGCGCGGCTTCGAACTGCGCGAGGTCGGCGGCGGCTGGCGCATCTACGTGCGCAGCGAGTTCGACGCCGTGGTGTCGGACTACGTGCTGGCGCAGAACCCCACCAAGCTCTCGCAGGCCGCGCTGGAGACCCTCGCGGTGATCGCGTACAAGCAGCCGATCAGCCGCGGGGCGATCGCGTCGATCCGAGCGGTGAACGTCGACTCGGTCGTGCGCACGCTGCTCGGCCGCGGCCTCATCACCGAGATGTTCACCGACAGTGAGACGGGCGCCATCAACTACGGCACCACCGATCTGCTGCTGACCCAGCTCGGCGTCAACTCGATCGACGAGCTGCCCAAGATCTCGCCGTTGCTGGCGGACGGCCTGGACGGGTTCGACGGCGATGTCCGCTAAGCGCCCGGATGCCCGTGGGCAGGATGCCGGCCGGGGCTCCGGCACAGGTGCAGGCGCAAGTCGCGGCTCCGGCGCGGACGCCGCGGCCGAGGGCGAGCGCCTGCAGAAGGTCATGGCGGCCGCGGGCGTGGCGTCGCGCCGCGTCTCCGAAGACCTCATCACAGCCGGCCGCGTGACCGTGAACGGCGAGGTCGTCACCGAGCTCGGCCGCCGCATCGACCCGGCCGCCGACCTGGTCGCCGTCGACGGCTCGGCCGTGCAGCTCGACACCAGCCGGCGCTACGTGATGCTGAACAAACCGGTCGGTGTCGTGAGCTCCATGCGCGACGAGCAGGGGCGACCCGACCTGACGCGGTTCACCGCCGACTATCCGGAGCGGCTGTTCAACGTCGGCCGGCTCGACGCGGAGACGTCGGGGCTGCTCATCCTCACCAACGACGGCGAGCTCGCCCACGTGCTCGCGCATCCGAGCTTCGGCGTCACCAAGACGTACATCGCCCGCGTGCGCGGCATCGTGAGCCCGCAGACCATCTCGAAGCTGACCAAAGGCGTCGTGCTCGACGACGGCCCGATCGCCGCCGACCGGGCCCGGCTGCTCGAACGCAGCACGGCGGGCAACGACAGCCTGGTCGAGCTCACGCTGCACTCCGGCCGCAACCGGATCGTGCGCCGCATGATGGCCGAGGTCGGGCATCCGGTGATCGAGCTCGTGCGCCGGCAGTTCGGCCCGCTGCACCTGGGAACTCTGCGGGTCGGCCAGCTGCGCGACCTGACTAAGGTGGAACTCGGCCAGCTGCTGACCATCTCCCGCCAGAAGGATGCGCAGGAAGACGCGCAGGAAGACACCAGGTGAACGACACGACCTCCCGGCTCGCGGAGCCCGTCCGCGTGGTCGGCGCCGGGCTGCTCGGCGCCTCCGTCGGACTCGGGCTGCGCGCGCGCGGGGTGGATGTGCTGCTCGCCGACGCGTCGCCGGCCCACCTCAGTCTCGCGATCGACTACGGGGCGGGGCGGGCGGACGACGGCTCCGCCGAGCCCGCTCTCATCGTCGTGGCGGTGCCGCCCGACCTCGTGGCGTCGGTCGTGCGCGCGGAGCTGGCCGCGCATCCGTCGGCCATCGTGACGGATGTGGCGAGCGTCAAGGTCGCGCCGCTGGCCGAGCTCGAAGCGGCCGGCATCGACCTCTCCCGGTACGTCGGCTCGCACCCGCTGGCCGGGCGTGAGCGCGGCGGCCCCAGCGCGGCCCGCGCCGACCTGTTCGTCGGGCGGCCCTGGGTGGTGTGCGGGCGACCCGGGAACGAGCGCGCGGCGGTCTCGCTGGTCGAGTCGCTCATCCTGGACCTGGGCGCGACGCCCATCGAGATGGCGACCGTCGAGCACGACGCCGCCGTCGCGCTCGTGTCGCACACCCCGCAGATCGTGTCGAGCCTGATGGCCAAGCGGCTCGCGGGCTCGACGGACGCCGCCCTCGCGCTGGCCGGACAGGGCGTGCGCGACGTGACCCGCATCGCCGGAAGCGAGCCGGAGCTGTGGGTGCAGATCCTCGGGGCGAACGCTCCGGCGGTGGTCGACATCCTGCGTGCCTACCGCGACGACCTCGACCGGATGCTCGTGGCCCTCGGCGACATCGACGTCGCCGGCTCGCGCCGAGCCATCGCGGAGGAGCTCGCCGGCGGGAACCTGGGAGTATCGCGGCTGCCGGGCAAGCACGGCCAGGACAAGCGCTATGCGTCGATCGTCGTGATGGTCGACGACGAGCCCGGCGAGCTGGCGCGGCTGCTCACCGAGCTCGGAGAGATCGACGTGAACCTCGAAGACCTGCGGCTGGAGCACTCGCCGGGCGCGCAAGTGGGCCTCGCCGAGATCGCGGTGCTGCCCGAAGTGCTGCAGCGCACGATCGACGACCTGAGCGCCCGAGGATGGAGAATCGCCGGATGAGCGACCCTGGAACCGTGAGCGAACCGAGCACCGTGAACGACCCGAGCACCGTGAACATCGGCGACGTGCTCGTCGTGGCCGTCGACGGCCCGGCCGGCAGCGGCAAGTCGAGTGTGAGCAAGGCCGCCGCCCGCACCCTCGGATTCGCCTACCTGGACACCGGCGCCGCCTACCGCGCGCTCAGCTGGTTCGTCGTGCAGCGCAGGCTCGACCCCACCGACTCGAGCGCCGTCATCGACGCCCTGCCCGACTTCGACTACCGCATCGGCACCGACCCGGACGGCTACCATGTGTTCGTCGGCGAGCACGACGTCACCGAGGCCATCCGGGAGCAGGAGGTGACCGCGGTCGTGAGCGCTGTGGCGCGGGTTCCGGAGGTGCGCGGGCACCTCACGAGACTGTTCCGGGACATCATCCGGCACACCCTCAGACCCGGCATCGTGGTGGAGGGGCGGGACATCACGACGGTCGTCGCGCCGGATGCCCGAGTGCGCATCCTGCTCACCGCCAGCGAAGAGGCTAGAATAGCCAGGCGTTCCGCGGAACTCGTCGGCCAATCCGCCGCTCACGTCGGCGAGCAGCTCCACCGGCGCGACCGGGCCGATTCCCGAGTCGTCGACTTCATGAACGCCGCCGACGGTGTGACCACCGTCGATTCAACCGATCTTGACTTCGACCAGACCGTGGATGCGGTCATCGAGGTCGTGCAGAAGGAAACCCATGTCTGACACAGTGCCCGATAAGGGCGAACTCACCGAGCCGGACGGCGCCGACGACCTCGTCGAACGCCTCGCCGACCTCGACGAGGAACTCGCAGCCCAGCGCGCTGCCGCCCTCCGCTCCGGCCTCGACGAGTACGAGCTCGACGAAGGCGACCTCGACATCCTCGAGACCGTCACCGAGGACCCCGACGCGATCACCTACCTGCCGGCCCTTCCTGTGCTGGCGATCGTCGGCCGCCCGAACGTAGGCAAGTCGGCGCTCGTCAACCGCATCCTGGGCCGCCGTGAGGCCGTCGTGGAGGACACCCCTGGTGTGACCCGCGACCGCGTCTCGTACCAGGCCGAATGGAACGGCCGCCGCTTCACGCTGGTCGACACCGGCGGCTGGGAGCCGGACGCCAAAGGCATCGACGCGTCCGTCGCGGCTCAGGCCGAGATCGCCATCGACCTCGCCGACGCGGTGCTGTTCGTCGTCGATGCGAACGTGGGCGCCACCTCCACGGATGAGCAGGTCGTCCGGATGCTCCGCAAAGCGGACCGTCCCGTCTTCCTCGCCGCGAACAAGGTGGACGACATCCGCCAGGAGCCGAACGCGACCGAACTGTGGTCGCTCGGTCTCGGCGAGCCGCGCCCGGTCTCCGCACTGCACGGCCGCGGCGTCGCCGACCTGCTCGACGAGATCCTGAAGGTTCTGCCCGAGGTCTCCAAGGTCGCCAAGCGGGAGGTCGGAGGACCTCGCCGCGTCGCGATCGTCGGACGGCCGAACGTGGGCAAGTCCTCGCTGCTCAACAAGGCGGCGGGGGAGGAGCGCGTCGTCGTGAACGAGCTCGCCGGCACGACCCGCGACCCCGTCGACGAGCAGGTCGAGATCGCCGGAAAGGTGTGGCGCTTCGTCGACACCGCGGGCATCCGCCGCCGCGTGCACCTCCAGCAGGGCGCCGACTTCTACGCGTCGCTCCGCACGTCGACCGCGCTCGACAAGGCCGAGGTGGCCGTGGTCGTCATCGACGTGACCGAGCCGATCAGCGAGCAGGACGTGCGCATCATCGACCTCGTCCTCGAGTCGGGCCGTGCGCTCGTGCTGGCCTTCAACAAGTGGGACCTGCTCGACGACGACCGCCGCCGTTACCTCGAGCGCGAGATCGAACAGGACCTGGCGCACGTCTCGTGGGCACCCCGGGTCAACATCTCGGCGCGCACCGGCCGTCACCTGGAGAAGCTGGTCCCGGCGCTGGAGCTCGCGCTCGAGTCGTGGGACACGCGCATCCCGACGGGCAAGTTCAACGCCTTCCTGGCGGAGCTCACGGCCGCGCATCCGCACCCCGTCCGTGGCGGCAAGCAGCCCCGCGTGCTGTTCGGCACCCAGGCGACCAGCCGGCCGCCGACGTTCGTGGTCTTCACGACCGGGTTCCTCGACCCCGGGTACCGGCGCTACATCATCCGGCGCCTGCGCGAGATCTACGGGTTCGAGGGGACGCCGATCCAGCTCAACATGCGGGTGCGCGAGAAGCGCAAGCGCTAGCGCTGCTGCGCTGCGCGCTCGCGCGTCTCGCGCGACAACGTTTCGTGCCGAAAGTGCGGTTCAACCCCCGTTGATCCGCACATTTAGCACGTAAGGCGCCCCGCGCGGCCCGATTCAGGCCGCGTGGGCCGGATGCAGGCTGCGTTGGCGGTGGCGACGCGGGCCGCCT